>DAITMB010000196.1:0-6685 GCA_036835375.1 Bacteroidota bacterium
GAGCCAAGGCTTCACTGGGACTACACCATGGGCCAACTGCCCGGCACCCTCATTTCGGGCGTCCGCTATCTCTATGAGCGAGCCAACGAGCAGCGTGTCAACGGAACCCGGGCCGATGCTCGTTCGGGTAATTTGGTAGAGGAGGAGATCCGAACTGGGCGCGCTTTCAGTGCCTTCGTGCAAAATAAGCTGGACTTGAGCCCCGGCTTTGTGCTCACGGCTGGCGTCCGTGTGGAACAATACGACTACGAGCGCGACATTCTCCGGCGGAGCTATTCCAGTCAGGTTCGCGACACAAATCTGGTCGCTTCGAACAATCTGGTCTCTGTGATCCCAGGGTTGGGCTTGAATTACCGGGCAGGGAGCCGATTTACCTTTTTTGGGGGAGTTCACAGAGGCTTTGCCCCTCCCCGCATCAAAGATGCCATTTCAAATGTAGGAGAGGCATACCAACTGGATGCGGAGTTGAGCTGGAACTATGAAATAGGAACCCGAGCATCTTTGACGAAGGGCGTGTTTGTGGAGCTCACGGGCTTTTTGATGGACTTTTCAAATCAAATCATTCCGATATCGGTGTCCTCTGGTGGCACGGGTGTCGGAGAAGTCAACGGCGGCAGAACCATGCACCGCGGCGTGGAAGGTGCCTTTGTATTTGCCATCGGAGAATGGCTTCAAGCAGGCTATCGACTTGACTTCGACCTGAATGTCACCCTTCAGGAATCCTTTTTCAACGGCGACCGATTTGTGGTGTCTGGAAGTGAATCCGTGAACATCGCTGGCAATCGCACCCCCTACGCCCCCAACTTGCTGCTCTCCTCAGCCCTGAGCCTGGAGCTGTCCCAAGGCTTGCAGGTGAGAATCACTTCGACCTATGTCGGCGACCAGATGACCGATGAAGAAAACTCCATCGAACCGGCTGCGAATGGCAGAAGTGGCTTAATGGAGGATTATTTCCTGCTGGATGCCACGGTTCAATACACATTTCCTCAGCTCAGGACCACTTTCTTGCTGTCTGGTAAAAACCTCACCGATCAGCGCTACATCAGTTCCCGCCGCCCAGAGGGGATTCGCGTAGGACTCCCGCGCTTCCTCACAGCAGGCTTCTCTGTGCAGTTGTAATTAACGAGGGATCGGCTAGTGCTTGCCTCACATTGTTGATGGGCGCTACCGGTCCTTTTTTCTTCACAAGATCTCCTATTGAATGCTTCATGAAAAAATACCTCCCCTATCTCCTCGCAGGTATAAGTCTGGCTTTGGGTTTGTTTTTCATTTACAAGGGACTCAACAAGCATTGGCTCAGCCCTTGCAAAGTGTATGGGCCTGAAAGCAGCATTCCACCGGCATACATTCAACTGATCACGGCCCTGTGTCAGTCGGGATTTCTCAAAGTCGTCGGCTCTCTACAGATACTTAGTGGCGTGCTGTTGCTTATTCCAAAGACGCGGCTACTGGGTGCGGTCCTCCTGTTGCCCATCATTCTCAACATCTTCTTGATTCACTTATTCCTCGACAATCGCCCCGAAGAATTGGTGGAGACGGGAATTCCCCTGCTGCTAACCCTCCTCGTTCTGGCGATGACTGCGCCAAATTGGCGCCACCTGTTGCTGAGCCATTCCGCCACATCCCATTCCTAGCGAATCTCATACGCGCCAGATTTTTTTCTTCATCAGATCAATGCCAAATAACCAGAAAGCCGAAGCAGGTGCTTCGGCTTTCTGGCAACATGGCGATCTGGAACTCCCGGTGCCGATTTTTACGGAAAATCAACCAAAATCCTCAGATCAGTTGTACAAAGACCTACGCAGATGATTTCGCTATTTTCGGCGCGGGGCTCCCTCAAGAAATTCGTCAAAGGTGATCTGAAGGTAGTAGGTGCCTCCAACTTGTGGTCCGCCGTACACCTGGGACTGTAGTTCCTGAAACATGTTGGAAGCGCCCAGCTTCAGCAAGCATTTTACCGGAGAAAGCCGATAGGTGAGCGCGGCGTCGAAGATTTGGAATTGATTTATCCGCCCCTGGCCGTTGGGCATCTGGAAGATGTAGCTGTCCTGCCAGCGGTATCTGAGCTGGAAGCCCAGCCCCTGATAAATGTCCCGATTGCCAATATTGAACTTCAGCATGTGGCGCGGCATATTAAAATCGGAAAAGTAATTGGGATAACTAGCCTCAGCTACCCGCGAGTCATACGCGCTGAAGGTATAGTTGGCACCAAAACGGTAACCCCAGGGCAGCTCCCCATCGACACCTGCGCCGACGCCGGTGGACGTCACCATCTTGGTGATGTTGGTGAGAAACAGGAAAGGCATCTGAAGTTCTGGGCTGAATACCACTTTGTTCGCTGTAAAGTCGCTGTAGCGATTGTGATAAATCTGAAGGTCTCCATAGATTTTGTTTGTGAGCAGGGCGCGGTAGCCAACTTCGAACGTCGTGATTTGTTCCTGCTTCAGGTATTGCAACTGCGCTGGTTCGAGCAGTTCGGGATTGGTACCACCTTGAGAGATAAAATCCTGATAAGAGCTATTGGTCACGAGATTTTGATAAATATCAGCTCCTCGGTACATGATTTCATCGCTGGCTTGGTAGGAAAAATTTTCCACATTGGCGCGGGTATTTCCAAGGTAGATGAGATTTCCTGCATCGAAGGCCACGTAGGTATCTTGATTGGCGGGGTTGCGAAAACCCGTCTGGGCGGAAGCCCGCAAAGCATGTTGCTTCTCCTCACCGAGTAACCACACCACCGAGCCACGCGGTGTCACCCGGCCTCTGAAAGCTTGATTTTTGTCAAACCTCAGCGATCCCCGGAGCAGGACCCGCTCTTCGAAAAGTTCTTTCGTAGCCTGCACAAAGCCCCCGACTTCTCCCACATGGATCGGTCCGCCAAACCCCAAAGGGCCATCATTGTACACATGGCCGCGAGAGTTGAGGAGATAACGCCGCGCGTTGGCACCTACCTGAACATGCACAAAGTCAATTTCTTTGGACAGGTCATAGACCACGTCTGCATGGACAAAAGATGCCCGATAGGAAATGGCTGATCCCCCTGGAATGCTGATGGGCACAGCGCGGGTCTGGGCAAGGACGCTTTCAAAATTGGGATCTCCTGGCTGTAGCATGTCGCGGTCCGCAAATCGACGCGCAGCACTGTGGTCGCCTGCGGCAATACCGGGCACCTCGCCACGCAAAGCCGTCCCATATTCGATCCCCCAGGTATTGGTGGACTTGATCTCTTCCTGCACCACCGCTCCTGCGATGGGCATGGAATAGGCATCGCCAGCGGCATCGCTCCCAGCATAGGCACGCAGGGTGAGGTGACTGCCTTTCAATTGGAATTTGTGGAAGCTGCTTCGATAATTTTCGAAGGGATACACATTTTCGTAGCGAATGACCGCATCAGCCTGCGCATACCGGAAATCATACGAAGCCTCTAGCCCCGGCGTGATCCGATAGTGGAGAGAGGCCTGAGCAAAAAACTTTTGTGCACTGGAATTGATAAGGTCCCTTTCGGCAATGCCACTGCGATTGACCGGAATCATGCTGCTATCTCTCAACATCACCTGCGCAACCACTTCGTCGCCATATCGATTCACCTCGTTGAAAGTAGGAGAGGAAGCAGGCGTAGCCAACAGCTGATCTCTGAAAGGAATATCAGCATTGGTGATGAGGAAGTTGCGATCATTTGCGTCCCATTCTTGTGCATCCAGATATTGGAAATTCACCTTCATGGCCCATTTGTCATCGAAGGATTTCGCATAACGAAAGGCAGCCTCTCCAAAAGGATTGCTGAATCCCTGGCCCGCCTGCATTACCCCCTGGCGCACATAAGCGCTCGCTCCCGGAAAGTCAAAGGGATTTCTACTGGTCACGGACAAGATGCCGTTGAAGGCATTGGCACCGTAGAGAGCGGATCCCGCACCGGGCGCAACTTCGATCCCTGACACATCGAGTTCGGTTCCGCGAAGTGCCGTGCCCACCGCATAGTTGATTCCCGGACCGCTGATGTCCATTCCATCTACGAATTGCACAAATCGCCAATTCTGCACATTACCAAAACCACGTGTGTTCACCGATTGAAAATTCACACTCGAGGTGTTCACGATCACACCTTCCATTTGTGACAAAGCGCCATACAAGTCGGGATTGGGATGGTATCGAAAGTCGAGGAAATTCATGTGGCTGATCGAGACGGGTGCTTTCAGAATCGACTCCTCAACGCGCGAGGCAGATACCACCAGGGTTTTCCCAATCCCCATATCGGGCTGTAAAGAGACTTCGACAAACGCTGCGCTGTCCACCACCAAAGCAAACGCCCCTTGGAATCCCAACGACTGTACCTGCAGCCGGAAGGGCAGTTCCCAAGTCACAGGCAGGTGAAACTCTCCCTCCAGGTCAGTGAGAACTCCTTGGTCGGTCTCGTCAACAAGAATCCTGGCCCCGATCACCGTCTCTTGAGTCTGGGCATCGAGGACCTTTCCATGAATAATGAGTTGTGCGTGAAGGCGTGGGAGCAAGGTTACAAAGCAAAGTAGAAGGAAATTGAGCCTGTACATAAGCGTAATTCGATTGAGGGATACTGGGAAAAATGCGGGTTAAAATGAGTTCTGATAGGGCAAAGCTCTCCTGAGCGGCGATGAGCTGCGATATTGGCAGGCGACTACCTACCGTTTTGTTGTGATAACATCGAGAAAATACCTTGGGAGGAAAGCGACCTGTTCACACATTGAATCCAGGCGCTCAAGCTTGACTCAGCAAGAAACTAAGGCATCTCAAATTTGACTGGAAGCGTGTAGTACACCGGTACTGCCACCCCTTGCTGCTGCCCCGCGTGCCATGTCGGCATTGAGCGCACTATGCGCAGTGCTTCTTCATCACAGCCATAGCCCAAGCCCCGCAGGACTTGAAAGCCTGTGAGGTGTCCATCTGCTTCCACAACGAAGCGCACATAGACCGTCCCGGACACTTCGCGCTCTTTCGCCAAAGGAGGATACTGGAGTTTGGATTGCAAGTAGGTGAGCATCGCGTGATCGCCTCCCGGGAAAAATGGCATACGCTGAGCCATTTCCAGCGGAGAAGTGATTGGCGCGGGCGCAGCAGGTTTCGGAGCAGGGGCAGGAGCCACCTCTTGAATGGGGCTTGGAGCAGGCAGATACACCGTTTCAGGACGAGCAGGGGCCAGGGAGGCAATGGGATCTATCGGAGCGCTCTCGATTTTCGGGTCGGCAATGACTACAGGCTCGTTGTTGGCAATATTGATCATTCGACTGGTCATGGCTTCTTGAGCACCTGGTCGCTTAGCCAGCAGTTTCACCTGAAAACTCCCCGCCGAAGGGTAGCTGTAGCGGTGGCCTTGCTTCACGGGCATCACTACTCCATTCCCAAAATCCATTTTGTATGCTACACTTGGATCGTAGGCTGGAATGGAGAGGACAAAGGACTTGCCGACGACCAACTCTCCCTGAAGCGAAAACGAAGCGTCAGGCGAAGGTACCGCAAGTATGCTGGCAACGGACGACACAACTGAGTTGGGAGGGGAGGCCAAGGTGGTTTCTGCAAGTACGTTCGCAGGGTAATCTGACGACTCTACAGTCAGTTGTTCGTCTGCCTCCTCCGCAAATGACATCCGCTGCGCTTCAGCAAAATCTGTTTCTGACGTCGCCAGCTTCTCAGAATTTTCCAGAGAAGTCGCTATGAAGGGCTTGGTAGCCGCATTGCCTGATGAATGAAAGGCAAAAACGAGACCGATGAGCAGCACCGCCACACCCGATAACAAGAGGGGAAGTAAGAATTTTCTGCCAGAAAAGCGTGCAGCGAAGGTAGATGCCTTTTCCCGATCCTCCTCCTCCAATTGTAATTGACACCACCCCATTTCTTCCCCGAGCGACGTGATATTCACCCTGAAAGCTTCTTCGTGGAGCTTAATGGCTTCTTTATAGTTCGTGATGGCCAAGGACCAATCTTTCGTTGACTTTGCTGCCTGTGCTTGCTGTAGGTGATGAGAAAACACCTCTCCCTTCTTGCAGGTTTCGATCACTTGGTCAAACTCTTCGATTTGCCAAGGGCAGGAGGGATCATATAGGCGTTTCGCCTGTGTGAATGACTCCAGCGCCCGGGACCAGTTTTGTGTCAAGTACGCGTCGTTGCCCTGCCGAACGAGCGTCTCCATTTGAAGGTGAGAATGAGTAGCCGTCAGCTTTCGCTCCAGGTCTTTTCTCAATGCGAGGTACTCTGGTTGATGAAGCTCGATGGCCGCAACCAAGTGACTGACAGCCAATTCCCATTGACCTTCCTCATAGGCTTCGTTGGCGCTGTGGTAATAATACAAAAACTGATGAAGCTGCGGAGACTCCTGTTCGATCAAGTCGATCAGCCGATTCAGATCGCCCAGCAAATGTGACTTCCCTTGACTGCGCTTGAGCGAAGCCAATTGCTTCATGAAGGTCCGGTCGCCGGCAGCGAGCCAGCCCTGGAGTTCCACGAGGGTGTCTTCCGGCTTCTTTTCCGCAAGAAGGGTCCGAAAATGATGGATGGTCTTAGGCATAATCGATTCTTAAGGTCGGGTAAATGACACAACACTGATCTAAGTGGGGGAAACGTATGGAAGGAATGTCGAGCCCTGTATCGATCTCCGACAGCTCTTACTTGAAATCGAAGGTAGTTGACCCGCCAAAAGCTTTATTTTTTGAATGAG
>DAITMB010000197.1:0-6405 GCA_036835375.1 Bacteroidota bacterium
ACTGGCTGTTTGTGGTGCTGGAAGAGTTCAACTCTGGGTCCAGTCCAGTATAATTTGTCAACGTCCACACATTCTGAGCTTGGGCAAAAACGCGGAGGGTGTTGATACCAAGAGAAGGTACCGATCTCAGCACACTGGTAGGGATCTCGTAGGAGAGGGTGATGTTCTGCAAGCGCAAGAAACTTCCATCTTCTAGGAAGCGGCTGTCAGCCGCGGCAGTATTATTAATCAACGTCTCCCTGCCTTGCCATACCTTCGGCACATTGGTCTCTTGTCCGGGTTCTGTCCAGCGATCGAGAATTTCAGCGCCGTTGTTCTGGAAGCCCATGTTGAGCAATGTAGCCTGACGCGTCACGTTCATGATCTGGTTGCCTCCTAGGTAGCGAAAGAAGATCTGCAAGCTCAGCCCTTTGTAAGCAAAGGTGTTGTTCCATCCACCTTGCCAGGTAGGGTTTGAATTGCCAAGGATCTTACGATCATCCGTGGCGCTCAACGTACCCGGGGTACTTACATCGCTCGGATCTTCGGGGTTAAAAATGCGATAGTTGTTCCCCTCAATGTTGTATTGAACGATCGTTTCATCATCGCCTTTCAGCCACATGGGGTTTCCGTTCGCCGGGTTGACACCTGCCCATTCGAAGCCGTAGAAGCTACCAATTGGCTCGCCGACACGGTTGATGTGGTAGGTAAAGATGATGTCTTCATCTTCGAAGAGAGCTGTCACTTCGTTCTGAATCAAAGCAAGGTTAAAGGAAGTTCTCCAGCTGAATCCACTGCGCGCAATGGTCAAACCGCTTACTTCAAATTCCCACCCGTTGTTCGTGATTTGGCCGATGTTCTGATTAATGCTGTTTCCTGGAATCCCAACAGATGGAGGGGTTGGACGTTCAAGCACCAAGTCAGAAACATCGTTCTGGAAGTAGTTCACCACAACACCGATTCGGTCACTGAAGAGTCCGAGATCAAGTCCCACATTAATGCTAGTAGAGGCTTCCCACTTCAAATCGGGGTTTCCGGCCTGATCAAATTGGATACCAGTTTGGTTCCCGTACTGAGCAGCTGCGAAGACACCAACATATGGGAAATTACCAATCTGGGTGTTTCCTACTTGAGCGTAGCTACCACGAATTTTTAGGTCAGAGACTACGTCCAAGGCACCAATGCTGGCGAAAAAGGGTTCTTCTGAAATTCTCCATCCAGCGGATGCGCCAAGGAAGGTAGCACGACGATTTTCTAGGGCAAGAGAAGAAATTCCGTCATTCCTCGCAGAAAAACCTACAAGGTAACGTCCTTTGTACCCATAATTGATCCGGCCAAAGTAGGAATCAAATCCATTTTGGGTAGCTTCACCACCAGAAAACTGATTGGAAAAGCTTCCGTCAATGAGTGCCTGCTGTAGGAAGAATCGATCTGAGAAGTCGGACCCCTGAGCGTAAAAATTATCATCAATCCGCTTCTGTGCCTCAAAACCAGCTACAAAGTTGATGTCATGAGCATCATTGAGGGTCTTGTTGTAGTTCAGCGTGTTCTGCCAGTTCCACAGGCTCACATTCACCGCTTGCTGAATCAAGAGTCCATTGGCGCCACGTCCATCGCCATGACGAGAATCATAGCTAAGGAAGTCTTGGCTGTTGACCAAATCTACCCCTGCCTGGGTACGAAGCTTCAATCCCTCAATGATCTTCAACTCTCCATAGACGTTGCCAATGGTGCGGAGTGAGGTAGCACGCAATCTGTTGTTATCAAGGACGTAAGCCAAATTGGTGAAGTTGTTATCCACTGGACGCAAGTTATTGTCTTGGCCCAGGGCGGCACCATCAGGCGTAATGTTGTAACCATCGAATGCTGTGTTTTCTGGATCAAGCGCACGCACGTTGGGCAGCAAGCGAGCCGCACCCACTAAGTTACCAGACAGGGCGTTGGAGCCTGTGTTCAACCCTTGGGTGGTGGTGCGAGACAAGCTCAAGCTAGTTCCTATGCGGATGAAGTCGTTGACCGCGTGGTCCACATTCGCACGATAAGAAAAGCGAGTCAATTTGTTGGCTACGAGGGCACCTTCCTGATCACTGAAGCCAGCGGAGAAGAAAAATCCTGTTTTTTCACGGCCACCACTAACGGACAAGTTATGCGTCTGGGTGAGGCCATTTTGAAAAATAAGATCTTGCCAATCTGTGTCCACGTTGTTGGGACCTGGAAAAGCTTGTGGGGCCTGTCCCGCATTGGTGTTCTTCTCATTGGCAATCGTGATGAAGTCTTCTGCGTTGAGAAGATCCAAGCGATTAATGGCAGAATTGACACCTATGTTTACGTCGTAGCTTACGCGAGCTTGGTCGCTCTGCTTTCCGCGCTTGGTTGTGACCAGTATCACTCCATTGGCAGCACGAGATCCGAAAATCGCAGTGGCTGATCCATCTTTCAATACTTCGATGGACTCGATGTCATTGGGGTTGATGTCAGCAAGCACGTTTTGGGCAGTTACCCCGCTCTGGTTGCCCGTCACGATGGGTACGTTGTCGATAACGATCAAGGGATCAGCACCAGAAGAGATGGTATTGGTACCACGAATCCGAATCCGAGGCGCTTGACCCAACACTCCACTCACAGTGGTCACTTGCAGACCTGCAGCACGACCGGCCAGGAGCTGGTCAAAGCTCGGAGCAGCAAAGTCGGACACGGCCGAACCGTCAATAGAAGTAAGAGAACCTGTCAGGTTTTTCCGCTGAAGCGAACCATACCCCACAACGACTACTTCGTCTAGTTGGAGCGCTGTAGCCATCAATTGTACATCCACCTGGCCACGACCGCCAAGCGACTCTTCCAATCTGGCACGTCCCACATAGGAAAACACCAAGACATCCGATCCTTCGGGCACTGTGAGTCTGTAACTTCCGTTCACATCTGTGAACATCCCGATAGTGGTGCCTTTCACAGCAACGGCAACTCCCTCAAGTGGTTCTCCAGTTTCTGAGGCAGTCACTTTGCCTGACACAGTCGTCTGCGCCATCATGGCACCAAAAGACAGCATCGACAAGGTAAATACAAGTAGAATGCGCTTCATTTAGTAGAAAGCATTAGGTTAAGATAAAAAAACACGAAGTCAAAGAATCATGAATTGGGAACAAGTCATGCAACCTTATTGCAGCTCTTGGCATCTTTGCCTGAGAACTTTGTTAAGATTTTTTCACTTTATTCTCAAAAATCATCATTCTCAAAAGAACGTGACCATCAAAAAACCCCGGATTGAAGTGCTTTTAAGGCGACTATCTATCACGTGACTTAAATAATGGTCAGTAGAGATTCTTCATAGATAATCAGCTCGCTGCTTTGGCCTACAGCCAATTCAGCGAATGAGTATCGAGTCGTAATTAGTTGAAAATGAGTGCATCAGAGAAAGGTAGAGCGAGAATTCGCAGTCTGGAACGAGGAAAAAATCAAGTGAAAAATGTATATCTGAGAGAAAAGCCCTCGTGTTTGAAGACTCTATATTAACAAGCTGTTACTTTTCTAACAAGTAATAGTAAGCTCGGAACGAAGAAAATTTTCTTTAGGTAGCGTGTAGGTTAAAAAAAATCGAGTCCATGAAGCCGCCCTAATATTGACGATCTTCAAATGATTGACTATATTTGTGTAAAGGAGAAAGCAGGTTTGAGCTGAATTCAAGCGCACAATTACCCATCTGTATTCTCGAAACTGTCGAAAACATAGCATTTCCGCTGAATGCACATTTTCTACACACTGGAGTTATGTCTAGGTCTTGGAACCTCAAGTGAGATTAAAACCATTTCGATCCTACTCCTTTGATAATCAGCCTCCTTTACAGTTTCCGAAATTCTTTCAGAAGGCTTTTTTTCTACCTTTCTCGACTTTATCTTACATTTGTCTCGAAATCTCCCCTATTTTTTCATTCAATGTAGCATCCCTATGAGCTGGTTTACACGCGTAAAGGATAACATTCTCACTAAAACAGAGGAGAAAAATAATACGCCGGACGGTCTTTGGACCAAGTGTCCCAATTGTAAGAAGACGTTGACTTCCAAGAGCTTGAAGAAAAACTCCTACGTCTGCACCAATTGTGATCACCACCTCCGGGTCGGTAGCGAAGAATATTTTGAGATCCTATTCGACGAACAAGCATATCAGGAAATTGGGGGTCATATCCAGTCTGCCAACCCGCTCTCCTTCACCGATACAAAACCATATCCGAAGCGCTTGGCGGAGACAGTTGAGAATACTGGCTTAACAGATGCAATCCGATCAGCCGTTGGAAAAATCAATGGCATGACGGTGGTCATTTCAGCGATGGACTTTCGATTTATCGGGGGAAGTATGGGATCTGTGGTCGGTGCGCGGATTGCTGAAGCCATTGATGAAGCCATTCGACTTCATGCCCCTTTGCTCATCGTTTCCAAAACGGGTGGTGCGCGCATGATGGAAGGAGCGCTGAGCCTCATGCAAATGGCCAAGATCAGTGCCAAGCTCACTCGGCTCGCCAACGCGAAGCTGCCTTACATTTCTCTGCTCACTGATCCTACCACAGGTGGTGTCACCGCCTCTTTCGCGATGCTGGGAGACCTCAACATTGCCGAACCTAATGCCCTCATTGGATTCGCTGGCCCGCGGGTGATCAAAGAGACCATCGGAAGAGACCTCCCCGAAGGATTTCAGCGATCTGAATTTGTGATGGAGCACGGTTTTCTCGACTATATCGTGGATCGCAAAGACTTGAAAGAAAGGCTCTCCGCTTCTTTTCGCTTGCTCCATGAGCCCGTGCGGGCTTCTGTGAAAGCCTAGAAAGATTTATCCTGGCCGGTTGAAGCGATAGATGCTAAGGCTCAATAGCCTCTTCTCAGCACCATCCTTTTGAAAGGATTTGGGCTGAAGGTTCATTCACCAAAAAAATGAAGGCTTGCCGATCCAAAGATCAGCAAGCCTTTTTCAATGATCAGAAAGTCAAGGTTCACTATGCGTGCACAGCCAACTTGTTGGCAATGACACTCTTGGGTGCAAGTCCCACATGACGATCCACCACTTCTCCTCCTTTGAACACGAGGATCGTAGGAATGCTCATCACACCGTACTTGACGGAGACTTGGGGATTGGCATCCACGTCTAGCTTGCCGATGACTGCCTTGCCATCCATTTCGCCTGCGAGCTCTTCGATGATCGGGGCGATGGCGCGACAGGGACCACACCAAGCAGCCCAAAAGTCAACGAGAACAGGCTTATCTGACTGAAGAACGGTAGTTTCGAAGTTGGCGTCGGTAAATTCGATTGGTTTGGCCATGTTGAATACCAGTTGAAGTGAATAAGACGGGTAAATGGAGAGGAATGCGGAGAGTTATTCGTGTTTTATTGAGCCGAAGATACGAAAGCTTGTTGGAATCGTTGTGAGGGCTTTATGAGAGCATCCAGCAGATCAGATAGCGTCTGCGCGCTCATTACTACCGCTCCGCAACGCCATACCTCATGAATATACGTCTTCGACTCGAAATCGGCTATCGGCCAGCAGACATATCGCACTTTATCCAAAGCAATTATTGCACAAGCCTCCTCAGAAAATTGGTCTAGTGCTAGTCCCGAAAGCGAATCTGCCCAAACGTACCTCCATCAAACATCTGTTGGCTGGTCGCCTTATCAGTTCCCCAGCCCAAAGGTCATGGTGCCGAGGCAGAGCTGAGATACCCGCAACCCTGTGTGGCCAAAAAGTTCGTAGCGCATCGTGAAGATTTGATTGATAAACCAAAGGGGAAGGTCGATGTTTTATTTACTGATTCTGGGCAAATTCCTCTAAAGAATCCATTGTAAGACCTCATGTTCATTGCCACACTGCACATCCCTAGCGCCAAGATTTCAGCAAAGCAAGCCCTTCCTCTATCAAGACCTCCACTGCTACTGCCGGATCAGAATGAAAAATACCTCTAGGTCGATTGGCCAAAATCACAGAAAGTGACCCACAGCGATGCCCCAAGGCCTCGCCGAGAAATAGCAGCCCTGAAGTCTCCATTTCCATGTTTAGCGTGCGGAGCCCATCAGCGGAAACGGTGGCCATAACATCCGGTAGTCCTGTCATCGTCACGGGAACTCGGCCAAGGCCACGCCCTTGTGGCCCGTAAAACCCCGGTGCGGTGAAGGTGATTCCCCGCTCTATGTAGCTCCTGGAACTCGCAACTAGTGCGCTCAGGCTCGCATCAGCACGACTGGCATACACCAGAGATGCAATTCTCGGCGCAGCAGCCAAGGCTTGGCGGGCAGCGGCTTCCAGTGCAGAAATTCCTGTGCCGTGTGTGACGTAAAAGGGAAAGAGGGCGTCTAATCCCACAGCAGCATGGGAAAGCACAAGGGTTCCCGGTGCCAACGCTGGCTGTAATCCTCCGCATGTTCCCAAGCGAATGATTTGCAGAGAGC
>DAITMB010000198.1:0-6405 GCA_036835375.1 Bacteroidota bacterium
GGGCGGCGGGAGGCACCTTTACAGGTAGCGGCGAGCGAATTTCCCGGTCTGCACCACCGCGTGCACGACATCACCGATTTCGCCTCCAATGAGGCCCTCATAGCGGAGGTCGAGGCGAACATTGGCCCCATCGACATTTTGGTCAACAATGCTGGAACCCACCTCAAGCGCTGGTCCTGGGAGTTGAACGAGGCTGATTTTGAGCAAGTTATCCGAACGAACCTGACGGCGGTATTTTCCCTGACCAAAGCCACCGCGGCGCGCATGTTGCCCCGGAAGCGAGGGAGTATCCTGCTGATTGGCTCTATGACAGGCCTTTTTGGGATGAGCCAGGTGGCAGCCTACGGCAGCTCAAAAGCCGCCTTGCAGGGGCTGATGCACAACCTCATGATCGAATACGCCCCCCTCGGGTTGCGCATCAATGGCATAGCCCCCGGCTGGATTCAATCCCCTATGCTGGAAAAAGCCCTCGCCAGTGACTCCGAGCGGCGCAACCGCATCTTGCAACGCATTCCTACCCACGAGTTTGGGAAGCCCGAAGACATTGGCCGAGCTGCTGTGTATCTCTGCTCTCCGGCGGCCCGCTACCTCAATGGCGTGATGCTCCCAGTCGATGGCGGTGCAGTACGTGGTTTTTGAAAGAATTGCAACTACTTCCGCCGCATGACTGGTCATCATTCTCAACATCGCACCTCGTCTCCCCCCATGCTCAAGCCCGCGGGTAACTACCGTTGGCGGATCGTGGCGCTGCTCTTTTTTGCCACCACGATCAACTACATCGACCGACAAGTGATCGGCATTCTGGCGCCTCAGTTGCAGGCAGCTTACCAGATCAGCGAATTGGAGTATGGCTACATCATCACGGCCTTTCAAGCGGCCTACGCGATCGGGCTCGTGCTGATGGGGGCTGGGCTAGACCGCATCGGTACCCGTCTGGGCTATGCCATTGCGGTCACTTTGTGGAGCCTTGCTGGCATGACCCATGCCTTTGCCCGAAGCGCGATGGGCTTTGCCATGGCCCGTTTTGGCCTGGGCCTGGGAGAAGCGGCCAATTTTCCCGCAGCCGTCAAGACGGTGGCGGAGTGGTTTCCCAGGCAGGAGCGTGCTTTTGCCACCGGGCTGTTCAACTCTGGGTCCAATGTAGGAGCCATTGTGGCGCCACTCCTGGTGCCCTTGATCGCGTTGCACTGGGGATGGCAATGGGCTTTCATCCTCACAGGGGCTGTGGGATTGATATGGCTGGTCTTTTGGTTGGCTTATTACCAAGTGCCAGAACAACACCCCCGATTGAGCGAGGCCGAGCGAGCCTACATTTTGCAGGATCGTGAAGCTCCAGCCAGGCAGGTTTCGTGGTGGCGGATTTTGCCTCATCGCCAGACCCTGGCCATCTGCTTGATGCGCTTCATTACAGATCCCGTTTGGTGGTTTTTCCTCTATTGGCTGCCCAAATTTCTCTATGAAAATCATGGCATCACCTTGGATAAAATCGGGCCTCCGCTGGTGGTGATTTACTTGGTGTCGGATCTGGGGAGCATTGGCGGCGGCTGGTTTTCAAGCTGGCTGATCAAGCGAGGGAAGAGTGTGTCCTACGCCCGCAAAACCACGATCCTGATTGCAGGTCTGATGGTAGCCCCCATCGTGCTGGCTTCGCAAACCAGTGAACTTTGGGTCGCTGTGGCGCTCATTTCCTTGGCTACTGCCGCGCATCAGGGCTATGCCGCCAACATCTTCACCATTGTGTCCGACTTGTATCCCAGGCAAGCTGTCGGCTCCATGGTTGGACTATCTGGCACCGCCGGAGCCATCGGGGGCATGTTGGTCGCGACAGGGGTCGGGTGGCTATTGGAAACGACCGGCAGCTACATGCTAATCTTTGCCTTGGCTGGCTCAGCGTATCTGATTGCATGGCTGATTTTGAAACTCATGATTCCTGATTTCACCCCCATTGACCTAAGCGAATAATCTATGAAATGGAAAGATGACGAAACCCTGTTTGGTCTGATGCGCGAGCAATTGTTCACCGCAGTCGTAGGCGATGTGCTAGACCGTCTGGGGTTCCTGCACCAATTTTTGCCGCCATCCATCAAGCCGCTGCAGTCCGATATGGTGGTGGCCGGCAGGGCCATGCCAGTGCTGGAGGCTGATGTGTTTGGTGAAAGCCTGGCCGAAACAAATAATGAATTGATGCGCCAACCTTTTGGCCTGATGTTTCAAGCGCTGGACGACCTGAAGCGGGGAGAGGTGTACATCTGTACCGGCTCTTCGCCGCGCTATGCCCTTTGGGGAGAACTGATGAGTACCCGCGCGCGGCAGTTGGGCGCTGTGGGTGCAGTAGTGGATGGCTATTCCCGCGATACCACTGGCATTCTTCAGATGAATTTCCCCACCTTTTCGGCGGGGACCTACGCCCAGGATCAGGGTCCTCGGGGCAAGGTCCTTGATTGGCGCACGCCGATCGAGTGGGCGGGCATCCGCATCCGACCGGGCGACCTGGTATTCGGCGATCGGGATGGGGTGCTGATCATTCCACGTGAAGTAGAGGAAGAAGCCATCCGGCTGGCCCTGGAAAAGGCAAACAGCGAAAACCTTGTGCGAAAAGCCCTCGAAGGGGGCATGAGCACCGTCGATGCTTTCCAACAATTTGGAGTCATGTAACTATGCAACTACTCATCCATCTCCATGCCGAGGACAATGTGCTGGTTGCCTTGACGCTCTTGAGGGCCGGGCAGCAACTTGTCTGGGCAGACACGCTCCTCACCCTGGCCGAGGAGGTGCCTTTTGGGCACAAAATCTCCTTGCGCCCGATCGCGAAAGGGGAACACATTCTCAAGTATGGCGTCTCGATCGGGCATGCCACGACCGACATAGCGGCTGGTAGGCATGTCCATCTACACAATGTGGCCAGCAACTACGCCTCAGGTTTTTCTTCCAACGTTCCTCTAAGTCTGGATTCCCATGAATGAGCAAAGCACCTGGCCCGCCTACCTCCGGGCTGATGGCCGCAAAGGGATTCGCAATTATTTGCTTGTCGTTTATTTGGTCGAATGTGCGCATCATGTGGCGCGCGAAATTGCCTATCCATACCGGGAGCAAGGGGCTCAGGTGATCGGATTCGGCGGCTGCTACCACAATCCACACGCCGAAAAGGTCATGCAGGCGCTTTGTACTCACCCCAATGTCGGGGCCGTGTTGCTGGTGTCGCTGGGCTGCGAAAGCTTTCGCAAGCTTCCTCTGCAAGACGCCATCGCCCAAAGTGGCCGACCCGTGGAGCTTCTGACGATCCAACGAATCGGGGGGACCCGCGCCTCTATCCATCAGGGGCAGCAGTGGGTAAAGCAAACCCTGGCGGTCCTTTCACAGGTTCCGCGCGTATCCATGTCACCCGCGGAATTGGTCGTAGGCACGATCTGTGGCGGCTCCGATGCCACAAGTGGACTGACGGCCAACCCGGCCATCGGGCGGGCCTTTGACCAGCTCGTCAGAGCAGGGGCATCTTGTATCTTCGAAGAAACCGGCGAATTGATCGGCTGTGAAGACATCATGGCAGCACGGGCCCGCACGCCCGAATTGGCTGCGATCTTGAGGGCTTCGGTCGAAAAAGCCTGGAGATATTATGCCACCTTGGGCTACGACAGCTTCGCTAGCGGCAATGCGGAAGGTGGCCTGACTACCATCGAAGAGAAATCGATGGGTGCTTACAGCAAAAGTGGACAGGCTGCCATCTCAGGCCTGATCAAACCGGGCGATCATCCCCCGGAAGGAGGACTGTATCTACTCGATGTGGTGCCCGATGGCGAGGTGCGTTATGGCTTTCCAAACATCAACGACAACGCAGAAATCACCGAACTCATCGCTTGCGGCTCTCACGTGATCCTGTTTTCTACTGGTCGGGGCTCGGTCGTGGGTTCGGCGGTAGCGCCAGTGGTGAAAGTTTGCGCCAACCCCGATACATACACCCGGATGCAGGACGACATGGACATCAATGCCGGGCAGATTTTGGATGGCAGGGCCAGCCTGGACGAAGTTGGTACTCAGATTCTCCACCTGATCAATCAAGTCGCCAATGGGCAGCTCACTGCTTCGGAAGGGCTTGGACATCAGGAGTTTGTTCTCAGCTACAAACAGTTCGAGCCGATAGGTCCAGCCTGTTTGCCGGGCTAAGCATAGCGCTTCACCCCAAAGTTCCCGACAGGAGCAAGCCTTTTTTATCGAATGTCAGACTAGTTAAGTGTTGGCATGAAGGGTTAAAATGCGGAAGCAAATGCTCTTTGAGAAGGTGAATTCTTTACCCTAAATAAACAGCCTCGATTGATTATCGACCGAATGGCGCTACGCTAATCTATATGCAAAAGTCTTTTCACCGCCTGATATTAATCTTTTTGCTACTGGGATTGTGTTTCACGGCCTGCGTTTCTGAGGGGACTCTGCCGACTGAAAGTCCGGAGACTCTGATTTCTCCGGCAATCCTCAAGCAGGGCTATCCTCAAAGTTACTTTTTCCGCTACCCGGAGGCCTTTGCCATTGCAGATATGCCTTACGAGAAATGGGAGCAAATCTGTAGCCGATTGATGGGGATCGAAGGCAAGGTGATGCAAGAAGAACTCATCAGCATGCCCGACCGGGCGTTGGATTATTTTCGACGATACAAGCAAGCCCACCCGGAGCATTTGGTGCTCATTCATTTCAACGGTCGCGACATGGACCCGGCCTTCAGGGATCCCCGGTTTTTTGCCGGACATTGGCTATACAATGCTGGAACGAAAAGCAGCGAAGACCTCAACGCCACGGATAGCGTCACTACCTTGAAGGTGGATGATGTCTCGGTTTTTTTGCAACAAACTGGCTTTACTGGAGACCAGGATGACGACATCGGAATTTGTATGTTGAATGCGAAAGGCCAGCCCGATTGGTACAAAAGTGAGCAGGTCAAGTTGTTGGCCATCGACAGCCTGGCAAGCACCATCACCATTCGTCGGGGGCAATACGGCACAGGAACACGGGCCTTCCCGGCAGGGAAAACCTACCTCGCCGCCCACTCATGGGGAGGACCCTGGGGACATCCCGGACAAAACAACCTGCTCTGGATGTACAATTTCTCCACCGCGGGCCCAAAGGATAGTTTGGGCCGCAGTTGTGCAGAGGTGCTCGCTGAAGTGGTAGGGGAATATTTTGTCGAAAATGGGGTACTGGCGGACTTTGACGGGATTCAGTTCGACATGCTCTCTTTCGATCCGCTGGAGCAAGACCCGCGCATGGCCGATTGCGATGCCGATGGTCGCGGCGACGACGGTTGGGTGAATGGAATCAATACCTACGGCGCGGGTGTTCAGATTTTTTGTGAGAAAGTACGCCAACAGCTCGGACCCAATCGCATCATCCAAGGGGACGGGCAGGACGTGAATAACCAAAGAGCGATTCGCCACCTCAACGGAATGGAAGCCGAAGGGTGGCCAGTGCTGTGGGACCATGAGACCAAAACCTGGTCTTCGGGGATGAATAGCCTCCGGTTTTGGTCGCAGTTTTCCTTCCAGCCAAGCTTCAATTACCTCAATCAAAAGTTTGTCGGACCCGGTGCCCTCGATATGCCATTTTCCATGCACCGCCTGATCATGGCAGCCGGTGCCAGCCTCGATGGCGTGCTGACCTACAGCTATTTTCCAGAGAAAACCAATACCGGCCTTGCCGCTTTGTATGAGGAAGGTTCTCAGGAAAGAGTTGCTCAAATGACTCCTGCCGAGCTGTTGCCGATTTGGGATGAATATGTGGGAGGAACGCTTCAGCAACCCGGTTGGTTGGGGCAACCTGTGGCTCCGCTTCGGCGACTTGGTGCGGAGGCAAACGATTTACTCGAAAAGGGTGCCTGGAAAGCCAACATTCGGTCCTCCTTTGCTAAGATCAGCCGAGAAGGACAGGGGATTTTGTTGAAACCCTCCAACGACACAGCTCGCTACGTGGAATTCACCCTAGAGGATCTTCCTGTGGATCAACCCGACATGCTGATTCGCGTGACCCTGCGATCTCCCTCCCCGCGACGCGGATATCCCGCCGGCACTCCACGGATGATCTGGTGCCGACCCGTCGGTTCTGATTTTGATAGGGCTTGGGACCTGCGGAGTTTGTTTTGGGAGGAGACTTTTACCGCTGATTTTTACTTTCGAACGGCGAGTCAAGGGTTCACCTTTCGCTTCGAAGGGCCAGAACCCTTGCTGATCGAAAACATTGCGCTTTATGATGCCCCCGATGTGCTGATCCGGCCTTTCGAGCATGGGCTCATCATCGCCAACCCCGCCGATCATCCTGTCGAAATCGACCTCGGTGCCTTGTTTCCCGGCGAGTCGTTTCGAAAGCTCCAAGGCTCTGCCCGGCAAGATCCAACCTTCAATGATGGGAGCCTCCTGCCGCAGG
>DAITMB010000199.1:0-6129 GCA_036835375.1 Bacteroidota bacterium
ATTGGTGGCGGCGGATTTCTCCTCACACGGTCAAAAAATGGTGAAGTACATAGCCTAGATTTTCGCGAAAAGGCACCTGCTGCCGCTCACCGAAGTATGTATCTCGATTCTTTAGGCGATCCCATCCCAGAATTAAGTTGGCTTGGTCATCTCGCGGCAGGCGTGCCAGGAACAGTGGCAGGCATGAGGGCAGCCCATGACTCGCTTGGGTTGCTCCCTTGGTATCAATTGCTCCAGCCAGCAATTAATCTGGCTGCTCAAGGATTTGTCCTCACCGCCAAAGAGGCTCAAGGTCTCGAAGACAGGAGGTCTATTTTTCTGACACATAACACGCGCCCTGCACCTTATTGGGGTAAATCAAATTGGCAAGCGGGTGACAGCCTCCGGCTTCCAGATTTGGCACGCACACTCACAGCGATCCGTGATGAGGGTGTAGCTGGTTTTTACGAAGGATGGGTGGCAGATAGCATCGTCGCCGAAATGCATCGGGGCAATGGCATTATGAACCATGAAGACCTTGCCAACTACCGCCCTGTGTGGCGTCATGCGCTACAGGGCCACTATCGGGACTGTAGCGTAATCTCGATGGGACCTCCTTCGAGCGGAGGATTGGCGCTCCTTCAATTATTGGCAATGGCAGAACCTTTTCCACTAACCAGCTACGGGTGGCACAGTGTAGAGGCCATTCACCTCATGACCGAGGCAGAGCGGCGAGTCTATGCCGACAGAGCCATGCATCTCGGCGACCCAGATTACTGGCCAGTGCCCGTGGAAGGATTGCTAGAAGCGAGCTATCTTCGGGCGAGAATGGCTGACTTCGATCCTCAACAGGCTACTCCCAGTAACCTTATTTTAGCCGGGAATCCTAACCTGATCGAGTCTGTCGAAACGACGCACTATTCCATTGTGGACTCGATGGGGAGGGCAGTTTCTGTAACAACGACGCTGAATGGAGGCTATGGTGCAGGTGTCGTGGTGGGAGGAGCAGGCTTTCTGTTGAATAATGAGATGGATGATTTCAGCGTGAAGCCCGGCGTTCCTAACGCCTATGGGTTGCTAGGTGCCGAAGCCAATGCCATTGAACCGGGCAAAAGGATGCTCAGCTCCATGACCCCGACCATTGTAACGCGTGGAGATTCTTTGCTGATGGTGGTTGGTACGCCGGGCGGCTCCACTATTATCACTTCCGTTTTTCAGAATATCCTCCAAGTCGTCGATCACGGAATGCCCATGCAGACTTCGGTGGAAGCCCCACGTTTTCATCATCAGTGGCAGCCTGACCGAATCGACTACGAGGAGGGGGCCTTTTCTCCAGAGGTCGCAGACAAACTAAAAAAAATGGGGCATGAGCTCTTTTTGCGGGGACCTATGGGGCGAGTAGATGCCATCCTCGTGAGGTCAGGCGGAAGCTTAGAAACGGGAGCCGATCCGAGAGGGGACGATCGGGCAGGAGGATTTTAATTTCGTTCTGATGTCCATGATGAACACAATTGAAGGAGAGGATGGAAATGAAATATTGAAAATAGACGTGCATTGATCTACTGACCCCTTCCAAGGATTTGGCAGATGATAAAAAGCCTGAACAAATCCACCGAAAAGACCCTTCTGATAGGACGAATTGTGCCAATCTTTATCCAATCGCTCGATGAACGCTCCCGAAGTTTCTTCCCACACCTCCTTTCTGACCGCTGAGTGGCGACGCTTGGCATTTATTAACTACGAAGTTGATCCTGGTTGCCTCCAACCTTGGCTACCTCGGGGCGTTGAGCTGGATCCTTGGCAAGGCCGTCATTTGGTCAGTCTGGTAGGATTCCAGTTTATGAATACGCGGGTGTTGGGCTTAGGAATACCATTTCATCGAAATTTTCCAGAAGTGAACCTCCGATTCTATGTTCGCTATCATCATCCGCAGGAAGGATGGGTGCGCGGAGTTGTCTTTATAAAAGAAATTGTGCCAAAGCCTGCGATTACCTGGGTTGCCAACATGCTTTATCATGAGCGCTACGCCACCAGCCGAATGAAAGCT
The DNA here is from genome assembly GCA_036835375.1 of Bacteroidota bacterium. Taxonomy (GTDB): domain Bacteria; phylum Bacteroidota; class Bacteroidia; order J057; family J057; genus JANQTF01. Next base: position 2,027 of record DAITMB010000199.1, read on the forward strand.
GTGTGGGAAAATACGGACCTTCGTATTTCAGCCCGTTACGACTGGAAAATGGGCCAATGGCACCATATGAAAGTTGTCGCTGAAGCACAGGCACAGCCGGTGGACTTAATGGGAGATTCTGGTTTCATCACCGAACATTATTGGGGCTTTTCAGCTCATGGATCGAACACGATGAGCTATCGCGTGGCACATCCTTCCTGGGAGATGTACCCAATTGTGAATTGGGAAGTCAATGCAGATTTCGGAAGGATGTATGGAGATGGCTTTGCAGAGCTGAGCCACGCAGAGCCACACTCCGTGATGCTGGCCGAAGGTTCTGCCGTTTCCGTCAAAAAGGGAAAACTAATATCTTGAAATGCGGTAGTCGTTATTTACGGACTTTCACATTAATTTTTTAATGGAATACTCAAAAGGACTTGGATTTTCTTTGATCGCTTTCATCTGGATGATGAAGTAATTCTGATCGATTGCGCAGGAAGTGTCTGTGCCAAAAAGTAAGCCGCCCCCCTAGGTTCTATTTAGGATCGCGCAGTAGCCATCGCCACTGGGAGGTCTTAAGAGCGATGGTAATTAGTCAAACCCATTGGTTACATTTCTTTCAGTGGATGTAATCCGGCTCGGTTTTCGCGTCGTACATAGCGAAATCGCCCTCCTATTTCCATTCTATGAAGCTTCTACATTCGAAACTACCCCTGTGGATGCTCCTGTTGATTCCTTTTACCGTGCTTCTCAGTAGCTATTCCGATGGACCCCCGCCAGCACGAACTGGTGCCCCCGGAGAGCTGACCTGCATCAACGGATATTGCCACAATTCCTATTCTCTCAACAGCGGTCTTGGCACCGTGACGCTTTCTAAAGATGAGTCGAATGGATGGATTCCCGGCAAAACGTATTCGTTGCAGCTTTCTGTTTCCGACACTGCCATGCGCGCTTTTGGATTTTCTATTTCAGCGCGAGTAAGTGGTACCAAAAATCAAGCAGGAACATGGGACTTGGGTCCAGACGTGCAGATCGTCACTGAAAATTTACTGGAATATCTGATGCACGATACCGTTCAGCTTGCCGAAGGACGTGGTGAATGGAAATTTGACTGGATTGCTCCTGATTCGCTCTACGGACCCGTTGATTTCTTTGTGGCGACGGTCGCAGCTAATGCCAATGGCAACCGGCACGGAGATTATGTTTATACACGCCATTTGACCTTTCACCCAGATAGCAGCCTCTCCAGCATTTCGTCCAAATTATCTCAACGATTGATTTGGTACCAGGAAGAACAGCAACTCGTGATTCAGATTCCGGATGCCAACCATGTGGCCGATTTGGAGATTTACGACTTGCGAGGAATTCAAGTATGGAAAGGTCGATATCTGACTGACCAAGTTGTTATCTCAGTGAGCAATTGGCCCAAACAGCCGTATTTTCTCAAAGTTAAACAAGCTGGTCGGCCCTTAGCGGGAAAAATCCAAGTGCTGTAAGTTAATTTTGATGCAAGGGTTGACTCACCAACGCTTTAGCCATCGGCTGGCGAAGAGGCAATGTGACAATTACCTCCGTTCCCTGATTGACTTGGCTTTGAATGTCGATGTTCCCGCCGTGTTGTTGCACAATACCCAAGCTGATCGAAAGACCCAAGCCGGTGCCTTTTCCCACCGCTTTGGTAGTGAAAAATGGGTCGAAAATGCGCTGGCGAATCTCTTGTGAGATGCCTGATCCTGTGTCCTGAATCGAAATAAATATCGACTCATTGCTTTTCAGGCCAGTTTTAATACGCAGCCACCCTTTCCCGTTCATTGCCTGAATGGCATTGGTAAACAAGTTCATGAATACCTGATTGAGCTTTCCTGGGAATCCCTCGATTTCAGGAACATCGCCGTAATCACGGATCACCTCAATGCCTTCGAGTTGATTTTTGAGCAAGGCGAGGGTAGAATCAAGCCCTTGCGAAACGAGAAAGCCTTGTGGTTCTCCGCCATCCATCCGAGCAAAAATGCGCAGCCCTTGGACGATCTCGGTCGTGCGCTGCGCCCCTTCTTCTATGCCTTCGATTAATTCATGAATTTCGTCACGCACTTCGTCGAGACGTAGTTCATTTCGTTTGGCCAAGGCACTCCGAAAGGCTTCTTCCAGCCCATGGACTCGAATGGTGCTTTCGTATAACTCAAGCACTTCGAGCAAATCTTTGAGGTCTTCGCGCAGTGGGTGTAGGTTGCCAGAGATGAAATTGACTGGATTGTTGATCTCGTGGGCAATTCCTGCGGTGAGTTGGCCGAGTGAAGCCATTTTCTCGGCTTCTACCAATTTAGTTTGTGTATGCTTTAATTCCTCATGCGCGTGGTTTAATTCTTCAAATGTCTGAGACAACACCCGATGAGATCTCTTTTTGGCAAAAAACAGATAGGTAATGAGGCCCGCAATGGCGAGAATCAGGACAAATGCGAGGAGAAGAAAATTGCGTGTGCGTGTGGTAGATTCCATTCGCTCTGCTTGCAGCTCTTGCTGCTGGGTGAGCAGTTCAATCTCTTGAAGTTGGTTTTCGATAAAGTGAGCGCTAGCAGCAGAATCTAATTGGCGTTGACGCTGTAGTCGTGCCAAGCGGTCTTGGAGTTCCGTCGCTTTGCGAAGGCTTTCGATCGACTCTTCCACATTCCCACTGCGTAGTAGGGCCTCAGCTTGGTCCAGATAAGACCTTCGCTCTTGTTGCGTGCGCGCTTCTTCCTCTGCCATGACCCTGTCCTGGGCCTCTGATTCTTCAACAATGTCTCTCAGGTCCTCGATGGCATTGGGAGCAGGCGTAGTCTGAGCTGGGAGTTTTTTGTCGCGCGCTTCCAGTCCAAGTGCCCGATAGTTTTCTGATTCGGATTTGTTGCCCAGACGGGCGTAGAGTTGCGAAATTTCTATGCAGGTACTGCGATAGGTTGTCGTGTCTCCGGCGCTGAGGTAGTAGGGGAGCGTTTGCTGGAAAAATTTGATCGCCTTGGCATAATCTCCCCGACGCTGGGCTTGGCGCCCTTGCCATTCGATCACCGACAAAGTCGCTTCTTCGGTAGTTGTCTTTATTTCCTCTCCTACTGTTTCGTCCTTTACCAAGCCCTCCAGTTCAGAGAGGACTTGTCTTCCGAATCGCGAAAATCGAGTGTCTGGGTCTTCTGTATCTTTGCCCAATGCCCGGAGCCTAGCCTCGGCGATACTCTCTTGCTCTCGGTCTTCAATGGCCTGAGCCAGCGTGAGCCCTTGCCGATAGTAGCGTGTCGCCTTTCGATCGTTTTGTTGTGAACGAAAAGCATCCCCCAAGATCACATAAGAGCGAATTTCTTCTTGAGAGACAGCTCGCATGTCGAGATCTGTCTTACCGGATTCTTTCAAAGAAAGTGCTAGCGTGATCGCTTGGGAAGCGAACTGGGCACTCCTGCTGGCAGAGACAGCTGCTGCGGCCTCCGCTTCTTTCCTTAATTCGCGCAAGCGAAGGAGGTCTGGAGACGCAGACTGGGCATTTCCCGCCAAAACATACAGCAACAGGAAACTCCCGCAAAGGAGTCGGCGAATGAGCTGTAGTGGTTTTATTTGCGCCATAACATGCTTAGGAATGGACCTGATGAGCGATGAATGATCCCTTGAATCAACCGTCTATCCACGTTTGATGATCACCTTAGCATACGTCGATTGGGTGGCCAAGATTGTTAATGACAAGTCACTAATACACTGAGCTGCATGTGGCAAAGCTATTTATGCTCAATGGCTTTTCAGTAAAAAAATGCCCCGATCGGTGCTGTAGATAAGCCGATCGGGGCAGTGAAGTACGCTGAGTATGTGTAACGAGAGCTAATTCTGAGGTATTTTGAAAAGAAATTCTCCACGAAGAACCGCCTTGATTACCAATCCTGAAGGGGAATTTCTTCCACCCATTCGCCAGCTTCATTCCAATGACCCGTCGTCTTCGTGGAGCGATCTGGTTCGTCTGCGTTTCGTTGCGCTTCCTCCTGACTTTGATATTCACCGAGGGGATATTCAGGATTGTTTCTCTCATGACTTTGCCCTTCGTAGGATGCCTCACCAAAGGCTAACATCGGAAGGAACAAAATCGGAAACAGTGCGATTCCAATTCC
>DAITMB010000200.1:0-6066 GCA_036835375.1 Bacteroidota bacterium
GATTTTTTTCGATATTGCTTTGGAAACGAATCCTTAGCAGCCAAACCACCCACGTGATCCACCGCCACAAAACCACTTGGACCCAAGGTCAAGCCTCATTCCATCTGCCCTTCGCCGGGTCGCAATGGGCTTGGAGGCTTGTGTGCTTGCTGTGGATAGTTGCGGCGCACCCGCTGTCGGCTCAGGTGCATTGCGGGGTTGACCGCCAGATCGCCCAGTTTACCCAAGCCCAGCCCCGGTATGCCCAGCGCTTGCTCGCTCAGGAGCAAGCGCAATATGAGCATTGGTTGGCACATCAACCCCAAGGGATGAATGTTCGCAATGTTTGCGAAGTGGCCGTGATCCCGATCGTGTTTCATGTGCTCTACGTTTCGGCCTCAGCCAACATCACCGATGCACAGATCTTCAGTCAGGTTGCGGCCCTCAATCAAGACTTTCGGCGCCTGGAGGGCAGTCCGGGCGATGGACCTGGGGCAGATACCCGTATCCAGTTTTGTCTCGCGACAAAAGATCCCCTCGGAAATTCAAGCCCTGGCATCACCCGGACGAACACCGCCCTCGCGCTTCACAAGACCCTTGAGGAGCAGGACCTCAAACAACTCATCGCTTGGGATGATCAGCGCTACCTCAATGTTTGGGTGGTGGAATCTCTTACGCAAATTGATCCCAACGGGCAACTGCCGCCCAGTGACATTCTGGCCTATGCCTCCTTCCCGACCTTCCCCAACGGACTGCCCCAGGGCGTCGTCATTCATCACCGATCCCTCGGCGTGGGTGGGAGTGCCGTCGCTCCGTTCAACGCAGGACGTACCCTCACGCACGAAATTGGCCATTTTCTCGGCCTTTACCATCCCTTCGAAGCAGAAGGCACCTGCGCCGGTGCGACAGCATCTTCTTGCACCAGCGCCGGAGACCGCGTGTGCGACACCCCTTCTCAGCTCCAGCCTACTTATGGATGTCCCGCGTCACCCGGAAATACGTGCTTAGACCGTCCCTGCGACGGACCCGATCCTGCATTCAATTACCTCAACTACACCGACGATGCCTGCATGAATGCCTTCACCCAAGGCCAGGCAGATCGAATGCATTTTTTCCTTTCTGGAGCCCGCGCGTCGCTGGTCTCCCCCACCAATCTGGCATTGACAGGCTGCACGCAAGCTCCGTTGACAGTTCGTCCGAGGGCAGCATTTTCTTCATCTGCCTCGGTGGCTTGCCCGGGAGAATCTCTTCAGTTTGAGGACCAAAGCACGGGATGTCCCGACCAATGGCAATGGTACTTTCCGGGGGGAAATCCGGCCATAGCCACCATCGCTGACCCGCTCGTGACCTATGCCAGCCCGGGCACGTATGCCGTCTCCTTGGTGCTTCACAACGCGGCGGGAAGCGACACCATCCATCGGCCTACTCAAGTCGTGGTCGCAGCAGCCGTGCCGGCCAGTGGCTGGCGAGAAAGTTTTGAACCCATTGTCTTCCCACCGCCGGGATGGCAGTCCGAGGACGAAGATGTGCGCGGCTCCTGGCTTCGGAGCAGCCTAGCCGCCTACCACGGCCAACACAGCGCTGTGATGCCTCATTTTCTCTCGGCGTCCTGCGGCTATCAGGACATCTTGCTCAGCCCGCCTCTGAATCCTGAAGGCAAATCTTGGGAACTCCGCTTCGTGTATGCCTATCAGGCGCGTAGCGCAGATCCGGGCGATGCCGACGAACTGGAGGTGGCCGTCACCGATACCTGCGGGGGGAACTGGATCACTGTTTTTTTTCGTGCCGGTATCGGCCTCGCAACGGTGCCCGGCTTCCTGAATTCAGGCCCTTTTGTCCCGACATCGCCGCAGCATTGGCTACCAGTCGTCCTTGATCTATCTTCTTTCTCGACGCAAGGCCCTTTGCGCATCCGCTTTCGCACCCTTGGCCGCCATGGACAGCAGCTATATCTCGACGACGTTCAACTCAGCTCGCTCAGCGCTACGCTCTCCCCGTTGGACCTGTCGCCTTCTGTCGGTCCTAATCCTTTTGATCAATCACTACAAATTAGGCAAGCAAGCTGGGCTGGAAAGCAAGTTCGCCTCACGATCTCCAGCCTTCAAGGCCAGCCCATCGCGACAGCGTCTGGCTTCTTCGACCCTGAAGGCGCTTGTCGATGGCAGCTTGCCCCCGTGCTGGTGCCAGGCACTTACCTGCTCCGCATCGAAATGCAAGGGCACACCTACACACAACTGGTGGTTCGGCAAGAATGAAAGAATTGGGAGTACAAGGTCCCGGGATGCGCCATAACTTTAGGTAACAGTTCTTAGGGGCGAAAAAGGAAACCTTTCAAAAGGAAGATTCAAGAAAGAATCATCACCTTCCCCTCTTTTTTATCTCTCCATTCATCCAAAAAAACCAAGAGATCACGTTATTTACAGGCCTGTTGACCCTCCATTTTTATCCATTCTTTTGTCATCCTCACCTTCATGAAGCGCCTATACCGCCCCACCCTCCTGATTTTTCTGCTGCTGCCTTTCTTTTTCTATGCCTGTGGCGATGCCAACAAGGAGACGGAGGATTACGATGATCAGACCCTACCGGACTCTGTGAACACCGATGGCATGGCAAATCCCTTCTTCATTTCTCCCAAAGGGCTATTCTTCGTGGGGCTAGGTCAGCAACTCGAGGACATGGACACCATCGTTCCGGAGATGGGCGTGTTGCAAGACTCCATCGTCTATGACCAGGGATACTACCTTGCGACCCGCACCCTCCATTTGGAAGATGGGCAAGTGGTGATTGAGGGAGAATATGTCTCTGAGGAAGGATTTGATCAAATGACCATTGCACAGTCTAAGGTCAATCGTATTCGCATTCATTCTCCTTCCTTCCGCACCAAAGAAGGATTGAGTGCCGGGATGACTTTAGAGAAACTGGCCAAGACCTTTCCCGGCGAAACTTTCTACATCAACCCTATGATGGATTACCAGGCCATTGACATCTCCGGCGCATTCGACCTGCACATCCACTACCTCATCAGCGATCCTGACAACGCCATCAGTCGCAGCGCCACAGACTCGGAGCTAACCCTGGCAGACTTGCCGGCAAGCGAAAAAATTTCGGCGATTGTGCTCATGAGGTGATGCGTGTCGTGGAAATGATCTTTCTGCTATTTGCCGCTGCTATTTTTCGATCTTCCTGTTGAGAGGAAATCTTCAAAAAATACCCGCTCAGCAGAAAACAAAAGTCCATCATCAGAGAAATGCCTACTTATTTTGGGAAAATTGAGAGACTCTCATAGAAAGGTTCCGATTTATCCGAAAATATTAGCAAATTGAGCGAGGAGAGGTGGCGACCATCCTCCCTAGCTATGCCAGCACATTCAGAATAAAATCACTTGATCCTGTGGGAAAATCCACGAAGTCCAAGACCGAATTCATTTGCCAAAATTGTGGGGCCACCTACATCAAATGGCAGGGTAACTGCACCCAATGCCAAGAGTGGGGGACGCTCGTAGAAGAGGTCCAGCGCCCAGTAAGCATTGCCCGCGGGGGCATTGGCGGCTTGGTGCGCAAGTCGGTTCCCCTGCGAATGCAGGACATCGAAGCCAAAGGCGAGCATCGATTGCCCACCCCTGACGATCAACTCAACCGGGTGCTGGGAGAAAACGGCGTCGTGATCGGATCGGTGGTGTTGCTCGCCGGGGAGCCGGGCATTGGCAAATCCACGGTGCTGCTCCAGCTCGCTGCCAGCCTGCCTTATCGCGTCCTGTATGTGAGCGGAGAAGAGTCCCAAAATCAAATTCGGATGCGGGCCGAAAGACTCGGGGCGAGCAATCCCAACTTGTTCATCGCCGCCGAGACCAACTTGGAACAAGTCGAGGAATTTGTGTCGCAGCTCCGCCCAGACCTCGTCATCATCGACTCCATCCAGACTTTGCAGACCGATACCTTAGAGTCAGCACCCGGCTCCGTGGGGCAGGTAAGGGAGTGCACCACGCGCTTGGTCAGAATGGCCAAGGATCCCGATCGCCCCATTCCTGTGTTTCTCATCGGCCACATCAATAAAGAAGGCAACTTGGCAGGGCCCAAAGTTCTAGAGCACATCGTGGACACGGTGCTCGTGTTCAGCGGGGAGCACCACTCCAATTTCCGCATTTTGCGGTCCACCAAGAACCGATTTGGTGCCAATGAGCTCGGTCTGTACGAGATGACCGCCACGGGACTACGGCAGGTGAGCAATCCCTCCGAAATCTTCCTTTCCGACGGGGACGAAAACCTCAGCGGTGTGGCCATCGCCTCCACCATGGAAGAGCAGCGGCCCCTGCTCGTAGAAATCCAAGCCTTGGTCTCCGGCATGGCCTACGGCACCGCACAGCGCTCCTCGACAGGATTTGACCTGCGCCGCCTACACATGCTCCTGGCCGTACTGGAAAAGCGTTGCGGTTTCAAAATGTCCCAAAAAGACGTGTTCACCAATGTCACCGGAGGCTTACACCTCACAGATCCGGCTGTCGATCTGGCGCTAATTTGTGCCCTTATCTCATCGCTTCACGACCTCCCGATATCGCGCAAAACGGTATTTGCCGCGGAAGTAGGCCTCTCCGGCGAAATCAGACCCGTGGGGCGCATCGAACCCCGCCTGGTAGAGGCAGCCCGCCTCGGATTTGAACAGATGTTTGTGGCGCAATCCCAAGCCAAAGCGCTTCAGCAAGCCTTTCCAACCCTCAGGGTCATGGGCGTATCTAAGTTAGACGAGGTATTCCGGTCGGTTTTTGGCGGAAATTGAAGGGAAAAATTGCACATTTGAGTTGGATCTTGGAGAAAGACTGTGTAAAAAACCCTTTCACCAACAATCGGAATCAAGTCAAAACTATGGTGTGGATTCGGCAGAAAGTTCCCTTCCTTTGGTTGATATCTTGCTGGGCAATGTTTTCTTGCACGGGCAGCAGCAACGAAGGCGCATGCCTCTATCCCATTCGGGAGGGCAATCTGTATGGCTATGTCAATACCAGTGGAAAAGTTGTGATCCCGCCTCAATTTGCATACTGTCTTCCCTTTTGCGATAGTCTTGGCGCAGTAAACATCGGCGGAAACACCTCGGGCAGAGACATGCCTCCAGACGGAAAATGGGGCTTTGTCAACACACAGGGAGTCCTTGTCATCAATCCGAAATTTGATCCTCCCCCGATCGCTGCCAGCTCCTATGTTCGGGAAGAACTTGGCCTGATTCGCCACACAGCTTATCAATTTTCTGAAGGATTGGCGCCGGTCATCAAAGATGGGAAATGGGTTTATATTGATTCTCGTGGCAACATTAAGCTTTCGCCCGACAACGGTCTTCCAGTACTCGGATCGGCGAGGGGATTTCGCGAGGGACTTGCCAATGTCATGATCAATGGCAAATGGGGCTACATCGACCTCACGGGCAACGAAGTCATCAGGCCAACTTTTATTTATCCTGCTGACTTTGAAGATGGGCATGTCTTGGTGGTGACGAATGACCTCACTTGGATGATCATCAACCGCGATGGCAAGCGGCTTCTACCAGAATACCGCATTGTGTCCAACTTTCGGGGAGGATATGCCGCTGTCATGGGAGACTTTAAGGGTGTGCCCGAAAATCGGACGGAGCGACTGCGCTATTGGTTCACCGATACCGCAGGAATTCGCACGCCGGAAGAGCCACAATTTGACTTGGTCGGACAATTTGGGAGCCAACTCTGTCCCGTGTTGGTGGGCAGTGAAGCGAGTCAAGAAATGCTAAACTATCCCGGGTTGATGCAAGCCGCAAAGCGCATCGGAGGCAAATGGGGATTTATTCGCGAAGATGGCAGCTTTTACATTCCCCCTACTTTCGACGGGTCCCGCTCTTTTCATCAAGGAATGGTTGCCGTGAAAAAAGGCGATTTTTGGGCCTACATGGATACGAATGCCAACTATCTCAGCGATTTTGAATTTCGATGGGCCGGAGATTTCGACCCTTGTGGGGTAGCTCATGTGCAGCTGGGACCTGCGCACAACGACTACGACGGCAGATTTGCCTATTTCAACCTCTATGGAGACATCTTCTGGATTGAGCCAGACCTTCCCTACGAATGAG
>DAITMB010000201.1:0-6050 GCA_036835375.1 Bacteroidota bacterium
TTTTTCGTGGGCGAAGTCTCTTCCTTTTGTGCTTCCTTCATCAGGGCGCGCCAGTCGTTGGGCTGGGCGTCGGAGAAGAGGAGAGTGTCTTGATATTCGTCCTCATCGACGTGTAATTGCTCCACAGGCTGTCCGATCAGGGACTCGACCTTGGCCAGAAGCTCTTGCTCCTCAGGACTGCAAAAAGAGATCGCGCGGCCTTTGCGGGTGCCTCGCCCGGTGCGCCCCACCCGGTGCACATAATTCTCAGTTTGCTCCGGCAGGTCATAATTCACCACAAAGTCCACCAGCGGAATGTCCACGCCACGGGCCGTGAGATCAGTAGCAATGAGCACTTGGAGCTCACCCTGATGAAATCGATTCATCACGCTTCGGCGATCTTCCTGGGTCTTGTCTCCGTGGATGGTTTCGCTCAGGAGACCAGCCCGGGCCATGGCCTGTTGCACTCGCTCGGCCCGGACTTTGGTCCGCACAAACACCAGCATCTTGCTTTCGGGATGCTCCTTGATGAGGCGCTCCAGAAAAAATCGCTTGTCGTCCATGCTAATCATCGCCACGCCATGGGTCACATTTTTGGCGACCTGATTTTCCGGCGAAATTTGGATGCGAATGGCATCCTTGACCAGCGAGTAAGCCAGTTTTTTGATGTATTCGTCGATGGTTGCTGAGAAAAATAGCGTTTGCCGTCGTCGAGGCAGCTTCTGGGTCAACTGCTGAATGTCGCTGAGGAAGCCCAGGTCGAGCATGTGATCAGCCTCGTCAAGCACGAGAATCTCTACTTGGCTAAGATCGAGATGGCCTTGGCTCACGAGGTCAAACATCCTGCCGGGTGTCGCGATCAGAATGTCCACGCCTCGGTTGAGCGTCGTGATCTGCGGGTCTTGGTCCACACCGCCATAAATGCCAAAGGTTTTCACATGGGTGTGCTGTCCCAGCTTGTGAAAGACCGAATTGAGCTGAATCACCAGTTCGTGGGTTGGCACCATCACGAGCGATTTCACGCCTTCGGGGCGCTTGGATTGCTTACGGTGGTGAAGCAAGTGAATGATAGGAATGGCAAAAGCAGCCGTTTTTCCCGTTCCTGTCTGCGCGACGGCAAGTACATCTTCCCCATCAAGGATGGGAGGAATGGCCTTGAACTGAATGTCAGTGGGCCGATTCCACCCAAGGGCGGTAAGATTCTGCTTGATTTCGGGTGCAATCCGGTAGTCGCCAAATTTCATACAAGGAGGAGCTAGATTCCACAAAGATAGTGGAAATAGGAGGGCTTCAGGCCAGATAAATGCCATCGGACTCCAAGCGCACGAGTCGCTGCTTGTAGAGGGTTCCGACTGCTTTTTTGAAGGTTTTTTTGCTCATTTCGAGAGCAGCGTAGATGGCTTCCGGGCTGCTTTTGTCGTGGAGGGGAAGGTATCCAGATTCTTTTTCGAGGCGAAGGAGAATCTTCTCTGCATTGGGTTCTATGTTTTTCACGCCCTGCTGCTGGAGGGCGATGTCGAGTTTATTGTCCGGGCGAATGTGCTTGACATAGCCAGTGCGTTGCTCTCCTTCCTGAAGGGGAGCGAAGATTTCACTGTGATAAATCAGCCCTTTGTGGCGATGGTTGACAATGACATTCACCCCCAGATCGGTCGTGTCCCAAATCAGGAGTTCCACTTCTTCTCCTTCCTCGACGCTAAGAGTCTCATTGTCGAGAAAGCGATGCAAATGAGCCGATGCGACCAGCCGCTCGGAGCGATCATCGTAATAGAGGATCACCATGTGCTCTTCCCCCGGCTGCATTCTCCCCACCTGCTCGCGAAAGGGAACGAAAAGATCTTTTTCCAAGCCCCAATCCAAAAATGCTCCGTGTTCGCTCACCTGCTTCACGCGGAGTTTGGCGATGTGGTTCAGGGTGATGAGCGGTTCCAGGGTCGTAGCGATGGGCCGATGTTCATGATCTTTGTATAAAAATACCTCCAGCCCATAGCCCGGCAAACTGCCCTCCGGCAGATATTTTTGTGGAATGAGCACTTCGTCGCCGACCTCATTTCTCAACACTGCACCGATATCGGTAAGGCGGGCGACTTCGAGGACTTGGTGGGTACCAATGTGGAGCATGACGTGGTGAGGATAAAAGGGACTGAGTTGCTGCGGAAGCAGATCTGAGAAGTTACCCGACTGGCCTACTGGGAACAGTCATTACGAAATAAATTCAGCCTCAAATATACGCAAATCTCGTCGATGGCTCAGGGTAGGCAGATGTGGTATAGCTGTAGTAACTGGACGTAGCGGAGTGAAAAGAAGTCCAAGACTGTATGATAGTGATCGTAGGATTTGATGGCAGAGGGTAATTTGCCTAGGTAGCGATCAGAAAAGGTCATATCAGAAAATTACTCTTTCCTCGTTATATGTTTCGACAGACAACCCGAGCGCTCTCTTTTCTTTGTCTCATTTCGACAGATTCTCTTGGTGAACGCTCCACAAACTTCAGCCTGAAGACTACCCACACATGATTCAAGTAATTTTGCTCCCGCTCCTGCTTCATTTTATGAGCTCAGCTTCGAGCCCAACTTCTGGGGCAGTACCCCATCCTTTTCCGGGGACCTACGTGCTGGAAGGCTATGTCCTTCAAGAAGACACCCTCCGACTCGTGAAGCATAGCCCTTCGCCAGTCGAAAATTTCCAACAGGTATTTACTTTTGCGGACGACCGCAGGGTGGGTCTTGAGCTTCAGACACCAAGCGGTTTCTTTCGTTGTGGCAATGGCATGATGTACTTGGAGGCATCAAGCTACCGATATCACCCCAAAAAGCAGCAACTCAGCCTTCGGCTGGAGGGAGGTCATTTGGTTGAAGACAAATTTTCATACCGTGCCCGCTACGACGTCCTCTCTGAAGGCGAGGGCAAATTCTTACTTGTTCGTAGCAAAGTGAAGCGACTACGTATAAAACCAGATGGGCAGGCAACCCCAAGGCCGCCTGTCCCACCCGTTCAAGAGCATACTCCCACTGGCTTGGAGGCCAGGGCTTACTGAGCAAAAGGGCCAGGAATCAACAATTTTCGACTTGTGACAGGTTGACCAAGATGCTTGACATGAAGCAGATACAGGCTGTTGGCCCAACCTTGGGTATGGACGGTAATCCATGATTGTTGTGGATCGATGTTCCCTTCAGCGACTTGCCGACCTTGCAGGTCATACACGGCATAGGTGAGGGGAGGGCGATCCGCCTGATTGGAAAGAATACTAATTTGTAAGGAAGATCCCACGATCTGGATCGGCCCCAAGATGTTTGGGTCAAGTTGACCAGCAAAAGGGTACACTCGTCGGCGCGATCCAGGTGCCGGAGGAGGAGGCGGTGTTTGGCTTCCGGTGTACTCCAGCGTACACCACGAAACATTCATCGGGAGATTTTTGACTTGATAAAGAAAACCCTGGGCCGTGCCGCCTGTGTAACTATTTCCTTTTGACGCTTGGTTGATGGAAGCGGTGGTGTACTGCGCTTCTAACGGGCGGAGACATTGGCCATTGTCGCTCAAAATACCGTTGGAAATCGGTGCCCGGACCAATACCACTCTGCGATCCACCACCGTATTGGCATCAAAATACACATGATATTGCCCAGTAGCGATGAATTCATCCGTGGCGCTGAGCGCTGTCACATCCGAAAAGCCTTCTGCAAATATCAGGTCGCTCCCCTGATAGTTTGAATATCCCTGTGTCCAGCGAATATCACCTAGCCCATCCACCGCGATCGCCACGCTGTGAGTCTCCAAATCGGTGGCTCCTCGGCGAGTCGTGCCCACTAAGATCGCGCCGTTTTGACTTGGCGTTCTGAGCGAAGAAACGGCAGCAACCCCGTTGATTTCGAATTCTTCGTGGCCGTTTATGTGGTAATGGCGAAGAAACAGCTCGGATCCGCCGGGTGTGAGCGCCAGCAAGAATCCGTTTCGTGTGCCATCATGATGGGTAGCCAGCCCAGCCACGAGCAGGTAGCCATCGGGATGCCATGCAGTAGCGCGTGTTTCATAGGCTACATCCGGCGACTCATAGACCGACGACCAGTGCAGGTTCATAGATGAATCTAAGTTGGCGACCATGATGGACGGTTGCAGGTCCGCGGATGCGATTCCCACAAGATAGTACTCTCCCACCTCTTCATGATAGGCCATCGCCACGGCCTTGGTCTCGGAATCAGTCGGGAGATACGTGCCGTCAATCAAGCGCCCATCGGAAGCGAATCGGCTCACCATCGTCACTGCGGGATAATTTCCGTTGTCGGGCCCTGAAAAGGTGTAGATCTGCTGTTGCTGCTGGTTGAAGTGCAATGCCTCAAAGGACCAATTGGAGGCCATGGAAGCCCAGTTGAATGCACCACCAGGCGCAATGCTGGTGAGAGTTTTTTCACTTCCTCTTCCCAAGCCAGCATAATGCTGCACAAACGCCCCACCGACGTAGTAATTTCCTTCGCTATCTACTGCGACCGAGGCGGCACGAATGCCATTGAGGCTCGTAGCAGAATTCGTCGTGATGGCGCGCTGCACCTTCGGATCACCATTCCGATCAGTGCGAATGAGAAAACCGGAGTTTTTGTAGTCTGGAGCATTGCCTTTGAGATCGCCTACAATGGCAAATTCCTGTGTTCCTGGTACAACGACCACCCTGCGGGCTTGAAGATGGACACCCGGGTGTTGCTCAGGAAATTCATAAGTGACCTTGAATGTTTGCGCTCCTAAATGCAATGGGAGCACAAGCAAGAGCGAAAATCCAAGGGTAAGAATATGCTTCATAGAGTTGGCCAGATTGTGTTGTGATGTCTGGCACAAACCTGCATCTAATTCATTATTTCGTAAAACCTATAATTTTGTATTTGTTACAGTGTGGATATTCTATTTAAAATGAATTATTGCGCTGGTTTCTACTCTTGCCTACTTATGGACAAAGGAAATGCTTCTATTTTTCGGTATAAATCGAGATAATTTCTTTCAGAAAAAATCCTGTTGATCATGCCTTTCGGTTCTCGGAGTTTTTTTCTGCTTTCTGATTCGTGTTTACATTTTTGATTTCTTGACAACGATAGCGGAAAGAATAGGAGTTGCGCTCCCTCTGGGAGCGAATGACCGAGCTGACGCGATTCATAAAGGGGCGCGACCTCTACGAGGTCGAATCGCCTTGCATCGATACGGGCTTGCTACTTATGTAGTAGCGAGTCAATGCCCACAGGCCGCCACCGGAAGGGTCGCACCTGTAGTCCCGTCCCGCCATTGATGCGCGTCAGGGGGACCAAAATTTTTGCGATCGGCCAGAAACTACCCATCCATGGCCGCGAGGAGGATATCACAAGCCGCGTGCAGCTCTGCTTCGGTGATACTGAGCGGGGGGCAAAAACGAAGACCGTTGTCGATGTTGAGAAAGCCGATTGTGACAAGTCCCTGGCGGTATGCCGTTGCCTGCACCCGATATGCTGTTTGGCTGTCTTCGAAAAGGGCGGCATATATCAGCCCGCGACCACGGAGGATCTTGATGGCCGGATGTCGAAGGCGTGAAGTGAGAATGTTTTCGAGCTGTGGAATGTTCTCCATGAGCTGCTCTTCGAGCAGGACCTCCAAAGCTGCTAATCCTGCTGCGGCTGCGAGTGGACCTCCTCCAAAGGTCGTGATATGGCCGAGTGCCGGGTCGCGGCGAATCACGTTCATGATGTCAGGCCGCGAAATGAAGGCTCCCAGAGGCAGCCCACCCCCGAGGGCTTTCGCGACAATGAGAACATCCGGGCGAATCCCTGCCCACTGATGGGCAAAAAGGGTACCTGTGCGGCCAAATCCAGTCTGGATTTCATCCACCAGCAAGAGTGCACCCATTTCGCGGCACTTGGCTTCCAGTGCTTCGAGGAAGCCTGGCACAGGCATCACCACTCCCCCTGCTCCTTGGATTACCTCTACCAGCACCGCAGCGGTGTCGCTATCGATGGCGTGGAGGTCTTCGACATGGTTGAAGCGAAGTTGGGTGATGTTTGGCAGCAGCGGTCCGTAGCCGACTTTGGCAGCAGGATTGCCGCTCACGCTGAGCGAAC
>DAITMB010000202.1:0-3474 GCA_036835375.1 Bacteroidota bacterium
ATTTGGCAAAGGTGTACCTCACCACCAGAGAATATGTGAAGGCGCGAGACAACGCTCGCAAGGTCATTGACCATTCCCTAATCCAGCAGAGGAAATGATCCACCTGGAGTATTCTCTCACCGCCAACGCCGAGGTCGCAGTATCGGTGTTTAACTTGGTGGGCCAGCAGGTGCTAGCCGATGAATTGGGCGTGAAAGTCCCTGGGCAGCAAGCTTATTCCTTCGACACCGCTTTGCTCCCACCAGGCATGTACATGCTCCAAGTCACGACCAACGGTCAGCAGGCTGGAAGCAAGCGATTCATCAAAAGATGATCTTCTTCGAACGATAGATGTACCGGAAGCCAGGCTGAAACTTCTTTCAGCCTGGTCTCGGGTAATAACCGAAATGACTTACCACTTTCCCAATGAAAAAATCAATTCTCTTCACGCTCTTGATTGGCACTTGCTTTTTTCTCAGCAAGGCTCAGGACGCCTATCACAGCAGCTTACTTTCATTTTTGCAGACCGACTACAACCTTCCTGCAGGCAGTTGGCTTTTTTACGATACGGAAGCAGCCATCAACAGCAACAAGGTCACTTTTGGCAACACCACTACGACCGAAACGGTGACTGACGAGCCATTTAGCATCAAATCCAAGATCAATCTGTCACAAGCTCCTGCCAATGTCTTTTCGTCGCAATGGTACATCCAGAACAAGCAAGCTGTGCAGCAGGGAGATGTGATCTGGGCGACGTTTTACATCCGTTCGGTAGGGCAAAAAGGCAAAGTGAGTTTCTTTATCGAAAATGCCGTCACCTACAGCAAAGAAATGTACCTCACCATGTCGGTTGACACAGTGTGGAGAAGGTTCATGATTCCTGTCCAAACCACGGCAGCTTATCCCGTAAATGGACTCACCTTTGGTCTTCATCTGGGCTATCAGGCACAAAACATAGAATTTGGCGGCTTCACTGGGATCAACTATGCCAAAACGGTTGCGCTGAGTGCTTTGCCAAATCAGATAAACAATCAGTTTTATGACGGATGGGAGCCAGATGCTCCCTGGCGGGCTGAGGCGGCCACACGCATCGAACAGCTCCGCAAGACCGATCTGACCATCGTCGCGAATAATACCCTCGGTGCACCGGTGGAAAACGCCTCTTTTCGCGTCAAAATGTTGAAGCATGATTTTCCATTTGGCTCCGCCATCACCGCCAACAAGATTGCCGGAAACAACGCACAGAATAACATTTACCAGAACAAAATCCTCAATCTCGATGGAAAAGGGAATGGGTTTAACTCCGTCGTGTTCGAAAATGATATGAAATGGCCTGCATGGGAAAGCGGCTGGTTTGTGACCAAATCTGAGCTCGTCAACGCCGTGTCGTGGCTCCACGATCAGGACCTCACGATTCGTGGCCACACGCTGCTCTGGCCAGGGTTTACCAATATGCCCAACGACATTACCACCAATGCTGGCGACATCAACTATGTCCGCAACAGGGTGCTCAACCACATCGAAAGCATCACCAACTACCCCGGGATGAAGGGCCAAATCGACGAGTGGGACGTGCTCAACGAGACCGTGACCAACGACGACATTGAAGCCATTTTTCAGGGAAAACCGGGATATCCTACCGGGCGGGAGTTTTTTGTAGAGGTTTTCGATAAATTGAGAGAAGAAGACTCCACTGTGGGAATGTGGATCAATGACTTTGTGACGATGAGCCTCGCACAGGAAGCTGGAAACCCGCAGTATGATCGTCTTAAAGCGAATATTCAGGAATTGGTTGCCGCTGGGGTCGATCTGGAAGGTATTGGATTTCAAGGACACTTGGGCGGATCCCCTAACGGCATCCCATCTGTGCTAGGCACGCTGGATGATTTTTACAATGCTTTTGGGCTCAAATCGAAAATCACAGAATTTGACCTTCCTTCCTATGTCGATGAGGAGGTGGCGGCTACCTACCTCACTGACTTTATGACGGCTATTTTTGGCCATCCCAGCTCGGATGGATTTTACTTTTGGAACTTTTGGGATGGTTCTTCCTGGCTCAATGAGGGCACCAACCTTTTCAGATTAGATTGGTCCATGACGCCATCCGGTGAGGCTTACATCGACTTGGTGTTCAACCAATGGTGGACAGATGACACGCTCACCACAGATGCCAGCGGGCAGGGGAGCATCAGGGGATTCAAAGGCGACTACGAAGTCTCCTATCTTTGTAATGGCGTGTGGGTTCGCGATACCCTCAGTATCACCTCCGCCACGACTATCAATATCGTCTGTGACAACATCAACACAAGCATCAGTCAAGGAACGATGCGGGAGTTTGAAGTGAATCCCAATCCTACTGATGGCTTCGTTACGCTGCGTCAACCCGATGCACGGGAAGCGAAAGTAGCGCTGCTCGACGTTAATGGCAGGATGGTTTTCCAGCAAATGATCACTGGTGAGGAAATTACCCTGCGTCTCGATCACATCCCCGCAGGACTGTATTTGCTCCGCATTCAGTCAGAATTGGGCGTTCAGACAGAAAAGCTCATGGTCAGGTAATTGGATTTGATTGGTTGGAATTAGATAAAAAGGGAAAGCCTTGGCAGAACCATTCTGCCGAGGCTTTTTATTTGTTAGGCATAAGGCTTAAACAAGGTGTCAGTCGCTGCGACATGTGCTGGTGTTGGATTGTTCCAAATTGGGTGAAAAAAACCGAAGCGCTTGGCGATTCGCAGCTCGGTAGCCAAAGCGCGACCCCCAAAAACCGCAGGCGCACAGCGACTGCCACCTACTTCAGTATTCATTCTTCTGACCTGCCTTTGCGATGAGGGCAAATGATTTGTCTTAGTTCATCCTTTATAAAATCTCAAGGCCCTCGTACGACAAAATGAGCGTTTCCACAGCCATATCGCTGCTGGAAGCGGTGAGAGAAGTGCCCTGTACAAGCTTAGGAAAGGCGTTGGTCAATGCCCAAACAATTTCAGCATCGCCCATTTCATTCATCAGCATGATTTTCACAGTACGATGTAATTTTGCGTTCGCCTTATTCCCTGAACACCATTCGATCAAGCCAGTATCACCTGTAACCGTACCATTCTTTAGGGTAAGTTCACTTGTTTTTTTCAGACCAGGCATTTTGATATGAGAAAACTCAGGGCTACCGCTATGACGGTTTTCCGTGGCATTCCCATCGGTGTCCAATCCCCATACTTCCTGAAATGAAGCACTGAGCCCGCCCTCTACTTCAACTTTGAAGTAGAACGTTGGCATTGGCCAACTATGATCATGAATTTCTCCTGCCATGATATGAATAGATTGCGGAGTCAACTATTACGTAAGTTAGGATTGTTGCTTCAATTGTTGGAAGGTACACAGGAAGTACAAGGAATCTAAAGAAAGTAGAACAAGATTTGTTTCCATCTTTGTCTTAAAGGAAGGTTATCAGGAAGCAAAGCAAACTTTTCTCAAATTCACACGGCTGCGTTGTAAAAAAAA
>DAITMB010000202.1:3574-6026 GCA_036835375.1 Bacteroidota bacterium
CTATCCGCTTTGTAGGGATTTGCCTGCGGGAAATGCCTACGGCCCCGAGGTGCTAACCACAGTTAGATTGAAGAGGTCAACCCTCATCAGGGTTTTGAACCCTGATGAGAGGTTTGGAGGTGCTATCCACTTTTAGATTGGACGATGACAAACCTCATCAGGGGTTTTGAACCCTGATGAGGGGGTTGGAGTGCTATCCACCGGTTGATTTGTCGATGTGCTTTGTATCCGGAAGGATAAGCGTTTCGGCGAAGCTGACAGCGTTTCCTGTCCAGAGAGGAGGAGGGATGGGGTTTCGGGCAAGGCTCAGCTTTTTGTCTCCATCCCTCGCTTCTCGGAATCTCACTTTTCCTCCTTCTCGCAGTTAAAATATTCTTGTATCTTGAAGGGGTCATCCGATTAACCCTGTTTTCCCGATGTCTTCTCATTTCTATTTTTTGCTTGGCGGACAGGATCTGGAAATGACCAGCATCCGTGACTTGCTGGAAGCGCAGGGCATGGAGGAAGGCGCACATTTTGCCAATCGCGGGCTAGAATGGTCAGCGGCATTGCTGAGTGCCTACCAGGATTTGTTTTCCCTGCCGCATCGGTTTGTCGGAATTGAGTTGCAGTTGGACATCAACCCGCCGGGGCGGTATTTGCACATCGATCACCACAACGAGTTGTCGCGCCTGCCCGCCTCGATCGAGCAGGTGGCTACTTTGCTGGGTGTGGAGCTGAGCCGGGAGCAGGTGCTCATTGCCGCCAATGACAAGGGTTATATTCCGGCGATGCTGGCCCTGGACGCAAGCGCAGAGGAGGTGGCGCGCATCCGCAGGCGCGACCGCGAGGCACAGGGCGTGAGTGAGGCCATGGAGCAGCAAGCCGAGCAGGAAGTGGCCGAACAGATACTGGATCAAGGGATCATGGTGATAAACACCACCCTGGAGCGTTTTTCTCCGCTCACCGATCGCCTCTATGGACAGGGGCCGCTGCTCATTGCCAACACGGCAGAGCTGACGTATTACGGCCACGGCATCGACAGGCTGAGGATAGAATTTGCCGAAGACATACAGGCGGGCCGCGCCTACAGCGGCGGGCAGGGCGAATCGGGATTTTTCGGACTGGCAAAAGGAAAGTGGACCATAGAAGAGCTAGTGTGTCAAAAGATCCGAATCAAACAAATCGTGGCGAATCGTTAATTTTTTTCTTTCCAAACTTTTGATTTTTCAGGGAAGTCCTTAATTTATCCCGGATCCAACCCCCTGTAATCAAACAGCACCATGACATCGAAGGATGAAGAGCTCAAAAAAGAAGAGGAAGAAGAATCATTTTATTCCCGACATATCTATTTATTTCCCTTCAAATGGGAAACGTCGGTGCTTCCCACCGGGCGGGTCCGCACCGTAGGTTCAACGATTGACCTGGACAAGGCAGAGCGTGCCCTTTTTGCCAGACAAATTCCCCCTTTGGGCAATGAAGTCAAGCCTCAGGAAGGCACTTGGTACAGGCCTCATTTCCAATTGGATCGGCTAAACCACTTCAACGAGTACAACTATTTCTACGACTACGTCAACGAGATCATTTATGACCTCCACGACAACCTCAAGATGCACAAGGAACAGCTACAACTGCTCCGGCACTATGAGTACGAGGTTACCGCCGGGTTACAGTATGAGATTCGGGTGGAAATGGGCAAAGATAATGAAGACAAGGTGTACTTTCTTGAACTGGATGCAGTGAACCTGAACCTCTACGAGACTGGCGTGGGCGTGATGAGTCTGTTTATGACCAACCGAAAGCAAGAGCAATCGAATCCGGAGGACATCCTGCGGATCAACCAATTTGGCCGCCGGATTGCGCCACCTTTTTTGGGATTGGATCCTGATGGAATTGGTCAGGATTATGATTTTAAATTTGAAGAGCCGTCGGCCAAAGCTGGGCTGGCGACTACTCAAAAAGCCGAACTGGCCACGAGTGTTTCTCTTTTTATAAAAGATGGACAACCGCTTGCCGAAGAGAATTTTACCAAGTACACTAATGAGCAAAACATCCTCAAAGGCCCCTTTTTGCTGCCCTCCTTCCTGACGTACTTTTTTCCAGCACCCGGCAACCTGATCACCCAGGATGCGGACTGGGGCCCTCATGGCCAAGTAGGCAAGCTTTTCCTTAAGCCCGTGCTCGACGATCGCATGTTTGTGGTGTGCTGGTATGGGGGAATGGCAGAGGTGACGGAGGCGAAAAAGAAAGCACATCAAGAGGCGATCAACAAAAACATTACAGCCCAATACCGGGGAAGCTTGGATCAATTTGAGCAAGGAGGTTACTTGAATCCAAATGCTTACGAAGGGAAATTTTGGTACAAGTTCCTCTTCGTGGATGGACAGGGTATGTCCACCTCCAACATGGACATGGCGAAAAAGCTCTTGGCAAAACATTCCTACGTCCGCTGGGCTCCTTACTCCTATTTTGG
>DAITMB010000203.1:0-5683 GCA_036835375.1 Bacteroidota bacterium
CACCTACGACCCTTCGTGCTTGATGGATTTTAGCGAAATAGATTTTTTAGTTTATATGTTGCGTCTCGTTAAAATCTTTTTTAGTCTAAATTTAGGTAATGCACGACTATACTTGAACAATTATTGTTGATTATCAGCCATATATGAAAAGCGAAATATTATTTTTCAGATCTGTATTAAGTAGAAAGTGCTTCAGAACGAATAATTTGCTTTATTATTCGAAAATTGAATTAACCCCACAGCTGATTATATGTTATTGATCATCAATTACATTATCTACCTGAGTAGTTATCTAAAACCATGAACTGATTGGCAGTCGCTGCTTCCGAAGTGGCGAGCGGCAACAGACCTTTTGCGAGTCTTTATGCTGTAAAATAAAACGTCACGAAACTGGGTTTTTCCAGCTTCGTGACGTTTTATTTGCTAAGTACTTTGTGATGGGAAAGCGAGAGCATTCTCATTTGTAGGGAGACATTCAGGTAGGAGTCAGTGAACTTACTAATTCGTGCGAAGCACTGGACTACCAGTCACTCGAAGCACCCCCACCGCCGAAGCCTCCGCCACCAAATCCACCGAATCCTCCGCCACCACCGAAGCCGCCGCCGCCAAATCCACCGCCACCACCGCCAAACCCTCCTCCTCCGAGGAAAATCCAAGGTAGAAGCGATCCATCCCGATGTCTGCCATCGCCGCGTCTGCCTTTACCGCCTTTGCCTCCCCCTCCACCACGGCCCATGAAAATAAAGAGCAGGATGATGAAAACGATGAAGAAAAGCTGGCCGCCATTGCCGCCTTTGGAGGAAGTTTTTCTGGTGTAATAGGTGGTAGTTGGGGCATCTTGGTATTCGCCTTTCGTAGCCGCTATCAAGTCTGTGACTGCATCCGTGAGTCCTTGGTAGTAGTTTCCGGTCCGAAAAGCGGGCCTCATCTTCGCGTTTTGAATCTCCAGAGCGCGAGAGTCTGGCACACTGCCCTCCAATCCATACCCTACTTCCATCCGCATCTGTCGGGAATTGGGATATACCGCGATCAGAATCCCGTTATCATTGGCTTTGCCCCCAACGCCCCAGGTTTCTGCAATGGAGAGGGTGTATTCCTCCACCGTCGCATCCTCGGGCAATTCCACGACAACGATCGCGATCTCGTTGGCACTGCTTTCTGCGAATTGAGTGAGCAACGTGTTGAGTTGAGCTGCCTCAGCAGCGCTCATGACGCCGACAAAGTCATTGACAAATCCTCGATAAGCGGGCACTTGCTGCGCAAAAAGCGTTGTTGCACTGAGACAGCTCAGGAGAAAGAGGGATAGAAGGTTTCGCATTGTTACTGGAACATCTCGCCCACATTCGGAGCATTTTCTGCGCCTTGCTGAGCCGTAAAGGTTTGCATGGTTTCAAAGTTGAAGATTCCCGCCCAGATGTTGTTGGGAAACTTCTTCACGAAAGTGTTGTAATCGCGCGTGGCATCAATGAAGCGCTTTCTTTCTACCGCTATTCGATTTTCTGACCCGGAGAGCTCCGCAGTCAGAGCGTTGAATTGCTCGTTAGCCTTTAGGTTGGGGTAGTTTTCGGCGACCGATAGGAAGCGAGAAAGTGCCTGCCCCAGCTGGTTTTGAGATTCGGAGAATCGTTCCATCAGTTCAGGATTGTTCAGCACTTCCTCCGTCACGACGATGTCGGACACTTGGCGGCGAGCTTCAGATACGCTGGTAAGGGTTGATTGCTCAAATTCAGCGTACTGCTTGGCCACAGCGACGAGATTGGGGATGAGGTCGGCACGGCGCTGATACACGTTTTCTACTTGCGACCATTGGGAGACGGCTTTTTGCTCCAAATCTACCATGGTATTGTTAGCGTTTTTTCCACTGAAAAACGCGCAGCCGCCCATGACGAGGGCGAGAATACCAAAAATCAAAAATGCTCTTTTCATAACGGGGAATACAATGAAATCTTTGTTGTATTTCGGTGACAAAGACGCTGCTTCACAGCGTGGGTTGGAAGTTGAAGCATCGAAGTTACGCATTCTTCTACAGAATTGTTGTTGGCAGCGATTCTGTCTTCCGAAGGGCAAATTGGAGTAACAAGTTGTCTTATGTAGGTTCCTATCACCGGGTGGAGGCCTTAAAACCAGATCTCTTGCGCTTGCCGAAACGTCTCACAATGAGCATCCACAATGTCACGTACTTGTGGAGAATAACCTCCCCCGAGCGAAATGACGACTGGAAGCCCCTGATGATGGCAGCTTCGCAGCACAAAACGGTCTCGCTCTTTGCATCCTTGGCGTGATACGTTGAGTTTTCCCAGTCTGTCGGTATTCAATATATCCACTCCAGCCAGATAGAACACAATGTCGGGTTGCACTTGGTCGATCAAGGCCGGCAGCGTGTGGTACAGGAGAGAAAGGTATTCGTCGTCAGCAATCCCAACTGGCAAGCCGAGGTCGAGGTCAGAATGTTCTTTGTGGAGCGGATAGTTGGCCTCGCAGTGCATGCTAAAGGTAAATACCCTGGGTTCGTGCTGAAAAATGGCAGCAGTTCCATTCCCTTGATGCACATCTAGATCTACGATGAGGATTTGCTTCACAAGGCCTTGCTGGAGGAGCCAGTTGGCAGCGATGGCGATGTCGTTGAAAATACAAAAACCCTCTCCTCGATCTGCAAATGCGTGATGCGTTCCTCCTGCCCCGTTGATGGCGACGCCCCACTTCATGGCGTAGAGTGCATTTTGGATGGTGCCTTGGGCAATGATTCTTCCCCGCTCAATCAGCTGGGGGGAATATGGAAAACCTGTTCGGCGAATTTCTTTGGGGCTGAGTAGCCCCTTTTGAAGCTTTCGCCAGTAGGCTTCTTCGTGGGTGAGCAGCAATACATCTTCGTCCAGGATGCTCGGCTGATAAAAATTGGCCGGTGTCAGGGTGCCTTCATACAGGAGTTGTTGTGGGATGAGCTCGTATTTTTCCATCGGGAAGCGGTGGCCCACCGGAAGGGGGTGCTGGTAGTGAGGCGACCAAGCGACCATGAGTCGCGCAGCTTCTGGTTGTATCATGGGATTTATTCAGCGCGAAAGGGTGATGTATCTACAGCAAACGTTTATCAGCCATTCTTTCACGGGAAGCAAAAACAGTCTTTTAGCGGGAATGTTTTCATTATCGCATTGAGCAGTTAGATGAGTAAATTTTGATTCTATTTTCCTGAGAATTTCAACTTTCGCTCAAAACTTCTATCTTCTGCTAAAATATACATAGTTATGAGAGCGCTCAAGATCTTGTTCTACAGCATGATTACCCTCGTCGTGATGGCCTTTGTTGTCCGGCAATTTTTGGAAAAGCACACCTTAGAGGGGAAAGGACCCGTGACGGTCCAAGAAATAGAGGTCAGCGGGTTCGATGAAATCAGCATATCTGGCGCATGGCAAGTTACGCTGGTCCCTGGTGCTCCATTTGGCTTGTCTTTGAGCATGCAAGAAAATTTACATCCGGCTGCAAAGGTAAGAATCGATGGACAAAGGCTGGAAATTGGGTTGCAAGGAAATGTTCATCAAGCTGGGGTGCCCATGAAGGCTCGGATATCTGCGCCCGCATTTCGAAAGATCAAAACGTCAGGAGGCACCGAACTTTCCTCTGAAAACCAGCTCGAAGGGCGTTCGTTGGAGATTGATCTATCGGGTGCAAGCGCCGTGAAGCTGGAGCTGAATGTGCAGCAATTATCCATCAACAGTTCGGGTGCTTCTAAATTAGATCTCTGGGGAGCTGTCCAAGGCGCAGAAGTCGAAATGTCTGGCGCATCACAGCTGAAAGGCGGGGATTGTATATTCGGGGACTTGTCGGTGAAAAGTTCAGGAGCAGCCCAGGCAGATGTCCATGTGACCGGGGCGCTATCCGTCAAAGCTTCTGGTGCCTCATCGGTTCGATATGCTGGCGAGCCAACCCAGGTGGAGACAAAGCTCTCTGGTGCGGCATCCGCCAAAAAACAGTAACGGGAGCACCATTGGTTGTTGGCAAGAGGTGTAGGTGCGACCTGGCTGGAGTCGGGAGAGTATGAAGAACATGCCGCTACCATGGTTGGGCTTTCCTAAGTCTAAAATCCAACAAGAGCTGACGAATCGAAAGTGCCCCTGAAGATCATTTCCTCAGGGGCACTTTCATGTAGGAGAAGCGAACAATTTCCAAAAATGCTCACTGTTATCTTTATTTCTCGCTGGGCTTACCTTGCTGCTGCATCATCAATACATCCGGCGATACGGGGGGAGGAGGTGTGGAAGCAGGTTCATTCCAGCGGGCTTCGTCCAGTTCTGGGTTGAAGGTGATGCTGCTAAATTCGTACACACGAATGGGCTGATTTTGCTGGTAGTACGTCACGGTGTGAGCGAAAGGCACTCCCCATGCTTCCCGATAGTCACTGTAGCGGATTTCGACGCCTTGCAATATGCCTTTGAGCACTCGCTGGTCTCGAATCATACTGATGAGGTACGTCTCGGGATCGAGATAGACCATCAGCCCATCTCCTTCACTGGTGTACACTTTGAACTCGTGGAGCACCTGTCTTTCTTGACGAGTTTTTCCGACGTACTGAATTTCGTACTTACACAGCTCTGCATCAAGAATCGGACTCGCCCAGCGAGCCGTGCGTCCTAACGTGGAGATCGTCTCAAATGTCATTGGCTGGGTGAGAGATTCTTCTCCCTGGACAATGTGTGTCCACGTATTACCTTGATAGTAAGTCTCTGTGTATGAATGATTTTCCCCCTTTTGCACCGTCTGCCAGTGTTGGCGATGCAGCTGAACAAGCTCATATTCGTACTTGTCGCCCGCTTGAGGAAAAGTTTCGGTGCCTTTCCAGATGATGGATCGCACATGCTCCAGGTCATCATGCTTGGTCGCAAGTCGATGAGAAATCAAAATCTCTTCGAACTCTTGCGCCGCAGCTTTGCTGGGTATGACGAAAGGCGCGAAAAAGAGAATGGTGGCTAAGAAGCAGGAAAGTGAAGAATTCATTACTCAGTTTTTCCGAAAAATAGGGAAAAAGCGGCAAGAATCATACCTCCAAAACCGAGCCAGTAGCCAAGTCCGGCCATGCGAAAAAATTGCAAGTTAGTGCCCACTTCCAAGCCCAGTACATTGAAGGTCATTTCTTGGTTGATCATGTAGATTGTGACCCAAGCAAAGCCCATGAATAAGAGGTTGAGGAAAATGCCGCGCTTGTATTGTTTCCCAAACAAGGCTTTGATCACATAGCTCAACCCAAAGATAGCAAAGAAAAAAGGCCCAAGAAGAACAACGACAAGCATAGTGAGGATCCCTTTGCCTTTGGGACCAGCAAACGACTCATAGAAAGTCGAAAACGAATCGACCAGGATATCTGCTTTTTTATCCTCCACCACGTCTAAATAATCCAGAATCAACATAGTTTCGGAGTAGCCACTCACAGTAAGATTCGGCGGAAAGGTCAGATAAGGGAGGAAAAAAGCACCGATACAGGCTGCTCCTCCGAGGAATAAAATAATCTTTTCGAGTTTCATATGGAGATCTGTCAAGGGTGTGAGACATGGACCAAATCGAAGTGCCTGATTGGGCAAAAAAAAAGCAACACTTAAGGAAGAGCGAGGTAGGACACGTCCTTACAAACAAAGATAAGGATGGATCTGACAACAAATTCCGAATGGTGATGAAGTTTCCTTCTTCCGAGAGA
>DAITMB010000204.1:0-5541 GCA_036835375.1 Bacteroidota bacterium
CCTTCGGACTTGTGGGCGCATTTGTCGGGTATGTGATCGATGAAGCTGTAGCCCCGATGATCGAATATCCCCTCAACATCAAATCACCACTGCTTTGGTATCCTCATTTCGGATCCAGAAGCGTGGGGGCCGAGCCTACCCTCCTCGTGATGTCTGAGTTTCTGTACGATCATATTCAACTACAAGTGGAGGGGCCGGATGAAATGTCTTGTGTGATCAAAGCCGGAGATGCCCTTTTGATCTCGTTCGAGCCGGGTATCATGGAACTCGAATATTGTTTTACTTATAAGTATTTAAAAGTTTGCCACACATTCTATCCAAATAGATATACGAATAATACCGTGCTGATAAAACCAAAACAGAATGACATTAAATTTTCAGAACACCCTGCTTTTATGGAGTTGAATGAGAAACTCAAGTCTGGCGAGCTATCGTTTCCATGCCAAGAAGCTGATTGAGGAACAGTCAATGCTGGTCTTGCAATTGTAGAAAGGGAAGGTGGACCTCCCCAGTATTTTTATCCCATTCATCTGAAATGCACCGTGTCGATCATGACAGCTTGGGCTGGCTTTCATAAGCATGGTTTTTGGCGCGATGCGCTCATTTCGCACGACCACTATTCGGAGAAAATGGAATTTGCGGGAATTGCTTAGTCATTGACAGACGCTACCTTAGGACAAGTTGCTGAATACGAAGAATGTATCTGACATTTCCCACTGTGTCGCTTTTTAGATTATTTACACTGAACAGCGCTTGATTCTTGTTGCAATCAGTAGAAATCGGGGTGTTTCAGCTTCGAACTACAGATTTACATGGATGAAACACAGAGAAGATTATGTGTACCAATCTATGAACCTCCATCACACCCCGCTACTTCCTCAACCGAATATCAAATTGATCGGGATTTCCTACGATGTTGACTTGCAAAAAGCGAGTCTTACGGGAGCCGTCGCGATAGATGATGGCGTCTTCCTGATCGGGATCTACTTCTGCCTGCTTTTTTCCGCGAAAGAGCTGAGAGAAACCAACTTCCGAAACCAGTTGGAGGGGAACCCGCACCTGATAGTTCATGTCCATGTTGCCTTCAATCGCCTGCTTGCCTTCCATCTCGATGAAACCGAGGCTGGAGTTGATGGTCATTGTTGGAATGCTGAGCGCCCCTTGCGCAAGGTCGAGGGTATTGCGGAGGGTGTCGAAGCGCACATTGCGCAGGTTTCGATCCTGAAAATAAGATGCCAACGCTTCCAGCGGGGCAAATTGCTGAAGGCTTCCTTCTACGATTTGCAGCTCAATGTGCGCGTCGGAATCTCGGAGGATGGGCACGAGATCGGGGTGTAGGTGCAGCTTGCTGGTGATGCGACCGCTCACGCGACCCTTGAGGTTGTCGCTCACCAAATAATCTTGACCAAAATTATCGAACTTGAGCAGGAAAGCCTCCAGCTCTATGTCCGTCAGGTCCATTTGGCTGCGCAGATAGATTTGGCTGGAGTCGGATCCATCGAAGTATCCACTCATTGACACGCTGCCGCCAGCAGTATTCATTCGGAGGGTGTCGAGATACACGTAGTGATTTTCCTGAATCTGAAGTTTGGTGTGAAAATCCTCTAGGAAAATGCGTTGGTAGCGAATTTTAGCGATGCCTGCCTCTACTCGCAGGTGAGGAAATGGCAGCGCAAAGAGGTTAAATGCATCTTCATGCGCCACCGTATCCGGTTGATCACCATAATGAGTAAGGGCATCAAGGTCCAAATAGTTGGATCGAAAACGGAGCAAGTTGCCAACAGGTGTATGCCCGGGTTCTCCAGACCTCAAGTCGTAGTCCAGATCTACCAAAAAATCGCTCTTTCCGAGCCGACCCGAAAATTGCTGGACTTGCAGCTGATCCTGCTCGAGGTGTATTCGACCCCGAAACTGCTCCAGCTTGAGCGGGTGAATGCGAAGACGGCCTTCGACCTTGTCGAGGAGCAAATCGGCGGCTTGAAAGGTGCTGTCGTAGCGGAGGGCCACCTCTCCGTGGAGGGCCAGCTCGCGAATTTCTTCTTCGCGATAGTCATCGGGTACAAAATTTTGGCCACGATAACTGAGCAGATCCTCAAAACCTATGCGTTGGCTCACTAAGTCAAACTCAAAACGGGAGTTTCCGCGCGGATTGTCTTCGAACCACATGCCATAGTCTTCCAGCCTTCCGCTGAAATGGAAGTCAGTATCGTCGATTTCACCACTAAAATCTTCCAATACAAGGGTAGAATCGGTGATGTACACATCGGCGTGAAAGTCGTGGAGGGTGTGCGGATAATGCTTCAACTTGCCGTAGAAGTCATCAATGAAAAAGTGACCTCGCGGCAAATATTTGCCATCGCGCAGATCGCTGACGGAAGTCTCGAAGTGTAAATCAATGCGCATGTCGCTCAGTTCTTCATCGAAGCCAGCAGCAAGCGCACTGTCTTGGGCTAGAAGCTCCTGAAAATGGAGGCGCTTCGCGTGACTATGAAGCGTCACTTCGATGGGTTGGTCTCCCTGATGAAGCAGAGCGGGCAAATCGCTGAGGGTTCCTCGTAGAAAAAAGTCAGATTCGCCGATACGAAATACCAAAGAATCAAGCGTCACTTTCCCTTCGCGCATCTGCGCGTGCATGTTCATCTGCTCCACGGGATGAGGATAATCTGGAATGAGAAATTTCAAGTCCTTTACCACCAGATCGCTCGACACCCCCTTCCGCAACTTCACGAGGGTATTTTCAGGTAGCTCAAAATCTACCAGCTCGTTGAAATCCATGTCGAGGACCATTTGGCCACTGATGCGGCGAAGCCCTTCGATCCCGAAAAACTCTCCCACAAAGGCCAGATCAAGATCGGAATGAACATTGACTGCAACGCGAGGATCTTCGAAGTTTTCCATCAGCAGGCTGGCCTGAAAGACGCCCCGGTCGGGCCTGGCTTGAAGATTTTCGATGCGAAGCATCGAAGATTGGAGGGTCCGCGCTTCCCCGTTGGTGTAGTAACCCCGAAATCCGAAATCATCCAATTTTCGATTGGAAGATGCTTCGATAAAATAGACGTTTTCGCAGCCAAAATTTGCTTCGACAAAGGGTGATTGTCCATCAGCAAATTTACCCACCACATGTCCATCGAAAAAGATTCTGCCAGCATGTTCATAGCCTTTGAGGGCTTCTGCTACCTCGGGCGGCGCAAAGGCCATGAGAAGACTGAAGTCGGGTTTTTGGCCATAGAGACGGATGTCTGTGTCAAAATCATTGTCGATATCCATGGTACCCAGGACTTCAAATGTGCCATCCTCTAGCCGCAGTTCGCTCGGCTCTAAGTGAAGCAATTGTTCCTGCTGATCATAGTCCAGGATCAAATCGAGGCTGAGGTGCTTATCGTGAAAGAAGGTTGGCCGATCGAATCGGTTCACGGTCAGGTCAAGTTCCGAGCTGAGATCTACATAGATGTGATCGTCCTCCAGGCGAATTTTGGCTTTGGCGCGCTGAATGTGTAGCTCCGTGTAGAGGGAATCGTCTTCGTGGTGATAGCTCAAGGCAAAATCGTCGAGGTCGATCTGCTTGAGGTCTAGCATCAGGGGAGACGAAGAGGTATCGGCTTCGCTTTCTTGGGAAATTCCTTTGGCCCTCATCACATTGAGCTGCCCGTCGGCATGAGCCAATAGATGGAGGTGACCACCTGTCACGCGCAGTCGCTTCACCTCATAGTTGCCACGCAGGGCTTGCAGCAGGCCAAATCCCAGGTAGAGATCGTCGAATTCATAGATCGGGGTGCCTTGTCGGCCTTTTTCAGCAAAAAACTGCACATCGTGCAGGACCACCGATACATAAGGAAAAGCCTTGAAAGGGGAAATGTAGCTGTGTCCCACCACCAGCTCCCCAGCGAATTCCTCGTTGAGCCGCTCCACGACCCAAGTCTTGATGTGAGATTGCTGGTAGTAGAGGATCAATGGAGCAGTCGCGAGAAGGATCACCAAGCTCAGTAAGATCAAGGAGGAAATCCAAAGAATACGTCGGTTTTTCATGGCGGAAATAAAGGAAAGCTGAGCGCTTGTCTTGATTTCGGAACGTCCACTCAGCACCTGAAAGTTAAGATTCCTGACCAAATAAAACCAGTCAAGATGCCTTCAAATTCGAACCGATAGCAACTTCATGTGCTACACTTAATTGACTGTTAATTGACTGCCTCTACCTTCGTGATCTCCGGGGCAATGCGAAAGATGACTTGCTCAATGCCGGCCTTCATGGTCATGCTGCTCATGCTACACGATTCGCAGTTGCCAAGAAGTTCTACCCGCACCAGCCCTTTGGCTAGGTCAATGTCGTGCACGCGCACATCACCCCCATCCGAGCGGAGATAGTCCCGAATAGACTCCAGCGCCGTTTCGATTCGTTGATGTAATTCTTGATTCATGAGATAAATACGCTTGATCGAAAGTGGAGTAAGAGGGAGGTTTTTGGGGGAATCCTTTTATACTAAGCCTATTTAAAAGTACAGAAGAAAAGCGGTGCGTCTGCCATGGACTCGCAATTAAAACAAGCTGATCAATGCTTTCACTTCTGCCCCCGGCACACTTGACTCATCCCGTCGTGATTCTCACCGCAGCGGTGGGCGGGAGCTTTGCATTTCTCACCGCAATCTGCTGCGCCAACGATTGCGCCAAAGCGGAAAAGCTGGCTGCAAGCACAGGATCTTGGGCCACCACGCTCGGCTGACCTGCCGCGGGGCTGGCAGACATTCCTTCGCGCAGTGGAATTTGGCCAAGTAGCGGAACGCCAATTTCGCTGGCGAGCGTAGCACCGCCTCCTTCTCCAAACAGAAAATACTTTTTTTCAGGCGCGTCATCCGGCACGAAATAGGCCATATTTTCTACCACACCGAGCACAGGAACACCGATCTGTGCATTTCGGAACATCTCTGCGCCCTTGCGCGCATCAGCGACGGCGAGGGCTTGAGGGGTCGTCACCACGATCGCGCCCGTCACTGGCAGCACCTGCACCAGCGTCAAATGGATGTCTCCTGTTCCAGGTGGCAGATCCACCAGCAAATAGTCGATTTCGCCCCAGTGCGTGTCGAAAATTAACTGTCGAAGCGCCTTAGAAGCCATCGGTCCGCGCCACACCACCGCTTGATCCGCCCGCACAAGCACACCAATAGACATGAGCTTGATTCCGTGGCGCTCAAAAGGCACTAGCATGTCCCGACCCTCTACCTGAGTCATCTGTGGCCGTGCATCTTGAAATCCAAAAATCAACGGAACACTTGGACCGTAAATATCCGCATCCACAAGCGCGACGCGAGCACCGGTCTGCGCCAGCGCTACCGCAAGGTTGGCAGCTACGGTGGATTTTCCGACGCCTCCTTTACCAGAAGACACGGCAATCACATTACGAACCGCTGGCAAGGCTTCATTGCTCCGCGTAGTGGTCACTTGCGCATCCATTGTCACCTTAACCTGCGCTTCAGGGTCCACCATGAGCTTGATCGCATTCACACAAGCCGACTGAATGGCCTCCTTCATCGGGCAAGCAGGGGTGGT
>DAITMB010000205.1:0-5538 GCA_036835375.1 Bacteroidota bacterium
AGAGGAGGAGCATATCATTTGATTCGATTTTTCGTTGTGAGGGCGGTAAGTCTTGATTAGGCTTTCCTGCTTCATATCATGTGTTACACCATGCTCTTTTCCGTTTTCGCGATGATGCCCCTTTGCTTTCCACTTTTTCCAGACATTATATGAGAAAGACTATGAGAAAATTATCCAAAATTTCGCTATTCTGCCTTCTTTTTGCCACCGCGGTCACGGCCTGTGAAGAGGGACTTACCCCGAACATTACGCCTGTGGTCAATCTGACATTCTTTGTCACGGATGGCACGAATCCGGTGGAGGGTGCGGTTGTGTATCTTTTCCCCTTTCAAAGTGCCTACAACTCTTATTTGAGCCAGAATCCCAGCGGTAGTAATCAGATCACGCCATCCATCTCGGCTGAAAATGTAGCTGTGACGAATGCAAGCGGTGTCGCTACCTTTCCCACCAAGCCCTTGGAAGGCAGCTCGTATGCTTCTGGCACCACGTATTTTCACCGCCCCAATCCCATCTATTTCCGCGTACAAGCTACTCGTCCCGGGCCTGTCTATCTCACCAATGACCAGGACGAATTCAGGATCAGCTTTGAAGAATTAGAGTCTGGCGACATTGTCAATGAAGAAGTAGATGTGCTGATCAAGTAAGGCCGGACATGACGGCCAACGGCTCTCAGGGTGATGCGACTAAGCGGCCCTCTTGGATAGTCTTCAGGAGGGCCATTCTTGTTGATGTGGGTTCTTTCAGATGTCGGGCTGACGGCCTCGGGCCTCGCATGAAGCAGGAACAAGCGCTGGGGACCGGTGCCTAGGAGCCAGTTTTTTCATGAATTCTTCTTGCTATCTTCGCGGTAGCGTTTTCTACTATCAGCGCTTTCGCACACAACTCTTTGCGCGAAGCAAAATAAAACGCCGCTCTGCCAATACATACCGCCCCGTTAGGTTGTTGAGATTTGTGAGATTTGGGCTTTTAATCGCTTCCAACATACATGCACCCTCTGCTTAGGTATCGATACCTCTTCTTTAGTATCATTGGCATTTTCACAATCTTTTTTGCTTGGGGGTTGACTCGCTTAGAAATCAACTTCAGCTTCGAAAGCTTTTACCCGAAGGACGACGAGGAGTATGCCTATTATCAAGGGTTCCAGGCCTTGTTTGGCGAAGACCAAAACTTTGTAAACTATGTGGCACTGGGCCAGGAGGACGGATCGGCGGTCTGGGATCAGAACTTCATAGAGCGCGTAGATGCTATTTTCAATCAGCTGGCGCAACTCCCGGGGATGGATTCTTCCGTCACAGCCACGAATTTTCCAGAGCTGGAGCGCCGGGGGATGCGGGTGCGCGCGCAGCCCTTGCTGAGATATGGGACCGAAGAAGAACTGGCCGAAACCCGATTAAGAGCCATTTCAGACAGCCAGTTCATCGGCAGTTTTGTGACCCGAGACTTCAGCCACCTCTGCGGGTATTTTTTTATTGATCCTGCGATTTTTGATACCCGGCAGCGGGACATATTGAGTACCGCCATGGATTCGGTGCTGGAAGCATCGGACTTACCCTACGTGATTTCCGGCATCCCGTACATTCGCACGCAATATGTCACCAAGATCGCCGAAGAACTCGGGCTGTTTCTCTCCTTGGCCATCTTGCTCATTACCACAGTCCTATTCGTCACCTACCGCAATCGCTGGGGCATCGTGGTGCCACAGGTGGCTATCGTGATCTCACTCGTGTGGATCCTCGGATTCATGGGATGGATGGGACAACCCATCAATCTGATCAACAACCTGCTAATTCCTATCATGTTTGTGGTAGGAATGTCGGACATCATTCACCTCACCACGAAGTATCTGTATGAGCTGCGAAATGGCACCGAGCGCAGCGCTGCGATGGGGATCACCATCAAAGAAATTGGCACTTCTGTGTTCCTGACTTCCCTCACCACAGGCATTGGGTTTGCCTCGCTGCTCGTGTCGAGGATACCACCGATCCGGGACTTTGGCCTCTATGCTGCGGCAGGGGTAATGTTTACCTATGTCATTTCTATGTTCATCTTGCCCGGATCGATCACCGCCATTCCGGCAAAGGTCTTCCTGGAGTCCCGGTCGCTAGAAAATTTTTCGCTATGGGAAAAATGGCTCCTGTGGGTGGACAGGAAAACGGTGCATCATCCCCGGATGCTGTTGGCAGGCTGGGCAGTTTTGGTGCTGGTATGCTTGTTATTCATGCTGAAAATCCCGATAGATACCTACTTGATCGAAGACATCGGACGGCGGGACCCAGTGCGGAAAAGCATGGAATTTTTTGAGGAAAAATCTTATGGATTGCGCCCATTTGAGTTAGGAATCCTTGTCAAAGACAGCAGCCACCACATCAGCGACCTAGCCCTACTTCAAGAGTTGGCCAAAGTCCAGGACTATCTTTCTGCCGACGAGCGAATCAGCCCGATGCTGTCTTTGGTGACCATTCTTCGGCAAGCCAATGGGATTTATCGTGGAAAAGCCATCCTCCCGGATAGTCAAGCACAAATCGATGAACTGATCGGACTTGCTTACCGCCAAGGCCAAGGGAGTCTGGTAGAAAAATTTATCTCTCCAGATGGCCTTCAAGGGCGAATCAGTGCGCGCATGCCCGATATTGGGAATGTGGCCTTCGATCGGCTTTCGACACAGCTAGACAGCTTTGTCCATGCGCGCTGCGATACCACCCTCTTTAGCTACCGCTCCACGGGCCATGCGTACCTCACGGAGCAAAACCTCAAGTATGTCCGAAAAAGCCTCTTGGGAGGCTTGGGGATCGCTTTTGTGGTGATCGGGGTGGTCATGGGATTGCTGTTTCGATCTTGGAAAATGCTGCTGGTGAGTATGGTTCCCAATATGGTGCCCCTGATTTTCACCGGTGGTGTGATGGGCCTATTTGGCATCACGCTCACGGCCAGCACCGCGCTGGTATTTGTGATTGCTTTCGGAATTGCGGTGGACGATACGATTCACTTTTTGAACCGATACCGGATGGAGCGACAGCGAGGCTTGGATGTCGATTCCGCAGTCACAGCCACCATCCTGGGCACGGGGAAGGCGATGATCATCACTTCGGTGGTGCTGATGGGCGGTTTTGTGCTCTTGGTCGCCTCCGATTTTGGCGGAACCTTCAGCACGGGTCTATTTACAGCCCTCACGATCGTGTTTGCGCTGTTGGCAGATCTGCTGCTCCTTCCTGTCCTGGTGAGGTGGATCGACCAACCCAAAAGCTGAATCAAAGATTTTTATGCAATTGGCAGATACATCGCTTCATTCGCCCTTCGCGTCTGACATGACATTTTGGGGCAACTCGCAGCGACGTGCAGGCAAAGAAAAAACGAGCCATGGCGGCCCGTTAAATTTTGAATGAAATGATCTGAGTCGCGAAAAAACAGGCGATTCGACACGAGTCACATGGCCTGTTGGACGATGCTTATTTCGGTGACATGATCATGATCATTCTTCGCCCTTCCATCTTCGGCTCCATCTCCACTTTTCCCACTTCTATCAGTTCATCCGCTAGGCGGCCCATGAGATCAAATCCCCGGTCCTTATAAATGATATTTCGGCCTCGAAACTGGACAAATGTCTTGAGCTTGTTGCCCTCCTGAAGAAATTTCTCGGCATGCTTCACTTTGAAGTTGAAGTCGTGGTCGTCTGTATTGGGACCGAATCGAAGCTCCTTCAGTGTGGTTTGATGCTGTTTGGCTCTTTGCTCCTTCTTCTGCTTTTTCAGATCGTAAGCAAATTTGGTATAGTCGATCACCTTGACAACAGGAGGCGATGCCTGCGCTGTGATTTCTACAAGGTCCATTTCCTGTTCACGCGCAATGTTCATGGCCTCCTTGGCAGACATGACTTCATTGGTGGATTCTCCTGCGATTTCAATGACACGGACTTCGTCGTACCTGATCTCCATGTTGATCTTATGCTCCCGGACTGTCCGGACACGCATGGGTCTGCTTTGCTTTTTTCTTCTCAAATGATGTAGATGGTTAAGTGAATGAATGTAAGAATGGTGGAATTGTGCAACCTCACCTATAGGGTTACGCCCCCCCATTTGATTTGGTTCAATGAAATTTGGATTCACATACCAGAATTCGTCCGCCAAAACCTGTAAATCCCGTGAATAAAAATTCTCAGCGCAGACCGATGTGGTTGCGCTGAGAATGGATAGCTGGAACTTTACGCAAATCAACTCACCCTCCGACAATGCCCTGGGCGAGGTGATAATACATTTCGCTCCAACGCAGTTCCTGCTTGAAGCGATAGATCTGCGTTCCTTTGTCGATGAGCACCAGTTCGATACCCGCCATGTCCGCATAATCTTCGAGATATTCTACGCTGAGGGACTGGCTGTACACGGTGTGGTGTGCGCCACCGGCCAGAATCCACGCCGCAGCGCCTTGGGCAAGATTGGGATGGGGCTGCCACAGCACGCGCGCTACTGGCAACTTGGGCAGCGGCTCCGCCTCAATGGCATCCACAGTGTTGACCAGCAAGCGGAATCGATTGCCGAGGTCGATGATCGAAGCATTCAATGCTGGACCCGCAGGGCAGTCAAACACAAGCCGCACAGGATCTTCTTTACCACCAATTCCCAAGGGATGCACCTCACAAGTGGGTGTCCCCTTCCCGATCGACGGACAAATCTCCAGCATGTGCGACCCCAGCACCGCCTCATGGCCCGGCTCGAAATGGTAGGTATAATCTTCCATGAAGGAATTCCCCCCGGGTAGCCCTTCGCCCATGACCTTCATGATCCGGGTCAAAGCAGCCGTTTTCCAGTCGCCCTCTGCACCAAATCCATAACCAGCGGCCATGAGGCGCTGCGAAGCAATGCCCGGAAGCTGCTTCAGGCCGTGCAGGTTTTCAAAAGTGTCCGTGTAAGCGCCAAATCCACCCGACTCCAGAAAGCCTTTCAGTCCCAGCTCAATGCGCGCGGCTTCGCGAAGAGATTCCCGCATAGTCCCTCCTGCGAGCAGGCTAGGTGCCACTTGGTATAAGTCTTCATATTCCTCCATCAGCCGATTGATCTCAGCATCGGTGACCTGATCGACAAATGCCACCACATCGCCCAGCCCGTAGCCGTTCACTTCGTAGCCAAATCGCATCTGAGCCGATACCTTGTCGCCTTCGGTCACGGCTACCTGACGCATGTTGTCACCAATACGAGCGACCTTGAGGGCACGCGTTTCGGCCCAGCCCACAGCAGCACGGCTCCAGACATTGAGCCGCTGCCTCACCTCAGCATTTTGCCAGTGACCTACCACGACTTTGCGCCCTTTGCGCAGCCGCGCATTGATAAACCCAAATTCCCGTCCACCGTGAGCGGATTGATTGAGGTTCATGAAATCCATGTCGATGGCATCCCAGGGAATGTCGCGGTTGTACTGCGTGTGCAAGTGAACCATCGGCTTCTGAAGGGCTTGTAGCCCCGCGATCCACATTTTAGCCGGAGAAAAGGTGTGCATCCACGCGATGATCCCCACACACTTCGGCGAGGCATTGGCCTCCAGACAAAG
>DAITMB010000206.1:0-5518 GCA_036835375.1 Bacteroidota bacterium
GGATAGAAAAATGCCATCAATTCAGGAAAAAAATCCTCAATGACGTACTTCCACAACAGATCTTTGCGAAGAGAGTTCATGCGAGGAATTTAAAGAAAAAATTTCCCTTAAATTCACAAGTTGTCACTAAAATGAGTAACCCAAACGGCCTGCTAGTCAGTGCCGAAAGTGATAGGACTTGGGAC
This sequence comes from Bacteroidota bacterium, assembly GCA_036835375.1. Taxonomy (GTDB): domain Bacteria; phylum Bacteroidota; class Bacteroidia; order J057; family J057; genus JANQTF01. The sequence goes on from DAITMB010000206.1 coordinate 186, forward strand.
GTGTCAATGCTTCATAGCCTCCGCTGGACAGCGTGCATCCCCTGCCGCTGTCTTTGACGCCTGTCCATGCCAACGCTGGATCAAGGTAGTCGCATCGGTTGAGGAAGACTGTCCCTGTCTCTATTTGATCCCCCAGCCGGAAAGCTGCCTCGACATCGCGAGACCAAATGGATGCCGTGAGGCCATATCGACTTTCGTTCATAAGCTGCAACGCTTCCCGATCGTTTTTCACGGACATGATGCCCACCACTGGCCCAAAGGTCTCCTCAGTCATGATCTGCATGTGATGGTTCACCTTCACCAGCACCTGCGGAGCCAAGTAAGGGGTACCTGACAAGTGAGCCGGAAAATCGTTCGGTCCAATCAGAGCTTGTGCTCCTTTCGACAAAGCTTCGGCGACCTGCGCCTGCACAAACGCAGCGGCAGAAGACCGTACCATCGGCCCCAGCGTAGTAGCCCTATCGAGAGGATTGCCCAGTACGTATTGTTTAGTTAACGCGACGAATTCTTCAACGAATGCGTCAAACCGACTCTCGTGAACATAGATCCGCTCTATTCCGCAGCAAGATTGGCCAGAATTAAAAAATGATCCGTCCACCAAATTTTCCACCGCATGCGCCATGTCCGCGTCCTCCCGCACGTAAGCGGGATCTTTGCCTCCCAGTTCCAACCCTGCGATAATGAATCGATGGCTCAGTGCCCGCTGTACAGCCTGTCCCCCTTCCACTGATCCGGTGAAAGCCACGTGCGCAATCCGTTCATCGCCGACCACACGGGCCACTTGTTCATGCGAAAGATGTAGATATTGAAAAAGCCCGGGCATAGCCCCTGCATGTTCGAAGGCAGCGCCAAAGCGCTCTGCCGCCAGCGGCGTTTGTTGGGCATGCTTCAGAATGACTGCATTTCCTGCCATAATCGCAGGAATGATCACGTTGACTGCTGTGAGAAAGGGATAATTCCAAGGTGCCAAAACCAACACGGTACCCAAGGCCTCTCGACGAATCAAACGATCAATTCCAGGCAGATCCCCAACCTTGACGTCTTGAAGCGCAGACTCTGCCACGTCGATCATGTAGCGCGCGCGCTCTTGGAAACCTTTGGTAATTTCAAAAGCCCCGTAGCGAATTGGTCTCCCCATTTGCCAGGCTAACTCCTCGCCGATAGCGTCTGCATGATCTAGCATGTAGCGCAGCACGCCTTCGCACAGGGCCTTGCGCTCTGACAGAGAACTGGATCGCCAACTTGCTTGCGCAATGCGCGCTCCGTCAAGAGCTTGGTCAATCTGAGGGTCGGTGGCAAGGCTTCGCTCAACGTAGATCGAGCCATCAACTGGCGAAATGGTCTGGAAAGTCGTCATGGATAATTGAGCAATGAGGATAGAATTGAGACGGTGGCTTGACATGCCACCGCGAAGGAAACAGTTTTTTTTAAGGAAAACTTCATCCGACCAGAAACCCTGCGCCTATTTTCACCCGACCAACATAGGCTGACTTTCACGATAGCAAGTTCCCATCATCCATCGTCAAGTTTGGAAATTGGATTTTTGGGGTAATCTATGATTCGGTGCCGCAGTTCAAGGCCATCCCCAATCGCGACGATACCAATCCTTTGCGCACGACAACGGAGGGGAATTGCATCTTTCCCTTAGCTTTCCAAAGCCTCCACGCTTGAATTCATCGCTTTCAGATGATATACTTGTTGTTGTAGGCAAGCAATTTCTTTTTCATCTGGAGAAAGCTTCCCTTTTTCATTAGACCAAATTATTCCATCAACCCCTCGCCCATGGTCCACAGGATCGAAACCCTCATCGTTGGTGCTGGGCCAGCCGGGCTGGCAGTCGCAGGGAGACTCCGGCACTTGTCTCTCCCTTTTCACATCATAGATGGTTCCCCTGAAGGCACAAGCAGTTGGAATCAGCATTACGATCGGGTGCATTTACACACTGTCAAGCGGTTTTCTCATTTGCCATATATGCCTTTTCCGGCGTCTTATCCCCAGTATGTGCCAAGAGATCTGTTCGTGACCTACTTACAAGACTATGCACGCACATTTGAAATTCAGCCAAGCTGGGACACGCGGGCCACTTCCGTTCGGAAAGAAGGCAACGCCTGGATGGTCGCTACTTCTAGCAAGGTAGTGTATGTGGCGCAGCAAGTCGTGATCTGCACGGGAGTCAATCGCGAGCCGGTGCACCCTGAGTGGCCGGGACTGCCTGCTTTCCCGGGCAAAGTTGTTCACAGTAGAGGTTATCGCAATCCCACTCCATTCCAAAATCAGCGGGTGCTCGTCGTTGGCATGGGTAACACGGGAGCAGAAATCGCCCTGGACCTTTGGGAACATGGGATCGAAGTCGCCCTCTCTGTGAGGGGCCCTGTGAACATTGTGCGACGCGACACTTTTGGCAGGCCTGTCCAAGAGACAAGCATCCTGCTGGGGAAACTTCCTTCCTGGGTATCTAATCCCATCGGTCGATGGCTCTCCAAGATGACGGTGGGAGATCTTTCGCCCTATGGCCTCATGCGTCCCGAAATGGCGCCCGCTGAGCAGCTTCGACTCACCGGCAAAACTCCGGTTATCGATGTCGGTACCATTGATCAGATCAAGCAGGGAAACATCATGGTGTTTCCAGGGATCAAAGATCTGGAAGAAACACTGGTATGCTTTAGCGATGGCCGAAGGCAAGCGTTTGATGTACTCATTCTGGCGACGGGGTATCGGCCTTCGCTAGAAGATATCGTAGAAGACGTAACTCCAGCCCTAGATGAACGCGGCGTACCCAAAGCCCTCTGGGCAGAAGATTTGCCCGGACTGTATTTTCTAGGTTTTGGGGTATACGGCACGGGGATTTTGCATCATATCCAACGCGATTCTGCCAAAATCGCAGAAGACATCCAGCAACTGACTTCATGAGTAAAATCCTGAGCCTAAGTCTTTACCTCCACCAGCCAGAGCGAGTGGCAGAATGGTACCGCGTGAGAGGATTTGCTGTGAGAAAACGCGGATTGGTCCACCACGTCGCAGTGGGCTGGACGGACCTTCGCCTGATTCCAGGACTGGAAGACGCTTGGTTTCGCTTTACGATACTGATGAGAGAAGTCACATTTAGTGCTGCAATAGACACCCTTCGGCAAGCAGCGAATGTCCTCAAGTCGGACAACTCAGACCCACTCAGCGTGAAGGAAAGAGCATTGAGGCCTTACACCTTTTTCTCCAAAGATCCTGCTGGAAATCTGGTGACATGGCAGGCAAAAGAAGGAGAAAATTGGCTGGAATTGCCCAAACCTCGTCCTTGGACCGTAGGCATCAGCGAAATCATTCTCCCGGTCTCAGACTTAGAAAAAGCACTTTCGACCGCCACAAAGTGGTTGCCAGTGTGGCAAGAAGGCCGGGATCCAGAGATACACGCAGCATCAATCTTTTCGCTGGGAGGTCCTGCTGGCAGTATAAAACTGATCCCTGCAGGAACCATTTACGCCTTGACATCCCAGCCAGCCATGTTTTTCCCTTGTTCTGCGACCTTGGAGCATGACGGTCGCCGCGTATCCTTCAACACCCTGGAAGGAGAGATTCGCTGGGAATAAGGGCTGGGGAGATATTTGCTGTCAGCAGAAGGGAATGCTGCTAGATCAATAGACAATAAAAAACCAGGGGATTCTTCTCAGCACTGTGAAAGAATCTACCCTGGCCCTTTCTCTTGAAATTCCAGGATTACCGTCCTGTATTCTCACCAAAACTGCGATCCGGCAGCACCTCCCCAAAGCCAATTATCTTGGAAATGTAACCCACTTCACAGGGATAAATTGGTCCTAGATGTGGGATAAATGGTAGAATAGAAAGAAAATACAGCGGTTTTTAAAAAAAACATGCCCACGATTCTGATATTTTCTGACACGCCCGGCCAGAATTCTATCGCTGATGTAAGATAAATCGACACGAATGTCGTCTATTTTAGAATACATCCAACCCCCAAGAGCGACCAACATACTAAACACTTTGCCGTACGAAGAGGGGAGACCAATTTGTTGTACCAACCAACACATACCTTGATGAAACGCCTCCTCTTTACCATCACTTTGCTCAGCCTGCTCACCAGCGCCATGGCCCAGGAAGGCTACTGGTCACACCAGCGCGATAACGACGATCGTTCCGCTTTTGCCCGTAATCAAACGCGTGTCCAACTCGCCCTCATTCTCGACTCCAGCGGCAGCATGGACGACCTCATTGATCAAGCGCGCGGTCAAATGTGGTCTATGGTCCACGAAATTCTGTACAATTCCCAGTCTGACTACGGCCAAGTGCCTCTACTGGAAATTGCCTTGTTCGAATATGGCAGCAGCAATCTCAATCGCAACAACGACTACATTCAGATGCGGGTGCCATTTACCACGGACCTGGACTGGATTGCCGAAGAGTTATTTGCCATCCGCACCGGTGGCAGGATAGAATACCACCCTCTTGCGGTCCAGCAGGCTATTCGCCAGCTTCAATGGAGTAGATCTCCCCAAGACCTTCGCCTCATCTTCATTGCAGGAAATGAAAGTTTCAATCAAGGCCCTGTCAACTTTCGCAGGGTAATGGCCGAAGCCAATAGCCAAGACATTCGCGTCAACACGATTTTCTGTGGAGACTGGAATCGTGGACAACAACTCGGTTGGGAAGAAGCTGCTTACTTGGGAGATGGTGACTACCTCGCCATCGAGTCATACCGTCGTGACAATTTCCACGACCCACGCTTTCAATCACAATTGATGAGCCTGAATCAAGCCTACAACGCCACCTACCTCCCCTACGGAGCCTACGGTGCCAGAGGCTACCAACGGCTTTGCCGAGTAGATGATTATGCATTCGGCTATGGTCAGACCGTGATCATCAACCGAACACTGGTGAAAGTGTCTCCCGTCTATATCTATCCTGACTGGGACTTGGTGGATGCATACCGCCTCGGAAGGGTCGATTTGGAGAGACTTTCGCGAAGCGATTTGCCACCTGTGATGCGAAACATGACCCTTGTCGAACAGCGTGCCTACTTGATTCGGCAACAGCAAGCCCGAGAAAGCATTCGCCAGCAAATCACCACAGTCGCGGCGCCACGCAGACCCATGAGCCCGCCCGCGGGTAGCACCAGCCCAGGCCGCCAAGGCAATGCCCCTGGCGCTCGACCAGAGCCCAGATCGGCGAGCCAACCACAAAATATCGACCGTGCCATTTCTGAATCAGTGAGAAATCACCAATCCAGAAGTGCGACCCCCGGAGGACAAAGAGCTCCCCAGCAGCAAATTGCCCCTCGCCAGTCGGTGACTACGCAGCCACGCCAAGCCGAGCAACCGAGACAG
>DAITMB010000207.1:0-2573 GCA_036835375.1 Bacteroidota bacterium
AGCCGAGGGTGAAGCCCTCGGACTCGGAACGCCATCCGAGAAACACGTCGAGAAAAAGAAATGCCTTGCAGGGAAAATGGTGAAAAAGGTGGATGAATCTTCAACCCTCCGAGAGTTTTTCCCATCTTAGTTTTCGAATTACGTGATTCGGTGAACATCTTGCCCTCCGACGTAAGAATTCCCAGAATCACCCGACGCCAGATCTTTCCCCTCTCATTCTTCTACCAACAAGATTCGCATGAAGCTCATCATTTCCCATTTGTCGAAAACCTACCCTAATGGCGTACAAGCCCTGCAGGATGTGAGTCTCACGATCAACACGGGCATGTTTGGGTTGCTAGGCCCCAATGGTGCTGGCAAATCCACCTTGATGCGTACCATCGCAACGCTTCAAGAACCCGACTCAGGGAGCATAGCGTTTGGTCAGATTGATGTGCTGCGGGACAAGGATGCTGTGCGCCGGATTTTGGGATATCTCCCACAAGAATTTGGGGTGTATCCCAAGGTGAGCGCGGAGGATTTGTTGGATCACCTTGCCGTGCTAAAAGGCATTGCCGCGAAAAAGGAGCGAAAAGAATTGGTGGAGGCCTTGTTGCAGCGGACGAATCTTTACGAGCATCGCAAAAAACGCCTCGGCGGGTATTCTGGAGGAATGAAGCAGCGCTTCGGCATCGCACAAGCACTCCTTGCCAATCCCAAGCTGATCATTGTGGATGAGCCTACCGCTGGGCTGGACCCGGCAGAGCGCAACCGCTTTCACAATCTCCTGAGCGAGCTGGGAGAAGAGGCCGTGGTGATTCTCTCTACCCACATTGTGGATGACGTGAAAGAGCTTTGCACCGACATGGCCATCATCAATCAGGGGCGGATCCTCATGAATGGTCACCCGCTGAAGGCGCTGGACCAGCTGAGAGGAAGAATATGGGAGAAGCGAATTGATAAGTCAGACCTCGACGAGATAAAAGCGACCTTCACGGTGATTTCTGACAAATTGATCTCAGGACAACCCAATGTACACATTTACAGCGAATCCGATCCCGGTAGCGGCTTCGAGTTGGTGAGTCCAGATCTTGAGGACGTGTATTTTACCTACATTTTTGCCTCCGTGGCCCAACCAGCTTAAGACCCATCATCATGTTTGGAGAAATACTTCGATTTGAGCTGTGGTATCGCTGGAAGCGACCAGCCACCTTTATTTATTTCGGTATTCTGTTTTTGGTAGGCTTTGCTGCCATGGCTTGGGAAGACTTCACGGTGGGCGGAGGCACAGGCCAGGTCAAGGACAATGCACCGACGGTGATTGCCTTCATGATGGTAATTCTCACCGCCATTCCAGGATTTTTTCTCACCTCTGCCATCATGGGCGTGCCGATCCTTCGGGACTATGAACACAATACGTCTTCGATGTTCTTCACGACCCCAATGAAGAAGTTCGACTATCTCATGGGGCGCTTTCTCGGATCATTTTTGATCCTGGTGATGGTATTTTTGGGGTTGTTAATGGGGTTGATGCTCGGCGCAGCAATGCCCTGGTTGGACGAGGAGCGAATGCTTCCTTACCAAGCCTGGCACTTTGTCCAGCCATTCCTGCTGCTGGTCATCCCCAATCTATTCGTCACAGGTGCCTTTTTCTTCATGGGCGGTGCCCTGACCAAGCGACTGCTCTTCGTGTTTGTGCAAGGCTCAGCCTTGTTGGTGCTCTATGTGGTGGGCACCCAGCTCTTGCGCGGGCTGGACAATCGGGAGCTGGCCGGAATCATCGACCCAATTGGGATCAACCTCACGCGGATTTTTTCCCGGTATTGGTCACCAGCTCAACAAAATACCATGCTGTTTCCCCTCGAAGGCCTTATCCTGACCAACAGACTGCTGTGGATGGCCATCGGCTTGGGTTCTTTGGCCTTGACACAGTGGTTGTTTTCCTTTTCGATGAACGCTTCCATGCGCAAAAAGAAGCTCGCAGCCAGCGCTAAACCTAAAGCGGCGACCCAAGCGATTGTGAATCTACCGAGCGTGCAATTGGCTCAAGGCTTCAGGGTGCATCTCACGCGGGTGTGGGCCTTGAGCAAGCTCTATTTTGTGGAGGTGGTGCGCTCGGTTCCATTTTTGGCGATCGTGCTGTTTGGCATGATCATGCTCATTCTGGGAGCTTCCGACTTGGAGAGCATGTATGGCACCAAAACTTATCCCAGCACGTATTTAATGCTTCAAGAAATCGGTGGATTTACCTTATTTTTTGTCATCATCATCATTTTTTATGCAGGAGAACTCGTCTGGCGGGAGCGGGATGTGAGAATCAATCAGATCTACGATGCATTGCCCATGCCGGACGCCATCGGATTGATCTCTAAGTTTGTGGGCCTGATGTTGGTTCATGCCTCCTTGCTGGCGGTCTTGCTGTTGACAGGTGTGGCGATTCAGGCGGTCTATGGCTTCTTTGAGTTTGAGATTCCGGTCTATCTTGCCTCTTTGTTTGGAGAAACTCTCATTCAATTGGCGCTTCTGTCTGTCCTGGCTTTGTTCATACAAGTGATGGTCAATCAGAAGTTTGTGGGCCATGCGGTCATGGTGCT
>DAITMB010000207.1:2673-5320 GCA_036835375.1 Bacteroidota bacterium
TTTGTCACCACAGGAAGTTACATTTATTATAATACCGTGGTGCTCAATGAATACCGCGACAGCGATGAGCAAGAGGAGTTGCAGGTGAGCTATGAGAAAACGCTTGTGCAGTTTCGCGACATCCCCCAACCCAAAATCGTAGAGACGAACCTAAAAGTTGATATTTTTCCCGAGAAGCGAGATTTTCATGCAGAGGGATATTACTATCTGAAGAATAAGACCCAAGCCGCCATTTCAAGAATCCACGTGCAGGAAGCCCAGCGGGATGGCAGTCTTCAGACCAGCCAGGTCGAGTTCAGTTGGCCAGGTGCCGTTCAGGGCACAGCTCGCGTGGCCGAAGCATGGGAAGAGTTTGGATATCGAATCTACGAGTTGGATCCACCCTTGCAGCCCTCAGACAGCATTCGGATGGATTTTGTCGTGGACTACGTGACGAAAGGCTTTGTAGAGGGACAAGGAAACACAGATATTGTGTTTAATGGCACATTTTTCAACAACTTGTATTTTCCTTCCTTTGGCTATAATGATAGCTACGAGTTAGGAGATGAAGATCTTCGCCGCAAAAAGGAGCTTCCTCCTAAGGAGCGAATGCGCGAACGCGAAGACTCTCTCGGGCAGCACATCAATCTGGTAGGGGACGACGCTGACCACATGCGTTTTGAGATCATTCTGGGTACTTCAGCCGATCAAATCGCGGTCGCTCCCGGCTATCTCCAGCGCGAGTGGCAAGAAAATGGTCGTCGCTATTTTCACTACCTCATGGATATGCCGATGTTCAACTTTTACTCTATCGTGTCGGCAAATTATGAGCTGCTCAGCGAAAAATGGGTAGCGCCTTACGGCGACACGATCAGCTTGGAAGTGTATTACCACCAAGGACATGACTACAACATTGGCCGAATGATGGAGGCGATGAAGCATTCCCTCCGGTACTACAGCGAGGCATTTAGCCCCTATCAGCATCGGCAAATGCGCATTCTGGAATTTCCACGCTACGCTTCCTTTGCCCAAAGCTTCGCCAATACGGTGCCTTTCTCCGAAGCCATCGGGTTTGTGCTGGACATCGGAGAAGACGATGTGGACATGGCCTATTATGTGACTGCCCACGAAATGGCGCACCAATGGTGGGGGCATCAGGTGTCGGAGGCGCAAGTCAAAGGGAGTGCCATGCTGTCGGAGACACTTTCCCAGTATTCTGCCCTCATGGTTATGAAAGAAAAATATCCTTCCGAACAGATGCAGGAGTTTTTGCGCTATGAACTAGATCGCTACCTGTTTGGTAGGGCAGGGGAGGCCAAGAAAGAGCAACCCTTGGTCTTGGTCGAGTCCCAGGGGTACATTCACTATCGAAAAGGGTCTTTGGCCATGTATGCGTTTCAGGATTATATCGGAGAGGACAGCGTGAATGCAGCCTTGCACCGCTGGGTGAAGGACTGGGCTTGGCGAGATGATCGATATCCCACGACAAAGGATCTCATGGGCTACTTCCGTGCTGTCACGCCTGATTCTTTTGCGTATCTCATTACCGATTTATTTGAGACGATTACGCTGTATGAAAACAGGACCAAATCTGCCAAGTATCGCCTCCTCGACGGCGATCGTTACGAAGTGGACCTCCTCATTGAAGCCACCAAAATCCGCGCAGACAGCAGCGGAAATGAAGAGGTGATCCCTATGAATGATTGGGTTGATCTTGGGGTGTATGGAAAGACTGGATCTGACAAAGATACGCTTCTGTACTTTCAAAAGGTTAAATTTGAGGCTGGGGAGAGTACCCATACTGTGGTGGTCCAGGGCAAGCCTGTGAGAGCTGGGATCGATCCGCTGAACAAGCTCATCGACCGAAATCCCGGGGACAACGTGACCGTGGTCTCAGAAGAATAGCACAAGGCTTTTTCGCAAAAGCCCTTATATTCGCACGATTCCTCGTTCGCTGTCAACGCTAATTCTGCCTTTCATGCTCCAATTGCTCAAAAAAATACTTCCTCCTGGCCTAAAGACCTGGTTCATGGTGAACCTGCGCAATAGGGTCGAAAAATATTGGATCAAGCGCGATCGCCAATATCCCAAACATGACTTCACCGAGGAGCTGGTCACCCATGCACGGGTGCTTCACAACCGAGAGAGCCTGCTGAAGCACCTTCCTGGTCAAGGGGTGGTGGCTGAATTGGGCGTCAATAAGGGCGATTTTAGCGAGAAGATTCTGCGGATCAATGGTGCAGCCAAGCTACACCTGGTTGATCCCTGGGGTGACAATTGGCGCTACCACGACGGCCTGAAAGCCCAGGTACAACAGCGCTTCGCAAATGAAATCGCTCAGGGGCGTGTGCAGCTCCATGTGGGATACTCGACCGAGGTCGGCAGAACATTTCCGGATCAGTACTTCGATTGGATCTACATCGACACCACGCACACCTATGCCTTGACCAAAGCCGAGCTGGAGCTGTACGGCCCCAAGATGAAGCCCGGAGGCATCATGGCCGGGCATGACTACATCGATGGGCAATGGAACCGCATGATGCGATACGGCGTGATCGAAGCCGTCAATGAATTTTGTGTGAATCACAACTGGGAGCTCCTATACCTCACCGCAGAACGAAGCGATCACCCGAGCTTTGCCGTGCGGAAGCGGGGGTGAGGGGATATC
>DAITMB010000208.1:0-5263 GCA_036835375.1 Bacteroidota bacterium
ATCACGACTCCGCGCTCTTTCTCGATTTCTTCTGGCTCAAAAGAGACGTCTGTAGCCCAATCTTCCAGAATTTGGAAGCCTTTGTTGAATTTTTCCTGATCATTGGTAGGAAGCCGAAGCATGTACACCGTTTCGTCAAAGCTGGTGTAGGCATTGAGGTGTGCGCCAAAGCGCATCCCGATCCCTTCCAAATAATCGACGAGTTCACTTTTGGGAAAATTCAGCGTGCCATTGAAGCACATATGCTCCACAAAGTGAGCCAGCCCTACCTGGTCATCGGCTTCTTGCATAGAACCCGCGTTCACGGCGAGTCGAAGTTCGGCGATGCCTTCGGGCTTGGTATTTTTGCGGACGTAGTAGGTGAGTCCATTGGCCAGCACGCCGGTCTTTACCTGAGGATCGAAAGCAATGATTGTCTTTGTGGCCGGATTGGCCGCGATAGAAGAAGGAGCAGGGGCGGGTGTCTCCACGACAGCCGGAGCCTTCGTTGTCGCAAGATTCGGATCAGGTGAATCCTTTTGGGATCTACACCCGATGAGCACAAGCATCAAGGCTATGATGACCCCGAGATGGTGCAAGCGGTGGCTAAAAATGAGCAAAGAATGTTTCATTTGAGATAAAAGTTCTAGCGAGAGAATTTATTTAAAAAAAAGGAGTCCAGTCTTCCACTAATAGTTAGAAGACCTTTCCAAAGATACCCTTCTCTTGAAGGGAATTCAAATACATGAGGATAGATTTTTTTGTTCAAGTGACTCAACCGGCACACCTCAGTCCAGCCTAGCCTTTAAGCCCCACAATCGAGGGTAGCCAAGTCCAGAATGAGAAGTTTCCAGGTGCCGTTGATTTCGCCAAGACCTATCACCCAGGCAGAGGCCGTGTCGATGATTTTGACCTGCACGGCGGCTTCTACTTTGCGTGCATGGGCCCACTCCTCTGCGCTATATTGCTGTAAATCAGCCGCTTCTACATCCTCCATCATCGTGGTCAACTCTCGATACGGCTCGTCGAGTCTGGCGAGGAAGGTGCCATTTTTGGAGAAAAGGTCGTCGCAATCGAATTTTGGCAGCTCGGCCTGCTCCACCCGCGTCGAGAGCGAAGGCGTGCCATCTTGTAGCCATGAGGCGATTTCGCCGATTGACTGAGGTGAATCCAACTTGTATGGCATGGGGTAAGCTCCGGGCTTGACCAGCATCATAGGAGAGAGGTCGCTGGCAAAATAAGGCGAGAGTTTTCCTAATTCACCCGACTGTAAAATGCGGAGAATTTCTTCCGCTGCGGCTCGCCCTTGGGCTAGGGGATCTGCGGAGCGTGATTGACTGGTCGTGGCGATAGATTCATAGCTCACCATCAGGTCATTTGCATCGAAAATCACGCGATTGGTGAAAGGCTCAGCGACTCGCTGGCCGTCATTGACCCGAACGAAGGAGACTTGCCCCGAAAATTCTGCCATCACCTCGCCATCTGGAAGATTGGTGAGGCGCAAGGTCGCGGGATCCATCACCATGATCCGATCATCGACTTGCTTGAATCCGTTGCGAAGGCTTTGGCCTATCTGTGCGCGGGGAAGCTCTTTCCCGAAAAAATTCCGAACCACCGGCGTAAAAAATTCAGTCTCGTCAATCTGCTCCTGTTCTAAGGCCTGGTAATACGCTTTGAGTTTTTCCTCGATTTGAAGCTCTCGCGGGTGGAGCGCAGGTGCCACCTCTGGCTGCTCCACGGCAACCTGATTGTTGTCTGATACTTGATCCTGCCCCGCAGGAGTGTCATTGCAGCCAAACAGAAGCAAGATCAAGGAGGAAGCGAAAGAAAGAAGCAGGAGATGACGCATGCAAGGCAGGGATGTGAAGTGAAACGCGGGTGTGAAGGATTCAGATCTTCAACATTCTGTAAAGGTAGTGGAAGATGCAAGCCCTTTGCTTAGACTTATAGCGTTAAAACGAATGAACAGACCAAAAAAGTTAAACAAAATCCAACTCCAATCTGTTTTCCTTGGATAAATGAAGATTAACTTCGCCCTTCCTACTTCAACCCCCTTCGCGTTCAAAATTGATCATTTTTTCAATATTTATCCTCACCATTTAATTCTCTCTTATCGTGGCCCGTTATTCGATCAAGGATTTAGAAAAACTCTCCAATATCAAAGCTCACACGCTACGGGTGTGGGAGCAGCGATACGAGATCATCGCGCCCAAACGCACCAGCACCAATATTCGCTATTACGACGACGCTGATCTTCAGCTTATTCTGAATATTTCCTTTCTCAATCGAAACGGCCACAAGATTTCGCACATTGCGGAGATGTCCGCAGAAGAGATTCGCGGCTTAGTGATCTCCATTTCCGATTCGAACCTCGAGTTTCCCAATCAGGTGAATGCCTTGGTCATTGCAATGGTCAATCTCAATGAGGAGCGATTTGAGAAAATCATTTCGACAAACACACTTCAATTTGGCTTCGAAAAAACGATGTTGCACATCGTGTATCCGTTTTTGTCACGCGTCGGCATTCTGTGGCAAACGGGGAGCATCAACCCCGCTCACGAGCATTTTATCACCAATCTGATTCGCCAAAAGCTCATCGTGGCAATCGATGGACAGATTTCCCCGCAGAATCCTTCTGCCAAGAAATATGCACTGTTTCTCCCTGAAGGCGAGCTTCATGAGCTAAGTCTCTTGTTTGCGACTTATCTCATTAAGTCTCGGCACAACCGCGCCATTTACCTGGGGCGAGGCCTTCCGCTCAAGGACATTGAAATTATCGTGGACCTCTATGAGCCTGATTATGTGATGACGATCATCACGAGCTATCCCAACAAAGAAGAGATTGTTTCTTATGTGCGGGAATTGCTCAAAAAGTGCCCCGGAAAGACCGTCCTTCTCTCTGGTTATCAGGTAATTCAAGCCAGAAAAGAGTTGAAAGCACTCAAAGGCGTAGAGGTATTCGAAGAAATGATGGACATGATTCATTTCATTGATGACCACAGCGAGCGGCCCTTTTCCCTCAATCAGGTGAGTCGAACCGCGTAATTTATTGAGTCGCTTTTTTTTATCGAAGATTCATCCCTTAGCTTTGAACCCGGAATTGAAGGAGCGCCTTCGCTTCCGGGATTTTTCTAGCTCATGCTTTTGCACAGCAACATGCGAATGTTATCGGCCCGAATGCAGTGTCAAGGTTGGTGACTAGACAGCCAAAGAGAATAGATTTCGCCCTCTCGGTCACTGTGTAAAGCATTCAACTTTCCCAACCTTTTCCCAACTTCATCTCCAGCATGGATCACCTTTTTTTATCGGATCAGGAATTACAACGCCGCGAAGAACTCGCACAGTTACGCGCATTGGGCATAGAACCCTATCCCGCCGAGACCTATCCCGTCAACATGAAGGCCCTGACCATCGAGCAAACCTTTGAAGAGGGAGTAGCTGGATTTGAGGAAGTGTGTCTGGCGGGTCGCATCACCAACAAGCGCATCATGGGTAAGGCGTCTTTCGCTGAGTTGGAAGACAGCACGGGTAAAGTGCAGCTTTATTTGCAGCGCGACGAACTCTGTCCCGACGAGGACAAGACCTTATATAATGAAGTTTTCAAAAAACTCATTTCCCTCGGCGACTTTATCGGTGTCAAAGGCGCTTGCTTCATGACCCAGACTGGCGAGAAGACAGTCAAAGTGACTTCGCTTACCCTGCTCTCAAAAATTCTTCGCCCCATCCCGTTTTCCAAAGAAAAGGATGGGCATGTGTACGAAACCCTCACCGACACCGAGCAGCGCTACCGAATGCGCTATCTCGACCTGATCGTTCACCCTGAGACCCGGGAGACCTTTCGCAAGCGGAGCCTGCTTATTCGCTCTATGCGCGAATTCCTTCACGATAAGGGCTATCTGGAGGTAGAAACCCCCATTCTACAGCCGATCTATGGCGGCGCGGCGGCTCGTCCCTTCAAGACCCATCACAACACCCTCAACATGCCGCTCTACCTGCGGATCGCGAATGAGCTTTATCTCAAGCGCTTGATCGTGGGCGGTTTTGATGGCGTGTTTGAATTCGGCAAAGACTTCCGCAACGAGGGAATGTCTCGCTTTCACAATCCCGAATTCACCATGATGGAGCTGTATGTAGCTTATAAGGACTATCAGTGGATGATGGATTTGGTGGAGGAAATGGTAGAACAAATCGCCTTGGATGTGACTGGGAGCACCGAAATACAAGTAGGTGAGCATCTCATCTCCTTTGCCCGGCCATGGAAGCGATACACCATGTATGGCGCTATTGAGGCTTATACAGGCATTGATATTTCGGCGATGGACGAGGCCCAGCTTCGGGAAGTCGCTGGATCACTTCAAGTTCCCGTGGACGCGACAATGGGCAGGGGCAAGCTGATCGACGAAATTTTTGGCGAAAAAGTAGAACATCTCCTCATTCAGCCCACCTTCATCACCGATTACCCGGTGGAGATGAGCCCGCTGGCGAAGAAGCACAGTACCCAGGAGGGACTGGTGGAGCGATTCGAAGCAATTTGCAACGGGAAGGAGATCTGCAATGCCTTTTCTGAGCTAAATGACCCACTGGACCAGCGAGCGAGGTTTGAAGCACAGCTCGAATTAGGGAAGCGTGGCGACGCCGAGGCCATGATGCTCGACGAAGATTTTCTTCGCGCGTTGGAATTCGGAATGCCGCCAACTGCTGGATTGGGGATCGGGATTGACCGCATCGCGATGATCATCACCAACCAACCTTCGATCCAGGACGTCTTGCTTTTTCCGCAAATGAAGCCAGAGGCGCTGCCTGTGCATGCGAGCAAAGAAGCCTTCGCAGAACGCGGAGTTCCAGCCGAGTGGATCGCTCCCCTCCAAAAGTCAGGGATTTGGACCCTGGAAGCGCTCAGCGATGCCAATCCCAACAAACTATTTCAAGATCTTTGCGGGATAAACAAAAAATTCAAGCTCAACCTGAGCAATCCAGATCTTGAACACGTCAAATCATGGGTGGAAGGATAAAGCTGCATAATTTATCCACGCACATACACTCAGATTCGTCGGATTTTTTTCAGATATTTGACCCGACATTACAGAACACCACATGGGGACGAAGCAATTCTCCCTGTCCCTCAAGGATCAAGCTATTATGCTGCTGAATGAGCACCCGGAGCGCGAGGATGAAATCATCGACGATTCCCAGAACCAAGAGAATCCCGAATCTATCCAGCCCGCGAACCTTGCGCCTGAAACAGGCGATGAAACAGGCAAGGACGTGTCAACGCCCATCGAAA
>DAITMB010000209.1:0-5189 GCA_036835375.1 Bacteroidota bacterium
TTACCCTGAACTGTTCTCGCTTCTGACCATTTTTCAAACCCTCCTCAAGTTTCGGAAAAAATGCGTGATTAATTCTCCGATCCTTTTTCCATGCGATATTTCGTTCAGAGGAGTCGTTGGAAGCAACTCACGGTGATGAACATTGGCGTGCCAGTGATGAAGGAAGCACCTTTATTCCAACAAGACTTCTACCCCAAAAAGCTCAGCAAGATCCCCGCAGCAATGGCCGAGCCGATCACCCCCGAAATGTTGGGAGCCATGGCATGCATCAGCAGGTGGTTGTTCTTGTCGTATTTGAGCCCCTCGTGCTGCACCACCCGGGCACTATCCGGCACAGCTGACACGCCAGCCGCGCCGATCAGGGGATTGATTTTATTATCTCCACGAAGGAATAGGTTCATGAATTTGGCGAATAAAATCCCTCCTGCAGTAGCCACCACGAAGGACAGCGCGCCCAGCCCGAAGATCATCAAAGATTGCGGCGTAAGAAACACACTGGCTTGCGTAGATGCGCCCACAGTGACGCCTAGCAAGATCGTCACGATGTCAATCATCGACTTTCGCGCTGTGTCGGCGAGGCGATTGGTGACCGTGGATTCTTTGAGCAAATTGCCGAAGAAGAGCATACCCAACAGCGGCAGGGCACTGGGCGCGATGAAGGCCGTGAGGGCGAGTCCGATGATCGGAAACAAGATTTTTTCGCGCTGGGTCACGGCCCTTGGCGGCTTCATGCGAATCCGGCGTTCGCGGTGGTTGGTGAGCAAGCGCATGATGGGTGGCTGGATCACAGGGACCAGTGCCATGTAAGAATAGGCGGCGATGGCGATCGGGCCAATCAGATTTTGAGTACCATTGAGACCATTGGCCAATCTGGAAGCGAGAAAAATTGCAGTCGGGCCGTCTGCACCACCGATGATGCCGATGGCTCCAGCTTCTGCTGGCAGGAAGCCCAGCGCCAGTGCCCCCAAGAAAGTCATAAAAATACCCACTTGAGCTGCCGCCCCTAGAAGCATGAGCCGAGGGCTGGAGATCAGGGTGGAAAAGTCTGTCATCGCACCGATTCCTAAGAAAATCAGCGGTGGATACACACCCTTGCTCACCCCTTGATACAAGTAATTCATCACCGATCCATCTTCGTAAATGCCCAATTGCAGGCCTGCTCCTTCCATAAAAGGAATGTTACCGATCAAGATCCCAAATCCAATCGGAATGAGCAGCAGGGGTTCATATTCGTAGCGAATGGCCAGGTAGATGAAAGCCAAGCCTACCAATAGCATCACAAAGTGCGCGGATGTGGCATTGGCAAATCCAGTGTACTGCCAAAATGTGGATATTCCTTCCATTGGTATGTAGCGTTAGGCCAGTTCTATCACCATTTGTCCTTGAAGCACACTATCGCCCACAGCGACGTGAATAGTTTTGACCGTGCCGGAGATTTCCGCCAGCACGCGGTTCTCCATTTTCATCGCTTCCATCAGAAGGAGAGTCTGGTCAGGCGATACATGATCCCCTTCTTTGACCATGATTTGGGTGATTAGCCCTGGTAACGGCGCCGTCACAGCCGAGATCTTGCTTTTTGCCACGATGGGTTGCATAGGGCCACTATGAACAGGTGTTTTTCCGCGAACAAGCTTGGGCGTTTTCGTCACATTCGGCTTTTTGTCCAGCACCACTTCATATCGGGTGCCATTCACCTCTACCTCTGCGCGCTCCTCCTCCACATTGAGAATGTTGACCTTGTAGGGATTTCCATTTATTTTGAAGCTAAATTCTTTCATAGGAGTGGAAATTATGTGTACTGAGGTAGTGCCAATCCATGCGCTGGCGAAAAATGAAAGTAAGGCTTGCGTTCACCGCAATGGCCTGTTTTGCACCCCATAGATTTTGGAGCTCCAGGGCGAATAAGACCGGGAAATGTTGTTGATCGTGAGGCGCATCTCTTCGCCGTCATGCGCTTCGTACAAATGCAAGTGGAGCGCCGTCGCAATGGCGGCACAGGTCTCGCCCGTGAGCACTTCTTTGCCCGGCTTAGCAGTGAGCTCCCCCGTTTGCATCCAGCTATCGCGCATTTTGATGGCCTCTTGACTCACATAGGTAATGGAGCCCAGCAACTTGGGCAAATGCTCAAACACCAGGTAGAGCATGAGCAGTACAAGGAAGACGATCAGGTATCCGATACCGGAGAGGAGAAGGTCTTGATGGGTGATGGCTAGCATGAGAATAGGGTAAGAGAAAAAGATCCTGGATAGATTTTGTATGCGACAAAACGAAGAGCAATGCTCGAATTTGGTCTGCTACAGTGGTTCGTTAGCGTGCTTTTTCGGCGGGTTCACATACTTTTTAGTAGCCAGCACGGTCAAGGCTCGAATGATGCGAAAGCGCGTATTTCGGGGCTCGATCACATCGTCGATGTACCCATAAGCCGCTGCCTGATAGGGATTTGCAAATTCTTCTCGGTATTCACGCTCCTTCTTTTCGGTTGCTGCAGCCCGCTCTGCCGGGTCTGCAATCTCACTTAATTCTCTTCCGTGGAGCACTTCTACGGCACCTTTTGGACCCATCACAGCAATTTCTGCGCAGGGCCAGGCATAGTTGGCATCTCCACGTAGGTGCTTGGAACTCATCACGTCATACGCCCCACCGTAAGCCTTGCGGAGAATGACTGTGACCTTGGGTACAGTCGCTTCGCCATAGGCAAAGAGCAGCTTGGCACCGTGAAGAATGATCGCGTTGTATTCTTGATTGCTGCCCGGCAAAAATCCCGGGACGTCCACCAGCGTGACCAGTGGAATATTGAACGCATCGCAGAACCGCACAAATCTCGCTGCCTTTCTAGACGAATCGATGTCCAGCACACCCGCCAGAAACATTGGCTGATTGGCAACAATTCCGACCGAACGGCCATTGAATCGAGCAAATCCGCATACAATGTTTCGCGCAAATTGACGCTGGATCTCCAAAAATTCGCCTTCATCTACGATGCTGTATATGACATCTTTGACATCGTAGGGCACATTCGTCGCCTCAGGAATGATCTCATTCAAGGCATCATCCACCCGGTCAATGGGATCGGTGCAGGCAATCACCGGCGGCTCTTCGAGGTTGTTTTGAGGTAAATAGCTCAGCAATTTGCGAATCAGCGCCAGCCCTTCCTCTTCTGTGGGCGACACGAAGTGCGTCACGCCAGATTTCGTGGCATGGACCCTAGCGCCGCCGAGATCCGCGGCAGAAATGCTCTCTCCCGTAACGGTCTGGGAGACCTTGGGGCCCGTCACGAACATGTAGCTCGTGTCCTCAGTCATGAGGATGAAGTCGGTGAGCGCTGGAGAATACACCGCCCCACCAGCGCATGGGCCAAATATCGCAGAAATTTGCGGAATCAGGCCAGACGCATCGATATTGCGCTGGAAAATATCAGCATACCCGGCCAAAGACCGCACGCCCTCCTGTATCCTCGCTCCGCCGCTGTCGTTGATCGCGATCAGGGGTGCCCCCACCTTCATGGCCTGGTCCATGATCTTGCAGATCTTGTTGGCGTAAGATTTTGACAGCGAGCCTCCAAAGACTGTGAAGTCCTGAAAAAAGACAAATACCGACCTCCCGTCAATCGTGCCGTGGCCGGTGATCACACCATCAGAAAGATATTTTTCTTTGTCAATCCCAAAATTGGTACTGTGGTGGGTGACAAACATGTCGTATTCTTCAAAAGAACCCTCGTCGAGGAGCATATCAATCCGCTCCCGTGCCGTGTATTTTCCTTTGGCGTGCTGGGCTTCGATGCGTTTCTCGCCACCGCCGAGTCGCGCTACTTGGCGCTTTTCGAGGAGCTCTCGGATTCGGTCTGCATTGACTGACATGGATGCTGGTTTGGGATGAATGATAGAGAGGAGAAAAACTGTTAGGCGAAACTACTGGCTGGCAGGAAATCACTACCCGCCGCTATTTCTCCACCATCGCACTGAGATGAAGAATCTTAGCCTTATTGAGCTAAGGCTTTCTCACAGAGTTCTGTGAGTACTCCGCCCGTCGATTTAGGATGAAGAAAAGCAATATTCAACCCTTCAGCGCCGGGCCGCGGAACTGAATCTATGAGGCGAATGCCTTTTTCTAGCGCATCGTCGAGGGCTGACTGAACACCCTTCACAGCAAAAGCAATATGATGCAGGCCCTCTCCTCTTCGATCAATAAAGGTGGCAATGGTACCATCTGGCGAAGTGGATTCGAGCAATTCTATCTTGGTTTGGCCTACCTGAAAAAAGGCTGTTTTCACCTGTTGGTCAGGGACCAATTCTACCCGGTAGCACTGGAGACCTAGGACCCGTTCGTAGTAATCAATCGCGGCCTGAAGGTCCTTGACAGCGATGCCAATGTGTTCGATGTGGGTGATATCCATCTGTGAAGTGCTTTTGTATGACGCAGTCAAAGCACTTCAATTCAAGGCGCTAAGGAGATGAGTATCGTCAAGGCAACAGGACTTTTGCTATAGCCAACAAGATGATTAAAGTCAGTAAACCTCACACTTTTCCGAAAACGCGCCGGTAGACCGGTTTACGCCAGGCAAATTGTGCCCAAAGCACTGGATACATCAGAAAATCGGGGAGCCACATAGGGCCTGAAAATCGAATGTCGTCGATGACCAGGCTATGGTCTCCCTGCTGCTTCACCACATGGCGATGCTGCCATGCCGTGAGAAACCAGGGAAGGGTCTTCCCTTCATCCACAAACCAACTGGTGTCGGCATCGCTGCCGTGGTCGACGATTTTACTGATCCAGTTTTGGGGTGCCATCAAGGGGAGAAACAGCCGAATGTGTACCAAATCGCCCGTTTGGGAGCCATCAAAACGCACCAATTCTACCTTCGCACCCGGAGGCGAGAGTTGCTCGAAAAGGGCCCGATCGAAGCGGGCGATGATGTCCGTGTGGTGGCCTGCCACGGGCGTTGAGAGAAAAATGCGCATGGAGTCTCGGTGAAAAAAATTCGTTTGAGAGCGGGCGGGTGAATGTTCGGGCAAATGAGCCTGGTTTCCAGAAACTTGTTCTACAAGAAACAACTTTATAGGGATCCGCCTACCCTTTCTTACGCGCTACTGAGCGAACTCGGAAACTATGTTTTCCCGCAAAGGTTAGCTAGATCTTGTGTAAGAAACAAGAAGTCTATTCGGTCGGCCGAACTGAGCAACAAATAAAAA
>DAITMB010000210.1:0-5133 GCA_036835375.1 Bacteroidota bacterium
TTGCTTCTGTGACCAAAATCGCCGCCACGACCCTTGCCACCATGAAAATGGTGGAGACAGGAAAATTGGAACTGGAGGCTTCGGTGGGAGATTATTTACAAAATGGCCAATACCGTGAGGCTCGCTTTCGAGGAGTGGACACTTTGACCCTCGCCGAGTGGAAGGTGATGCTGGGCCGCGACTCTTCGCTGACCATGAGCGACACGCGGCCTTGGCTGGATTCTCTCATTTTGGTGCCCAGGGCGGTGCCCGTCTCTCCACACCCAAAGCGTAGCAAGGTCTTCGACATTCCGATTCAGAACCTGCTCACACATACCAGCGGCTTACCTGCTAGCTTAGACATTTTTCCTTATCAACGATATCTGCGAAGCGCCATGTATGATGCGGAGTTGAGTGAACGCTTCTCGGTGCCAGTCGCTCAAAATTTTTACCTGGATCATTACTATCTCGACTCGCTTTGGAATGACACCAAGTCCTTGCGGCCTGATAGCAGCAAGTATCGATATTCATGCGTGAACATGATCGTGCTACAGCGGGTCTTGGATTCTATCAACCAGCTTCCGCTCAGCGAATATCTCGATCAATCGTTCTATGCCGATCTGGGCCTCCAGACTTTGGGGTTCAATCCACTTCGGCAATTTCCTCAAGACCGCATTGTGCCCACTGCGAGCGACCGCTGGCGGGGTCAACTGCTCTGCGGAACGGTCCACGATCCCACCGCAGCACTGTTGGGAGGTGTCTCGGGCAATGCAGGTTTATTCACCAATGCCCACGACCTCGGCATCTTGGGTCAAATGTGGCTCAATGGGGGAGCGTACGGCGGAAAGACCTTTTTGTCTCCGCAAACCGTTCGTCAGTTTACTCAAAGATCCTCCGGACATCGCGGACTGGGCTTTGACATGCCTCCACGTCAGGGACCTTATCTGGTAGCTGAAAGCAGCTCTCTCTCGACCTTTGGCCACACGGGTTTCACAGGGACTTGCATCTGGGTGGATCCAGAGCATGAGTTGGTGTATGTATTTTTGTCCAACCGGGTGCACCCAAGCGCCAACAACAGCCGGATCAATGAGCTTCGCATTCGCCAGCGTGTGCATCAAGTGGTGTATCGGGCCATGGGAGTAGAACCGGATCTCCGGCGAGTTCCTGGCCGCCCAAGTCTTGCGGAGCCTGATTCCAGCAGTATTATGGCCTTAGAGCAAGTCGCCTTTATACCCTGAGCTTTTGGCGCGGACCAGCACATCATCGCCCCGACACAGTCGGTGCAGGGTGGAACCTAACGGGCCAAGGACCGATTCGCTGATCAACTGCTCCCCTCTCGTCGCCTCCCCACGAAATATCACATCCCAGGACCGATTAGATTCTCCGAGAAGGGACTCCCCAAGGGACTCGCTGATCCAGGCGAGGTATCGGCTATGGTTCACATGCCCGTTGAGGTCCAGGTCGTGCCAGCCGATTTGGATGGGAGCTGTCCGGGTCCAAGTCGCGGGATCTTTCCATCGATCGCTGGCGCGCGGCAAAGGCAAAACGCCCGCAGGGGGATGGATTAAAGCTTGAATCGATTCTTCCACCGGAACCATCTTTCGGGTGAGTAAATCCATCACGACCCAAGTACTGGTAGCGGTGCCCAGAAGTCGTCCTTGACTTCCCCACACCTTGAAATCGCGAAACACAAAGGACCGCTGCATCCCAGAGGGATAGGTCTCGATGACGATGGATTCTCCCATAGTCGGCAAGGCACTTTGGGATTTCCACACCAATCGGGAAAGCACCCATGCGATGCCCCGCTGGTGAAGCTGAGCCACGGACGCGCCAAGGGTTGCAGCGGAGTACCAGGCAGCATCTTGCAGCAAGTTGACCATGGCCGGAAAGGTAAGCCGCCGATTGGGGCCTAATTCCTGTGGGCGAACCTGGTAGGTCATGAGATGAGGAAGTGGGCCGAGATCTACCATGGGCGGGGCAGGGCTTTTCCGAGAAATTGACGCACACCCTGCTCCATCTTCTCTGACAAACCTGGTGGGAGCGGAAGCTTGGTTTGCTTCTGATAATCAAACATAAGACCAGTAGAGCTGACCAAGGCAGCCACCCGCTGGTGTTTCTCGCTGACAATCAGGGTTTCGATGGTGAAACGGTCTTCAGTCACGGTCATCACCCGGCTGCCCATCCACACCATGTCTGGAAAGCGTACAGGAAAGATGTATTTAGCCGAGACGTGAGAAAGCACTGGTCCGATGGCAGGGTCGATTGGAATCTCCGCCGCCATCCACAAAGCGAGTCTCGCTGATTCTGCCCAGCTGATGTACACGGTGTTATTGACGTGATGAGCCGCGTCCATGTCCCCCCAATTTACCTCTCTTGAAATCAGAGCAGCGTAGTGGTCGGTGAGTTGTGCAGGTAAAGGAGGAAGGGTCATAAGGCGTTCGGGAAAGGTTGGCTGAAGCGAAATAGGAGAGAAAGGCATCAGAAATGATCCCTGCAAAAGTAGCTAAAAATCGGGACCACTGCTTCCCCCGATCAAGAAGCTGCCCCTCGAAGCCAAGTGTGAATGGCTTAAAGGGGCAGAATTGATCGACATGTCCCAGACTTTGGCTCAGGCTTAGGATTGTAATTTTCGGTTAAACATTCGAAACAACGTCTCAAAAAACCAGCCCCTGTCCGCATTGACAGCAATTTCAAGAAATTTATCCGCCTGCCCCACGATGTTGTGTAAGCTATTGACAGATTGCACGAAGGCTATTGCCTCTGGGTCAACATCGGAATTTTCCACCTCCTTCAACTCCTCGAGCACCTTGAGCACCGGCTTGAGTTCGCGCTTTCTGCGCTCAATAATCACTTGCTGGGCAACTTGCCAGATGTCTTTTTCGGCAAAGAAAAAATCGCGGCGCTCTCCAGATTTATGCTCTTTGCTCACCAGCCCCCAATCAATGAGTGCCCGAAGGTTCATATTCGCATTGCCACGAGAAATATTGAGCATTTCCATCACCTCATCTGCGGAGAGAGATCGGGGAGACACCAACAGCAGGGCGTGCACTTGGGCCATCGTGCGGTTGATTCCCCAGTTAGAGCCGAGCGCCCCCCAAGCTTGAATAAATTTTTCCTTAGCCTCATCTAATTTCATCATGGTACGTGTGGGAGTAGCTTTATTCGGTGAATGCAACGTGAATCAACAAGATAAAAACTGATCAAGCAATGAATTCGATCATTGATATGAGCTTATAACTCTCAAAAGTTCCTGAAAGTTCGGGAGAAAGAATCACATGCACGGAGAACTTTTGATGGGATCACGCTGAAACTCAGAACTTCGTCTGGTCAGGTCTCATGTGCATATGTCTCAAAACCTGAGTCAGCAGTTTGGCTTTAATTTACCGAATTCTATCCGCAATTTCGACCTTCTATGAAGCTATCCATTGTCATTCCCGCCTACAACGAGGCTGCTACTATCCAAACGCTTTTGGATCGGGTGTCCTCCACGGCTTTGATGGCCGGTGTGGAAAAGGAAGTGATTGTGGTCAATGATTGCTCTAGCGATGACACAGAGGCACAAACCTTGTCATGGCAGCTAGACCATCCTGAACTTCCGTTGCATTACCATAAGCACACCGTCAATCAAGGAAAAGGGGCTGCCCTTCATACAGGCATAGGTGCTGCGCAGGGGGATTACGTCATCATTCAGGATGCCGACCTTGAGTATGACCCCCGCGAATATGACCTGATGCTTCAGCCGGTGCTGGAGGGCTACGCCGATGTGGTGTACGGCTCCCGATTCATGGGCGGAAAACCTCATCGCATCCTATTTTTCTGGCACTCACGCGGCAACAAGCTCCTTACCTTGCTTTCCAATATGATGACTGGTCTCAACCTCAGTGACATGGAAACTTGCTATAAGCTTTTCCGGCGCGATCTCATTCAAGGGCTTGACCTGCGGGAAAAACGCTTCGGATTCGAGCCTGAAGTCACTGCTAAAATTGCTAAGGTGCCTGGCGTACGCATCTACGAAGTCGGCATTTCCTACTATGGGCGCACCTACGAAGAAGGAAAAAAGATCGGCTGGCGAGACGGCTTTCACGCTATCTGGTGCATTCTGAAGTACAAGTTTGTGTGATGGGCGCGTGAAACGGGTATGGTACGCTGCGATACCACACGTTATCTAGCCCCATTTAGCCCCTCGATTTTCATCCGGTGAACACATTTTCCAGTTGCCCGTGTAGTTTTTTGACCCTTTGACAGATGATGGACACGCGAAAATTTCCTTACAAAGAACTCGACCAGGAGGGCCTCGATACCTTGGAGACCTTGGCTGGCGCGCATCGATTCAATCGCTGGATGTACGACACGGTAGTAGCTCATTTGCAGCCTGGGCTCGTGATTGAGGTCGGCAGTGGCATTGGCAATCTTTCCCGGTACTTTCTTGAAGCAGGCTGGTCCATGACCCTGAGCGATGTGCGAGAAAATTATTGTGGGTACCTGGAGGCGACTTTTTCAGGAGAAAAAGGACTGCTGGACATTGTAAAGCTCGACTTGGTACACCCCGACTTTGAGCTGGTGTATGCCGAGCATGTAGGCAAATATGACAATCTGTATGCCCTCAATGTGATTGAACACATCGAAGACGATGTGCTCGCGCTGCGCAATTGTCGCAAGCTGCTCCGCCCGGGGGGCCGTTTGGTGATCTTGGTGCCTGCTTACCAGTGGCTGTACAACAGTTTTGACAAGCACCTTTTCCATTTTCGGCGCTACACCCGAGCTACCTTAGCGAAGGCCTTCCTCGAAGCAGGGATTCTTCCCAAGGCAAAATTTCACTTCAACGCCGTCGGGATCGCTGGTTGGTTTGTCTCTGGCAGTCTCCTCCGCAAGCAGCTCATTCCCGCTGGACAAATGAAGCTCTTCAACAAGCTCGTTCCTGCTTTCAAGCTCATTGATCGAGTGATTTTCAACCAGATGGGCCTTAGCGTCGTTGTGGTGGGGATGCGGGAAGAAGAGTAGGTTTTTTGAGTTGGGAGTTGGGAGTTGGGAGTTGAGAGTTGAGAGTTGAGAGTTGAGAGTTGGGAGTTGGGAGTTGGGAGTTGGGAGTTGAGAGTTGAGAGTTAGTCGTGTTCATTCCAACTTCGTAGATTTTGCTAGATTAGGGCTAAAAAC
>DAITMB010000211.1:0-5067 GCA_036835375.1 Bacteroidota bacterium
CCCTGCGCAACCTGGAGCGGACGCAGCATCCCTTTTTTCTTTTCCTGATGTGATTCCATCCGTGAGATGATGTTGTCGAGGGTTCTCACGGCGTGGGTGATGTAAGGGCCTTTGTTCAGCATCACGCACTCCGCGCGGGCGGACATAGCGGCATCGGTGATTTCAGCGCGGGTAGCGACACCCTCTTTGGCAAGTTTTTCCAAGACTTGAGTCGCCCAAATGGCGGGGATGTGCGCAGCTTCACACAGCCACAGGAGCTCCTCCTGCACTTCCGAACTGCGCTCCCAACCCACCTCAACTGCCAGATCGCCCCTGGCGATCATCACACCAATGTGGGGGCTTTGCATTGCCTGAAGCAGCAAATGTGGAAATTGATCAAATGCCGATCGAGTCTCCACCTTGAGGACCATGCCCATCTCAGGTCTGCCATATCGCAGCAACTGTGCTTGCAGCGCTGCGACATCGCTGGCCGACCGCACGAAAGAATGCCCCACAATGTCAGCGTGCGTGGCCACAAAGGGCATAGCCGCTAGGTCATCCGGCATGAGTGAGGCAAGGGGTAAGTCGCTATCGGGCAAGTTAATGCCCTTTTCCGCCTTGAGCTTGCTGCCTTGAAGAGCGGCCTGAGTCACCCGCAACAGCAAACGCTTTGGGGATTTTTCTGTCACGATTGCCCCGATTTTCCCGTCGTCGAACCAGATCCTATGGCCGATCTCAACCGCACCAGGCAGGCCGGGAAGCGTCACCGTCACGGAGGGAATAGCTTGATCTCGCTCCTCGTTGTGTACATCGTCTGGCTGATTTCCTTCCGCTATTGGATCCTGAAGGGTGAGGAAATCGCCCATGCGAAGCAACAGGTAGTCGAGTGCTTTGCCAGAGTGAGAAACAAGGTTACTGCGAATAGGGCCTGTGCGAAGTTTTGGACCTGCGAGGTCCATGTAAATGGGGCAACTGCGCCTGAGCGCGGCGGATTGCTCGCGGACATGCTCGATCATTCGGAGCCAGGCTCCCTCTTCGTCATGGCTACAATTGATCCGGACGAGGTCCATGCCTGCTTCAAGCAGGGAGCGTATGAGCGTGGGGTCACTGGCCGCCTCACTGGGAAGGGTGACCATGATGCGGCAGTGGTTGCTCCGATGGCTGGGTCCGAAGAGAAGCCTTTTGTGCTGTTGCAACGAGGACTTGGCGAGCGCATAGGAGGAAGCATTTTGTGGCAAATGCATCGATGGGACGAAGGCTCTTCCTTCGAGCAGGGCAAGTAGCCGAAGCACCTGCTCAAGGTTGCTTAGCGTGTAACCTTCGGAATGCCCCAAAGAAGACAGGCCAAGTTCAGAAAGTTGTGCCTGAATCTCGCGGAGGTTCACCGTGCGAAGGGAAAGGTAGTGCAGGAGATTTCTGGCGCTGTCTTGATGGATGGGATGAATGCCCTGGAGCAGTGCTTGCTGCGCACGCTCATGGTCGAGCATGGTCTGGCGAAGGGAAAAAAGATTGTCAAAAGCGAACGAAGGCAGCTGGGGGACTTCCATGATGGGGGAGCTATTTTCCTACTAACCTAGCGGCGCTTCGAACAGGCTGCAATGAGAAAATTCATCTCCCAAGAAGATCTTTCGGGTCGCTTTGACAACTTATGAGGATCTTTGTGGGATCTATTCGCTGGAAACAGGCTACCAAAATATTACCAAGTCAAGCCAAAATCAGTGCGGACAGGCACTGATCAATGGAAGTAGAGGATAAATGGTCACAAAAATTTGAAATGGAGACATCTTCAGGAGAGTAGCAAATGAATCTTTCGCTTATCTTGAATTCATCTTTCAGAAATCCATCATTCCTCCCCCATGAGACTAGTTTCTGCCCGATGGCTGTTTGCTCTCCTGCTGCCATTTTCAGGATGTGGGCCAAGCGATTCCTCTTCTACGACCGAACCCGCAGCGAAGCTGGGGGGTGAACATACTCAAGAAATGAATCTTTCCCCCTCCAGTGCCTCGCAAAGAGATCAGGATAGCGGCCAGCTCAGCATCCGACAAGGTCAATTCTTTACTTATGCACTGCCTCCCGGTTGGCGTGTGGCCGAAGATGGGCAATTTGCGGTGGTACTCATCGCACCCGACAATGCCGCGCTCACCATCATGGTAGGCAACTCTGGTATGCCAGCCAACTATCCTCCGGGGCAGTATGTGTACGAAAAGCTCGCCGCTGCTGGCTACCAAAACCTTCAACTCAGCCAGCCCCGTCAGGGTACGCCCATTGCAGGGTGCCAATATGCCTACACTTTCGACTATACTTATGCGGTCAATGGCGTGCCTTGTCGTGGGCAGGCCACATGTAGCGTCGCGCCTAGCTACGATATGTGTACGATGGTCGTTTCTGCTGCGGCAGCGCAGTCCCATCAGTGGAATGATTATGCATCCTGGCTGCCGCAAGTTGCTAGTCAAGTCTCCGCCACCAGTGGCGCCGCTTTTGGCATGCGGGGTATTATGCAGCAAAACCTTCAAAACTCCACCGCCTACGGAGAAGCCGCCCGCCAATATCGCGAGTGGTCTCAAAAAAACTGGCAGAAGGTGACCGACCAGCGCAATGCCTCCCAAGACCGCAACCATCAGCAGTTTCGCGAAAACCTCGGCGCTGTCCAATCTTATGTCAATCCCTACGACCAACGTACGATAGAGCTGCCGACCGCCCACAGCTATTACTGGGTTAATAGGCAGGGCAAGACTTGGGGCAGCAATAACCCCGGCGATGATCCCAACCAAGGTTCCACACAAGAATGGGTGCGAATGCCGAAATCTCAGCCCTGATGTATCAGGTAAGTAGCCAGTGGGTATAATCTAGCAGGATTGAAGGAGCAAAGGGAAGTGAAGTTTACATTTATGAAAAAAAATGGACGAGAAAATAAGACCAGTATCAAAATCTGACATTGACGGACTGAAAAAAGTAGTTGATTCAAGTGAATTGTTTCCATCTGAACATTTAGACGAAATGATTTCGGATTATTTCGACAATCCCGACACGCAAGACTTTTGGTTTACATACATAGATAACAACACACAAGTTGCCATTGGATATTGCGTGCCTGAAAAACTGACTGACGGAACATATAATCTATTAGCAATTGGCGTTTCCCAAGACACTCAAAGAAAAGGGATAGCAAGTCAAATGATGAATTATATCGAACAACGACTAAAACAAAAAGACGGTAGAATACTAATCGTAGAAACGTCAAGTGATGAGGCTCAAATTGGTGCAAGGAATTTTTATAGTAAAATGGGTTACACCCAAGCCGCAGTCATTCAAGACTTTTGGAAAGACGGAGAAGATAAAATCGTTTTTTGGAAAAAGTTGTAATGCAATCGATTGGTACGATAAAGACAATAAGCGCAGCACACAACAGGCGTTTGGCTCAATGGCGGGTGAAGTGGTTATTTGAATATTCTGCCTCGCATTCATCTCGAAAGCTTTCGGGGTGGTGTATTGATCCCGAAACTTCGGGACTCCGAATTCTGCCACAGCGCCAAGCGCCAAAACGTTCTTCGGGCATTTACTTTCTCACCATCGAAGTTGCCGACCAGATGTACTTTCAAAAAATGATCAAGCCATGAAGCGAGCCATGATTGTATCAGTTTTGTTACTGACGATATGTGGGTGCAGAACAAGCAAAAAAATTCAGGGGATTGAGGTTCAGCTTGGGACTGTGCAAGGGGCTGGATGACTTCTTTAAAAAGAACTGGAAGTACAAAGGGGAAAATAAAACTTATCAGATCAAGCAATTAACTACATCGGAGACGTTGTGAACAATTTCACTGATGAAATCCTTCATAAGCGTATTTGAGGACACTTTGTCAACAAATCAGCCTGATCCCCAGTTGTTTTCAAAACCCACACTCTCCCCATGAAAAAACGCTGGTGGATTCTCGCTGCGCTGCTGCTCATCGCCCTGAGCTGGTGGCATTTCAGCACGGCCACGCCACATGGTCGCCTCAGTGCCCGCGCCGCCCTGCTCCTCCAGATCGGGGCGCTGATTGGCTCCGACGAGAACCCCGATCCGGCGGCTTTTTCCGATGCCGTGCGCCAAGAGATTGATAAAGGTACGCTCATGCTCGCCGGTCCTGCGCCCGAATTTGCCGATATCCGCGACCTCGCGCTGCCTGGACCTGCCGCTGCGCAGCCCATCCGGGTGTATGTGCCCGAAGGCGACAACCCCAAGCCCGTGATGGTCTTTTTTCACGGCGGCGGCTGGACGGTGGGCACCCTCGACCATACCGACAACCTGTGTCGCCGCCTCGCCCGCAGCGCCGGGGCCGTGGTGGTATCCGTGAGTTACCGCCTCGCCCCCGAAAACCCCTATCCCGCTGCGCTGGACGATGCGTGGTCGGCGCTGGGGCAGGTGCAGGCGCTGAGTCCCATGTGGGGCGGCGACTCCGATCGGATTATCCTCAGCGGCGAAAGCGCCGGTGCCAACCTAGCCTTGTTGCTCGCGCAAACCGCCGCCACCCAGGGCATATCGGCCGTGCGGGCCGTGGCCGTGGCCTACCCCATTACCGATGTTGCCACCCGCGACCGTGATTCCTACCGCTTCTTTGGCACGGGCTATGGCCTCACCCAAAGCATCCTCGACCTCACGCGGCGGGCGTATGTACCCGATTCGGCCCTGTGGCGCGACCCTTGCGTATCGCCAATGTATGGTCCGTTTGAGAGCTTGCCGCCCGTGATGGTGGTGAACGCGCAATTTGACCCGCTGACTAGCGAGGGAAGGGCCTTTGTGCAGGCCGTGATCCAGGCGGGCGGACAGGCAAGGCACCTAGAAGTGCCCGGTGTGTTGCACGGGTTCCTGACCAATGACCGCTTTTTTGGGCCGGAGGCGGAGCAGGTTTGTGGGGAAATGGGCCGGTGGCTGCGGGGGGAGGTACGGTGAGGCGGTTTTGTCCTTCTACCTCATTTAGACTGCGCTTTGTTGATAGTCTTGGAACCTTTCAGAATGTTGTTTGAGATTGGAGCCTTTGTAGAAAAGCATCTGAATCTGTGCAAATTGTTCGGAGGAAGCTAAATTCAGGCATGTCACAGCTTACCTTC
>DAITMB010000212.1:0-4996 GCA_036835375.1 Bacteroidota bacterium
GGACAGACTGTTGCGTCATTCAATGCCTTCAATCGCAAAGGGTGTGCGCCCCGCCAGGTATCTTTTTTTGATGGGTCCTTAAGCCCATCCACGGTGACTTCATGGCAGTGGGATTTTGGTGATGGGAGCGCAGGATCAACCCTCGAAAACCCAGTTCATACCTATCAAGACACGGGCTATTTTGATGTCACCTTGATCATTGAGACCGAGCACGGCTGCCGGGATACGCTGGTGTTTATAGACTACATTGCGGCGGGTGATACGCCCGTGGCAGATTTTATTCCAGACACGACCCGCGCCTGCGCTTCGACCGCAATCGAATTTTTCAACCTTTCCATTAACTCTGATAGCTCAAGCTGGATATTTGGTGATGGCGGATCATCGAGCCTATTTGAACCCACGCATCAGTTTGCCGATACAGGTTATTTTTCCGTCATGCTCATCGCATTAGACAGAGGGTGTCCCGATACCTTGATCGTCGATTCACTGGTGTACATAGATCCTCCGATCGCGCTATTTTTGCCCAATTCCGCCTTTGGCTGCGAACTTCCTTTCACCGTCGATTTTGAAGACTTCTCCATTGGGGCGGACACTTGGCAATGGGACTTCGGAGACGGCAGTCCAATTTCCCCCGTCCAAGACCCGACGCATATCTACACCGCGGAGGGAGCATATCAGACCCTGTTGATAGTGGAAAATTTAACTACAGGCTGTAGTGATACCCTGGGTGGCCTGGTGATGGTAGAATTGGTGGATGCAGATTTCTCAATCGACACCACTTTTGGGTGTAGTCCTGTGCAGGTCGTCTTGACTGATCAATCTTACAAAGCCGTCAATTGGTTGTGGGACTTGGGAGATGGAACGACGAGCGCTGCCCCCAACCCTGGACACCTATACACGGCTCCCGGGAAATACGATGTAACGTTGAATGTCGCTAACTCAATTGGATGTACTGATGATACTTCCTTCGTCCAGCTCGTGTCCGTGTATGAGCCGCAGGTAAGCTTTGTTGCGGCGCCAAGCCAGGGTTGCGCTCCGCTGACAGTCACGTTCACAAATAATACTACTTCGCTAGCCCCAGTCACCGCTTGGAGCTGGACTTTCGGGCCTCCGGGTGCGACTTCTACGCTCGAAAACCCCACCTACGTGTTCAATACGCCAGGTTCATGGTCGGTCGGCTTAGCTGCTACGGATTCGCTTGGGTGTGCCAACTCTTTCATTGACGCGGGCAGCGTATTTTTATCTCAGCCCATTCCGAATTTTTCTACTCAGTTTCCGATCAATTGTCCCAACAATGCCATTACGTTCCTCAATGCTTCGACGGGTTCTGGTCTAAGCTATCTCTGGGATTTTGGAGACAACACGACTTCTGCCGCATTCAACCCTACGCACAGCTACACACAGCCCGGCACCTACACAGTGTCGCTGACGGTGACAGATTTTCAAGGCTGTGACAGTACCCTCGTGATCCCTAATTATATCACCATTGCTGATCCAGTGATCAGCATACTGGCAGATTCTACTTCTGCTGATTGTCCCCCTTTGCTGGTGAATTTCACGGGTAACGTACTCTCACCGCATCCCTTCGTCACTTGGAACTGGGACTTCGGGAATGGCGTCAGCTCTGTCGGTCAAAATCCCTCGCATATTTACGTCAATCCCGGCACCTACACGGTGAGTGTCACGGCCACTTCTGATGCTGGATGTGTGGCCACTGCTACTGTGGTGGATCTTATTCAACTGACAGGTCCATCAGCAACATTCACCGTGGCGCCTACGGCTGTGTGTCCTGGAGTTCCGGTCACCTTCACTGCCAGCAGTCCCGATGTGGTATTGTTTACTTGGGACTTTAATAATGGGAGTCTTGGAAGCGGACAAACCACCACTTATGCCTATCCTACTCCTGGCGTTTATTTGCCCTTATTGATCATAGAAGACACCGCTGGCTGTGTGGTAGTGGTTCCCAACACGACGCCTGTGACGATTTATCCCGTCCCTCAAGTCTCGTTTTCGCCGGGACCTACGGTGGTCTGTGACAGTGGCTTGGTCAATTTCACGAACACCACCACATCTACTGCTCCCATCACGGGGCTGAGTTGGAACATAGGGTTAGGGCTTAGTACTTCGACGCTCAATGCAACCAGCTTTTTCTTTGACCAAGTCGGGAGCTACGATGCAAGCCTCATCGCGGTGAACAGCTTTGGATGTGCCGACACCTTGGTGAAGACAGGAATCGTGAATGTGGTACCCTCACCGACTGCTGCTTTTGGCTTGTCCGACACAACAGGTTGTGCGCCATTCAGCGTGACATTCAATGACCTGAGCACACCCGGGAGCAGTCCCATCACGCAGCGACTGTGGAATTTTAATCTGGCAGCGCCTTCTTTCTCTGCCCAGCTCCAACCGAGCTTCCTTTATGTGGCTCCCGGAGTGTACAATGCTTCGCTCCAAGTGACAGATCAGAATGGTTGTAGCGCTTCCGATACATTGTCGCTAGAGGCTTTGGCACCGCCTGTGGCCAATTTCGCAGCAGATGACAGCTTTGGTTGCGCACCGAAAGCGGTCCAGTTTCAATCTCTCACGCCCAACCTCGTGGCTTGGGAGTGGCGATTTGGAGACAACACGCCCCCGGTCAATGAGGAGAATCCGCTCCATACCTACGTACAAGATGGAACTTACACGGTAACTCTCTACGTGGAGGATGTGCAGGGATGCCGCGACACCTTGACCAAGCCACAGTACATTCGGCTGGACCATCCACAGGCGCAGTTTGAGGTAAGTGATACCGTGGTCTGCCCCGGCGACCCGATCCAGTTTACCGATCTCAGCGTGACCGACACCTCCTTCAGCAATTGGTTTTGGCAATTTGGAAATGGCATGGGTGCCACCCAGCAAAATCCCAGCTTTGCCTATCCAGCCTCTGGCTTGTATGACGTATCGCTTCGCGTGCGAGACGTGTTTGGGTGTGAAGATTCTCTCACGAAGCCGCTGCTCATCCGCGTGAAAGTGGATGAGACTCCTATTGCACCGATGATTCACTATGTGACGGTCATCAACGAGAGCGCGATTCGGATTGAATATGCTCCTTACAACAATTTTCGGGACGATTTCAGAGAATATCGACTCTATCGACAAGCGGCGGCAGGTAACTGGCAACCCATCTTTGCCTCTTCCAACCTCCGCGACACCGCATTCACCGATCAAGGTTTGAGCACCATCACCTCTTCCTATTGCTATCGCCTGGAGGTCATCAACCATTGCGATCGGCCATCGGATCAGCGGGAAGACCGCATCCATTGCAGCATCCTGCTACAGTCACAGTCCCTCGTGGATGCCATTGAGCTGACTTGGAGCCCCTATGTCGGCTGGCCTGTGGATAGCTATTATGTCTATCGCGTCCAAAATTACACGACAGATCTGCGGCTCATGACGACGCTCCCGGGCAACGTGCTGACTTGGGTAGACGAAGACATGTTTTGCTATGACGCACACTTTTATCGTATCACCGCCAAGCCGGTGGCAGGGGTGTGGTCTTCTCGCAGCAACATTCGCAGAGAAGCTCCCATGCACTTTGGCCCACCATTCCCACTCGACATGCAGTTGGTGACGGTGGAGGACGACAGCGTATTGATGGTCCAATGGGGAGATGTGCCTCCCGGAGATAATCTGGTGGAGGTATTCATCGAAAAAGACGCCGGAATGGGATACCAATTTTGGTACAGGCAAAGCCTTACGGACACGACACGTCAGCGAAGGGATTCGGAGGTGAATGTGCAGGTGCGTCCCTATGCTTACCGCGCCTTTGTGCTGGACAGCTGTGGGGACGTGACGCCGGCGGGGTATATCGGCCAAAGTATCTGGCTGCAAGCCAAGCGAAACGAAGGATCGGTAATATTGAATTGGACCCCTTATGACCAGTGGGAAAATGGCGTGGACCGCTACACCATTGAGCTTTTTGACGAACTTCAAATGCAATTCATCACACTTGCTACGGTCCAGGGAAATCAGTTGGAGTATGTCGATCGATCTACGGATTTAGCGCAAGGCACCTATTGCTACCGCATTCGAGCATTCGAGCGAGGGGGAAATGTACTGGAGAGCGTTTCCAATGAATCCTGTATCACCGTCGATCCCCTCTTGTATTTCCCCAATGCCTTTTCTCCCAATCAAGACGCGCACAATGACGTGTTTCTCATCAAAGGAGCCTTCGTTGCGGACTTTGAAATGGCCATTTTCAATCGCTGGGGAGAGCTGATCTACCTCACGACGGACCAAAGTGCTGGCTGGGACGGTCGAGTGAATGGCGTGGATTCTCCAGAAGGTGTGTACGTCTTCAAGGTCATCGCAAAAGGCTACGAAGGGGAAGAGATCAGGCGCAGCGGTACAGTCACGCTCTTCCGCTGATCACGTCTTCTCCGACAAGGCTTTCGTCGGCGGAGCAGCACAAGAGGAGGATGCCTCTCCCTTGTCCAAAACTGAGTTGCTGTTTGGCATCCATCAAGGGCATCCAAAACAGTTCCAAGGTCTCGCCATTGTCCCCTCCAAAAGATTGCACCGTGTGCTGCCATTGATGGGGAGGATTTTCGAGGGATTCCACATGGAAAAAGTATCGGTCTTGCTTCTGACGTCTGGCGGGATGGAAGTAGGAGTCGCGAAGAAGAAGGCAATTAAATTTTAAATGAACGAGGCCGGTCTCCTCTTCTACCTGTCGATAGAGTGCTTCCTCGGGACGTTCGTTGGGACCGACGTTCCCCCCCGGCACTTCCAATAGCTGCTTCTCGCCATTCGTACGGCGCAAAACCAGCAATTCAGTATGTCCCTGATGCGTGCGCGTGAGGTATGCCAGGACTTTCCGATGCATAGCGTCGAGATTTTTTCTTGGAGATGAACTTCCAGCACAGCCTCTCCAGAGAGAAAATCTGCGCGCGTCTGAAGGATTGAAAAAATACCTGTTCCTGACGGTGAGGACGAAAAATTTCCATGGGGGAGGAAAAGT
>DAITMB010000213.1:0-4978 GCA_036835375.1 Bacteroidota bacterium
GAGTTGGGAGTTGAGAGTTGAGAGGTGAGAGTTGAGAGTTGGGAGTTGGGAGTTGAGGGTTTATGGCTGGTGCAAGCGATCCAAGGCAAAGGCGAGATAGACCAAAGGTGCATTCCAGTTGATCGCGATTTCATTGGAGGCGTAGGAGCAGACGTCATCCACGTAGCACTCATCGGCGGCGTCGCTGGGATAATTGCAGCCATCCTGCTTTCCGGGATTAGGACCACCAGCAAGGAATCCCGGCAGCGGTTCCTCTATTCCGTCGGCCTTGGCCAAGCGGTGATGGGGATCCAGGGGGGTGCGGGAACCGAAGCCTGTCACAAAGGAATAGCCCGTGGCATTGCGCCCCAGCAAGTAATCCATATTGGCCTGTGCCGCCTCCCACAACGCGGGGTTTTCGCTCATGCGATACGCTTGAAGCAGCAAAATGCCTTGATTGGCCGCTACTGCACTGCTTCCCCACACATAATCCGAGACCCGTCCACCCATCGGCGTTCTGTAGGGATGAGTCGTCCTTCCGGCTGCGAGTGCTGTAGCAAGGCCCATCACTTGTCGGCGAATGGTGTCTAGTCTGGGCTGAAAGTCTTCGGGAAGGCGGGAAGCGCAGCGCAAAAGGCTGTAATATCCGAGCATTCCCACGTTGCTCCATCCGGGCACAGTCACCTCCTCGTCTTTCAGCGGCTTCCAATTCCGGAGATAGCTGGTGTCTTGGGTACTGAGGTACAATTCGATGGCTGCCCAGCTTTTGGCACCAGGGAGATGGTTGCCGCCATATGCGCCTGTGACGATAGGCGGGGAAAATTGCTTGTTCATGGCCGATTGATCATAGCGAACATCCGGGTGGGCCTCGGCCCATTCCCACGCCAGCCTGGCAGCTTGTAGGCAACTATCAGCCAGGCCGGGCAGAGAAGATTCCCATGCTGCAAAGATCCGCGCGGCTTGGGCTGTCACCCCGGCAAAATTCAAGGTAGCAGCAGTTCCTTTTTGCACAACGTAGCGCTGCTGCCTGGCTTCTATGGGAGCTACCATCCCTTCAAAATTGGGGGTCGTGAGCTTGTGATACACGCCTCCGTCCTCCGTGTCCTGCATCGAGAGCATCCAGCGGAGGTTCCACAGGATTTCATCCAGCAGGTCGGGAACCTCATTGTGCTGCTCCGGAATGTTGATGCCTAAGGTGTCGAAGTAGGCCGGAAAATCTTCGTAGAGGGAGAGCAGCGTCGCCGTGGTAATGCCAGAATTGACAATGTATTTGTTGTAGTCGCCGGCATCGTACCAGCCTCTTGGCGAAGCAATCAAGCTTCCTGTCGGGCGACCCGAGCTGGCAGCAGACGCATGAATCATGACCCGATCATCGGGGTGTCCCCCTTTTCTGGCCCATTTGCCAGCATAAGTTTCGGGGAGATCCAGTGAGGCCCGCTGGTAATAGAATGCCTTGAGGGAAGCGACCGCCATAGGAAAGAGGACCTGATCGCCAATGACAAAAGGATGTGAAATCCCCACACCAGGCACCACCAAGACGTAGCTGCCCGTTTGGTCAAATGACGAAAAATCAGCTACGCGGGAAGATTTGCCAGAATAGGGCGAAATCGCTACAGAATCCAGCATCCCTTGATAAAAGGTTTCTGTCAAATCCTGGTTGCGCAATTCAAAAGTCTCCGCATCGGCGGCTTGCACGACGGCGACTTTGGGCGATGCGGGCGAGAATCCGATTTGGTTGAGGTGAATCAAAGAAGGATCGCGCAAGGCAGGAAGTTGATTGTTTGCGCTGCTTTGGCATCCTGAAAAGCCGCCACTTGCGATTAGAAAGAAAGCAAGCAGTGACATCCAGAAACCTTGGAAGGAAATCAATTCGGAAACAGAATTTTGTGGCTTCATGTGAAGAGAGAGATTGGAAGGTCAGTTGATCTGGCGAATGTCGTCAACGCTGCACTTTTTTTCCATCCTTTTCCATCGCTTGTTTCAGAAAGTTGTAATGATTCATCCTTCTCTCGGCCAGGTTCTTGTCCAAGACGGAGTTGCTGGCTTGAGCGCATCAGCACCCTGTGTTTGCTAAGAACCTTATCGAAGGGATACAACCTCATGAGAGATTTCTGCGTCTGTGGTATCATCAATGAATTTCAGAGAATGCCTCGACAATTACCTTGGATTCAACTCCTTGTAGCGATTTTTTTTCTGATATGTGGTGGAGGGCTGCACGGTCAGGCCATTCAGGGAAAGGTCTTGGATTTGGAGGGCGAGGCAATAGCTTATGTGCGGATACAAACGAAGACCCCAGGCCGCGGGACCATGACGGCTGAAGACGGCTCGTTTCGGCTGGTTCTATCGAAGGGCACGCATTGGGTTCATTTTCAACATCTTGGTTATTTATATGATTCTGTGAAGGTGAGCGTACCCTCCCAAGAGCCGCTGGTGGTGACACTCCGCGATAATCCCTTTTCGCTCCAAGTTGTCGAAATCAGCGGCGGAAAGAAGGATCCGGCTTATGAGATCATGCGACAAATGATCGAACACAAGGCTGAATACAAAGGCGGCCCCACATCATTTTCCTGCCAAAGTTATGTCAAAGCCACGCTGCGAGAGGACACGGCAACCTATTACAAAGCGCCTCGGCAGTTCAGGTGGCCCCGCAGGGACAGCACGCTTCTGGATTCTGCCGTGGTCACCGTTTCGGACACGCTGGAGGACTTCGCCACGGACAATGACAGCTTGACGGTGACTGCCGGAGACAGCCTTTCGACCGAGCCGATTGCAGGAGATACAACCTTGGGCGAATTTCCGATGCGGACCTTTGTGGAAATGCGGAGCCAATCGTTTTTTCAGGCCCCCGGCTTGTCCAAGACTGTCGTAGAGGCGTATCGTGACTATGAGCGTCGCTCGGTGGAGTCGGGGAACACCGTGAGGTTTGCAGACGGCAATGCCGCCGAGACCTACCGCACAGAGCTGGACAATCCCTTCTTTTTTCTGCCGACAATGCCCGGTGCGGGCCTGAATTTGTACCAAAACCTCGTCCAGATTCTTCAACTCGGTGACCGCCCCTTCGTGAGTCCCCTGCACAGCACACTCTGGCAACTGACCTACCGTTTTCGTCTGGTGAATAAAACCTATGAGGACGGCCAAGTGATCTATGAAATCGAAGTCACGCCGCGCAATCGCGAAGGGCAAGGGTTTGCAGGGACGATCTGGGTCGTAGATCGCGACTGGGTGATCCGTGAGATGAAGCTGGAGATTCTGCCCTCTGCCTTAAATGTGTTTCAGTATTTCACATTTCACCATCGCTATCAGCGGGATCCATCGGGGCAGTGGCTCTTAAATAATGAGACTTATGAATATGCCTTGAAGGATGGGCGAATTCTTGTATTGGGCGAGACCTTTGCCTCCTACGAAAACTATGATATCAATCCTTCATTTCCCAAGAATTTTTTCCGCAATGAATTGCTGCGTGCCGACGCCATTGCTTTTGAGCGAGACAGTAGTTATTGGGAGGGAATTCGGCCCATGGCCCTGAGCAGCCTTGAGACCAATTTTGTGGTGAAGCAAGACAGCATCAAAGCTTATCATAACAGTGACGCATATTTGTCTTATCAGGATTCAATTTACAATCGACTTTCGTGGCGGGATGTGCTGTTCAATGGGATGTCCTACCTCGACCGGGCGCATGGGATGCACTACTTTCTGGATCCGCTGGCGAGCCAGCCACGGCCATTCGGGGTGGGGGGCTATCGCCATGCGCTGGGGGGCTCGGTGGTCAAGACTTGGGACCGAGCCAATGCGCTCAGTGTGCGTGCATCCACCGACTATGGCTTCAACAATCGCGACCTCAAGGCAGAGGGCAGGGTAGGATTTCTGTATGATCCACGCCACTTAGGGAGCGCCTTCGTTCGCGGCGGCGACGTTTACAGCATCATCACACAATTCACCAACCTGGGAGCGATCCTGAGCCGGAGTAATTTTATCAACAAAGTGTACGTTGGTGCAGGGCATCAGCGAGAGCTGATCAATGGATTGACCCTCG
The DNA here is from genome assembly GCA_036835375.1 of Bacteroidota bacterium. GTDB lineage: Bacteria > Bacteroidota > Bacteroidia > J057 > J057 > JANQTF01. The sequence continues at coordinate 4,013 of DAITMB010000213.1, forward strand.
CCGTGAGTGCAGACTATTCGCAGTTCAATGCCATCGACCAGTTGCAGCTCGCCGAATGGGGCAACGAATTGTTTGGGGAGCTGAACATCCCCCAGTCCTTCGATCCCTTCCGACAATTGCTGGTGGAACTGGTGCTGTCCTACACGCCCTTTCAAAAATACTTCATGGAGCCATACCGGAAGGTGAACCTTCCAAGTCCCTGGCCCACATTTACCCTCACCTACAAGCAAGCAATTCCCGGCATTGCGCAAAGCTCTATCAATTTCTCCTTTGTGTCCATGGTGGTGGACCACGAGTTTCGACCCGGTTCATTTGGGATCTCGCGTTGGCGACTTCACACGGGTACCTTTCCTGTCGAAGGCAACCTTCGATTTACCGATTATACTTTTTTTCGCGGCTCCGATCCTTTTCTATTCGCCAATCCGCTCCGCGCCTTTCAGCTGCTGGGGCCCACCATCAGCACCCCCAACGAGTACCTTGAGTTTCACTACCTCCACGACTTTGGCGGAGCTTTGGTCAAAAAAATTCCTTTGCTGAAGAAAACCCCCCTCATGATCACCGTCGGCGGCGGAAGCTTGTTAATCCGCGATGGCGGATTTTTTCATAGCGAAGCCTACCTGGGTATGCAGTGGCCATTTCGAATCAAGAGTGACCGCTTCAAAATCGGCGTGTTTTACGTCACGGCCTACAGCAACTATGAGGAATCCCTTTCGGGGCAGTGGAAAATCGGAGCGACCTTCTACAATCCTATGCGCAAGCGCTGGGAATATTGAGAAGCGCCCCTCGGCTATCGCTCGGGGACCGAGAGTTTGAGAAGCCCCAACGGGGCGAAATATGTCAGCCGGGGGTGAAGAAAAGAGATTGAGATGTTGAGAGTTGAGCGTTTTGCGGTCGCTGAGCTTGTCGAAGCGTGAGAGTTGTGGAAGCCCTGTAAGGGCGCAATTCACTAGCCGGGGGTGAAGCCCC
>DAITMB010000214.1:0-4949 GCA_036835375.1 Bacteroidota bacterium
CGAAGTAGCCTATGGCATGGGGTTCTTCTTCTTCGGGGAGTGGTGGCCATTCGCTACAGTAGCATTCTTCACAGCCCTCTCCCACACAGGGCGGGCAGCCGCAAGGGTCTGGCTCCACGCACCAACAGGGTTCCTGGTCTGGATCGTAATCGCAGCCGCAGGGATCGCCTGGGAGCGGCTCGAAGGGATTGTATATGGATGGAGAAAGGAGCATAACACCTACAGGTTCTGATACAAGACTAAGATACCGATCCGATTCAAGAATGCCAAGTCGGGAGGAGCCATAGAGATGTTGCTCGCTAAGACGCATGAGGGAAACTGGGTAATTGCCTGCTACCCAGTCGGGCATCACATCTGGACTTAAGCCAGGAGGCGGATTAACTTGGTCTGATTTGTAGGTCTTTCGCTCATAGGTGGCCATGACATTACCTTGAGCATCACGTACATAGTAAGTGTATGTCCAGGTTTCCTGATTCTGGGCATCCGGCTTCACGATTTTAGCGACCCGTTCACCCATGGCATCGTAACGGAATACTATCTCATCTGGTTTACCATTTCCTGGAACAAACTCGATTCTCTCAATTTTGTTAGCTACATTCCAATGTATTTGGGAAATATTATCTGCGACGTCAGACTTAAGGTTGCCATCCAAGTAGTATTCATAGTTCCCTGCATTCTGAGAGTCCATGTCCTCAGGTCCAGCAGAGCCAGCTGCATCCTGAACATACATCAACTTGTTGGTATTTGATGCATAGGTATATTCAAACTGGTCCTGTAGAAAGTAGGCTGCATCCCCTGACCCATTCCGGTCTAGTTTGGTGAGGTTGCCATTCGGATCATAGGTCCATACACCCTGATAGTCGGAGGTGATGCTCAAAGCACTCAGGTTCCAAGTATTGGAGGCATGCAAATTTTGATCCCTGATGGCCCTTGCTCCTCGAATTCGTTGAAGTTGGTCGTATTCATATTTCATTCGCTGGTCAGGTAAAACATGATACTTGTGATTCAAAAGGGCGGTCTGCATCATCATGATGTTTCCGTTGTACAGAGATTTGGGAGTTTGGAATGAGGCATTGGAAAAACTATAAAAATCAGCATCATCCGTCAGGAAGTGTGAAGGGCCCGAGGGGGAATTAATAGCAAAATAGTCATCCCGATAGTAATGCAAAGCAAACCCAAAAGCATCCTTGGCGACCATTTGATTTATTCCACCACCCAGTCCATCTATTCCAATATCTCTTGAAGGAGCGAGGGTTTCTGAATTTACCCCTTTGAGCCATCCATGAATGGTGTAGGCATAGTCAATCCCCTGGACCTGCCATTCGCCGAGATTTACTCTTGCCAATGGTCCATGCAGGTAGTACTCATACGTCGCGTCACGGTCGAAATACACGCTATCCGGACTGGTGAATACCGAGGTGAGTCGATTGTCGGAATCGTAGGTATAGCGATGAATAAATCGATCAGGATGGCCGGGCTGATAGTTCACCTGCTTAACATTGCCACTGATCAGATCAAATTCATATTGTATGGCTTTGTACTGATTTTCGAAGGTGGTCAGCTCGGGATATTCGTGAACGATGGTATGCACGTTCCCCTGTATGTCATAGGAGTAGTAGGTGTGGTACTCATAATCGAGGGCAACGTCAGAGTTGTAATTGCTGACATAAGAGACCCGATTTCGGAGGTTTTGCTGCTCTCCCCCGATGGGAAATTCTAGCTGAACAGGACCAAATGCAAGCACATCGTAATGAGTTTCGGAATACTCCAGTCGGATTCCACCTGTAAGCCAGGATTCAAAAGAAGTATAGGGTAGGTAGTTTGTGGCATTGTTGAGTGCTACTGGTACTGGTTCCGTTTGGTTCTTCAGTCCAGCAAATCCATCACATTGCCTATTACTCTGACTTCGAGGTAGAAGACACGGGTAGCATTCTCACGCTCATGCCATCAGTCAAGTCTATAGAGGGTGTGGTCACTTGCGTGCATGTGCGTGGCAAGGATGCGTTTTGGTCCAAAACCCAGAGAGAATTTTTTGACCGCCTCTACGACCTCAGCCAACGCACCTGCCAGATTCAGTTCAAAATTCTTCAGGGCCAGGGTGTAAAGGAAACCCTGGCAACCAATCTCAAGTCGGCGGAAATTAATGCACTGGCTCTACGACCGATCGTTGATAATGGATCCAAAGGCGGCCATCCGAAAGGTGTCATCCACCAGCTGGCGAGCGAACTGCGCATTTCCATGATTGCCTTTCAAGCAAAACCAAGGTTATAACATCAAAAATTTAGGAAATACCCATGGTTGACACTTGCAAAACCAGCAGCGATACTCGTCGTCAAATCGGCAGGATTATATCAGTAAATCAAGGATTTCATAGGTATGGAGCACAGTGTATCGACTCTGTAGAATGTCACCGATCCGTTGAATATAAATTTCATCAAGGGCACTGGCGGTCTCAAGGTCGGCCCTGAGGTAGAGAGGTCGTGCCAGGAGGGAGCCATTCGCTTTTCGGTCGATGGGTTCAAAAGCTCCGCCAGTAAATAGGGTATTAATGTATTTTTTGATATCACTCTTGGGCTGCACTTGCTGCAAGTGCTCGAACACAAAGTCTGACAACTCGCTCATGGAGAGGGACTTTCTGCGATCGAATGCCGCGATTACGGCTTCGGACATGGCTTTGCGCAGCAAGTGATCAGGCTGGTATCGGAGATTTTTTAACAAAAACTGATGGGCCATTTCTCGTGAAGCAACGCCATCAGGCTCCTCTTGTACTTCGACAATCTCATCACTCAGATACACCGTGGGCAATGAGGGATTGGACACATCAATGCCCTTCACCAAATCGCCTTGTAAGGAGAGCAACCAGTGCTTGAATGAAGAAAATCCCAGGTCTCGCTCAGAAAAGGCGGGATCGAATCGCAGCAGCTGCTGCTTGAGTTTGGCTAAGAGCACGGGACTATCGTCCGTACGGGATTTGATAAATCTCGCCAAGAGTCGGCGGCCGTAGATCGGATCTTTTTGTTCTATGATCCCCACTGTCAACGCTTCGGTCTCTGGAGGCCCCAAGAGTTTTTCGAGGGAGATAAACTCGGCACTGTTCCGCTTCACCAGCGCACCTACACTGTGCTCAAATCCCATGACGATCACTTCTTTGCCTTTGGATCGAAGGCGCTGAATCAACGGGATAAAATCAGTATCTCCCGACCCGATGATGATGGTTTCAATCTCGGGGTAGTGGCCCACGTATTCGATCACGTCAATGGCCAGGCGGACATCCGAGCCGTTTTTACCCTGAGAGTTGGTTTCTGGAAGGTGAATCAACTCAAACCCATGCTCCATGAGCTGGGTCTGGTAGCGGTGAAACACAGGGCGGGCCCAGTCTCCGTAGGCACGCCGCAAGAGGACATTGCCCTTGGTGCTAGCAAAATCCAGTAGCGGCTCCACCTTCATCGGGTAATCCCGGGAAGGATAGACAGTCTCTGCCGAAAGCGCGAGATTTTCAAAATCTAAATAGATGGCTACCGAGGCATGATCCATGAGACTGTCTTCTTGGGAAGTTCAAGCGCCTACTCAGCGCTCTGCGTCCTGTCAAAGAACAGGACTACCTACCATTACTTGCAATTTACCTACCACAACATCGATTTCAGCTTTCGTATTTTGCCAACCGAAAGAAAAACGAACAGAGCGCCCAATTTCGGATCCTGATTTGCCAATTCCTCTCAACACATGCGAGCCGGACTGAGCGCCCGATTGGCACGCGGAACCGCCCGAGACCGAAACTCCTTCGAGATCCAGTTGAAAAAGCACCATGCCGTCTTCTACCGAAGGAGGAAAGGTGACGTTTAGCACGGTGGGAAGTACTTCCTCTTCATTCGCGGGACCGTTGAACGCGACTCCGGGCACTTTTTCGAGGAGGGCAGCTTGCATATGGCGCTTGAGATCCAGGAGGTGTTCATGTTTGGCATCGAGCCGATCGTATCCCATTTTGAGGGCTTTGGCCATGCCCACGATCGAGGCTACATTTTCTGTGCCCGCTCGATGGCCACGCTCTTGGCTCCCACCGCAAATCAAGCTGGGGAGTTGGATGCCCTTGCGCGCATACAAAAATCCTACCCCTTTGGGACCATTGAATTTATGGGCGCTTGCAGTGATCATGTCCACGGGCATTCGGGACAAGTCGAAGCGTAGATTGCAGATGGTCTGAACCGTGTCAGAATGAAAGTAAGCGCCCACCGCGCGACATCGGGTGCCGATGGCGTGAAGGTCTTGCAGTGTTCCCAATTCATTGTTGGCGTGCATGATCGACACCAGAGAGCGTGGATAGAGCTGAAGGAGTTCCTCCAGTTCCTGAAGGTCAATGCTGCCATCACTCCTAGGCTTCATCCAGATCGCTCGAATTTTTCCTTCTGCTTCAAGTCGCTCGATGCAGTGGGTCACAGCATGATGCTCAATGGGTGAGGAAATGACCGTTTGGATCCCGAGGCCTTCCACCGCCCCGCGAATAGCCAAGTTATCCGCTTCAGTGCCACCACTGGTGAAGATGATCTCCCCAGGCGCGGCCCCCAACTGAAGAGCGATGGTCCTCCTGGCTTCCTCCACTGCATTTTTTAGCTGTCGCCCATGGGCATGCGTGGAAGAGGGATTCCCAAAGTGGTCCCTCAGGAGGGGAATCATGGCCTCCCACACCTCAGTGTCGAGCGGCGTGGAGGCTGCATGGTCAAGATAGATTCGTTTCATTCGAGAATATTCACAGTCTGCCTTCAAATATCGGATAAAGGCAGCAGGGAAGCAAAGTCCTCGACCAGATCACCCCCTTTTTGAGGCAGCGATGATTCGAGAAGCAAGGCCATCGGGGGTGAAAGGTGTTTAGTGTTTCCCGATTCGCAGCGTCGCGACGCCCTTCGCGCCTTCGAGGCGGAGGAAATAGGTGCCGGTTGGCAGGCCCTGGAGGG
>DAITMB010000215.1:0-4833 GCA_036835375.1 Bacteroidota bacterium
TGTGAGGGAAGCTTTTAGACAATCTACCTGGGAATATTTCGCTTGAAAAGGGGATTTTTCAGGTCGCAGTGACATTCATTATCCGCAATATCGTTTAATGAATTAATCATAGGTCCCAATGAAGAATTAAAATTTATTTTTTGCCATTAATTTATGATATCAGATAAAAATACTTGCCTTCAAACCAACTTATGGTTTGTCTTTCATGAAAATAACACCCTTTCCCCGACCCTAAGTGCAGTCAGCATGTTGCTGTGGTTCGCGTTCACACCCAATGTTGTCAAAAGCCAGGAATTAGATTCAGTAAAAGTAGATTCTGCTTTGCTACAGGCCACGTATGACGTGAGCCATCCAGAAAATTGAACAAACATTGAGCTTTCCGCGGCTATCGCACATTCGCGCTGTCATTGCGAAGCTGCCGCAAAAATGGGAGAGGATCAGTGCCGCCCGTGCCAAGCTGGCCAGGCCCATGCGTAGCTTGATGGGCTACGATGTATCGAGACACGAGCTGCAAATGGCCGTTTCGAAAGTGTTTCATCTCTTGTGCAGCTTGGAGTCGAAGTGCATAAAGCTGCGGATATTCTTCGCACATGTCCAAAAAGGTGGGCGCCAGTCGCTCCATGGAACTGAGAAAGCTGCGATGCGCGGGCGGCATGTACTGTCGCATCGAGCGCAAAAAGTTGGCACTGCCAGGCTCTTCGTGGGGAAGGCCTAGGCCCGCTTCCAAAGCTTGGAGAAGACTGCTTTGTGCGGCGCTGCCCCCAGCGTAAGTTCTCACAGGTAGCTCTTCACTGCCTTCATATCTCACGGCTCGGACCGATGCGAGATAGGGGCGAATGGTTTGGTAAAAAACAACCGGGTCGCATTGTTCGCCCATTCTGCTCAGGAGCAGGGTGAGCTCTGGCAGAATGGCCACGATTTCCTGGAGGGTTTCCTCGATCAACTCGGGCTGGTCTTCCTTGGCAGCACGCAGCATCGCAGCCAATTCTGAAATCGCTTTGGCGCCTTTAGCCTCAATGGCGGCGGCAATCATGTAAAACCATCCTTCGTCCGGGGTCTGCCGAAAGGTGAGAAGGGGCGCCAAATTTTCAACCTGAAATCCCTGATTAGGGTCGATTTTACGCCAATTTTGCAGGACGACGCTAGCATGAGAAAGCACAGGAGGGCGACCCAGGCGCTCGGCGATGGCTACCCAGGGCCTGGCGAGGAAGGCTGGCAAAGATTCCGTAAGCATTTCTTCCCCGTGCAGATAGGCGTGGCACAGCATTCCGAGCAGCAGAAAGGCGCGCTCGCAATCGCTCGGCTCCAGAAGCCGTGCAGGAAACTCGGGCAAATGGGTCAGCCAAGCACGAACACCCGGCCGCGAAAGGCGGTCCGGCAGCTCATTCATGGCTTCTTCCCATGCCAAAAATGCAGGCCCCAGGCGGTCGAGAGGATCACGCTCGGGCAAAAAACCCCGTTCAGGATCTACTTGATAAGTTTTGAGAAATGGGCTGATGTCGATTCGCAGGCCAGAAGCCATAATAGTAGTACTCACTCGTTGATTCGCGATTTCTTTCGAAAGAAGACGATATTAGAATCTAATTTTCGGCAATTTTCGGCAATTTCTGAACATCCATTCCATGATCTTTCCTATCTCGGGAGGAGTACTTGGAAGGGAGTGTGGTTTTTGGCTGAAAAAATGGGCGTTGCTCTTCTTCACAAAAGCCTGAATCAGAAGCAATCGACTCAGTTTCACTATCGACTCCCAGCCAATGATCGTCGCAGGGACATGTAAAAACCATATCATTGGGCAAAGAAAAAATCATTTTATTTTGAGCATTTGGCCAAAAAGAAGTGCTTGCGAATTGACTTTTATGGCGGTTTCATTTTCCAGATCAGCGAATCACTTCCCGATTCTGACGCCTGACTTCTCCTCATCTTATTCATAACCCCTCGTTCCTCCAATCAATTTCTCTCATGAACCGAATTTTCGCGATTCTTCTCACCCTGTTCTGTCAAGGATGTCGGGACACAGCATCACAAAGCAGCGAAGCAAGCGCCGAAGGAGCCGCTGACATACCAGCTGAAAGCGCTGGGGCAGCGATTCTCGCAAAGGCCATTGAGACACATGGGGGCAACGCGTACCAACAAGCAAACATCCATTTTCAATTTCGGGGTAGAGACTACGAAGGTAGCTGGAATGGCGGATCATACCGGTTTGAGCGACGATTCACCGAAGACGGCATTGATTACCGAGACGCGTTGACAAGCGAACGATTTATTCGGTTACGAGGAGGAGAATTACAATCGTTACCAGATTCGATAGCCACACGATATGCGAATTCTGTCAATTCTGTATGGTATTTTGCCCTACTTCCCTTTAGGCTTCAAGATCCTGCGGTCAATGCCCAAGACCTGGGCTTGGTCACCATCTTCGATCAAACGTACCACAAAGTGCATGTGAGGTTTTCGGAAGAGGGAGGAGGCGACGACTTCGAGGACGAATATGTGTATTGGATCAACACCAAAGACTACTATTTAGACTACTTGGCCTATTCCTTTCGTGAAAAAGACGGCCTGGGTTTGCGATTCCGTAAGGCATTCAACAGGCGACGCATAGAGGGCATCATCATGCAGGACTACGTGAACTACCAGGCCGACCCCAAGACCCTCGCGCTATTCGATCTAGACATCGCTTTTGAAAAAGACCAGTTGGACAGCCTCTCAGTCATTGAACTCGAATCCGTCAAAATTTTCCTGCCGATCCAATAGATGGAATCCTGGGCAATCAGCACGGCAACTTGAATTCAGCACTTAGAAAGCAAGATCACTAAGCAACAACTAGGAAATCCCTTCTTCATAGTGAAACTGAGGGTTTCTCAGTCACTGAGTGGCAAGAAAAACGCAGCAAGGAAAGGCTCCCGGCTGCGTATGGCTTGATATCTGGAAATTCTTGGTTGCGATTACCCTAAGATGGCATTAGGGTTGAGCTGCGATCTGAACAGGAGAAGGCTTGATAGGATCAATGCTGGTGAGGACATCGACCTCGACGAACATTTCCCAACTCACCATAGCAATTGTACCTAAGAGCAAGATCAGAGCGCCAGAGAGAAGCAGGGATGATAAGTTCGACTTCATGATGCTTGACATAAGGGTATTTGTTTGCCAGTTTATACGACCAATATAAGAGGTCCGATAAAAAGAGAGGCAGGCAAATGATCATGCGTGTGATTTTTTAGTGCAACTGTGCATGCCTTTCCATCTTTATCCAAAAAGACCTTGAAACCAACACCACATCAGGAATAACTCCCAACGTGGTGTTGCTGTGTGAGCCTTGAAAATCAGAAGAATGTGTAGGTGACTCCCAGGCTGAGGACGTGCTGAAACTGCGTCCGAGGCCCTTTTCTTCCGGTGGATTCGCCCTCAGAATTGACGATATCGAAGAGGATATCTTCGTCATAGATGAGATTGGTCGCAAAAGTCACCGCAAACCAACTGTTCACTTTTGCCGTGGTCAGCGTTTCCCAATTTATATCTACCGAGGGGAAATTCTGGAGGTAATTGGTGAAGAAATTGGCGTTGGTAGCGAATAGAATATTTTCTGCAATAGGCTGATTCCATTTCAGTTTGAGATTCGATCCCAGCTCATATCGAACTGATCCTGTGGTCACTTCCTGAGGAATGTAGAGAGGGCGATACGCCTCGACGGTCACGATGGTAACCTTCGAGCTGATGGGCGAAAAGTAGATGGAGAAATTCGGTCCGGGCTGATAGTCCATTCCCAAACCAAACTCTAGAAAAGCAGGAGCCAAAAAACCAGATACCGTATCGGAAGGCATGATCGTGGGTTGATTGGCTGGAAAGACAAAGCCGGGCAAAAATTGAGTCCGAAAGCTCATTAAGCCAGTGATCAAAAACTTTTCGTTGATGTTGCGGCCCAATTTGGAGCCGAACTCAATGCGATCTTGATTTTTAATGAATCGAGACTCATCGCTTTTCCCTTGCTTCACTGCGCCAAGGGCTAGAATCAGATCATTCTGCCAGGCAATTTTTCCCCTGAGGTACTTCGCATTTGCGTCGATCCTTCCAGCAATAGACTGCGACGTGATTCCGCCCGCCTGCCAGTAGGTGCTTTGTCCGGTATTGGTGAATCCTGCGGTGCCAATCGCTCCAAAAGTCCAGTAGGAGGTATCTTTGGCGGTCGTCAAGGAATCAGTGTATGCTATCACCGCAGAATCGGCCAATGCACGCGCAGCGGAATCGGGTTCCTGGGCAACGAGAGAGCCAATTGAGAGCACAGCAGAAAGGGAAAAAAGGTAAAAGGGTTTCAACATGTGTTTAGATTTCATACAATTTGGAGCTTGAAGGTGAAATTTCCGCCAGAACAAACAAGGAAGAATGCTGGATCATCCGCCAAGAGGATTTGGCCGCAAAAGTAAGAGATCCCCGGTGAAGGTAGGCCAAAACCGGCAACAATTTCGCAGCTCGAAAGCTTATTCATTCGTCAATTCAAAAAAGAAACCGGACATTCGCACTGATCCGCATTACCTAGCAGGCACACCAGCCATACGGCAAAGTGAACGCGGGCCTAATAGCTCACCAATCAAGACAAAACAGGTGGAAGGAGCAGAGGAATTTTTTGCAGTAGCGCAGGCGGGAAACCTCCCCGCATTTGGTCACGCGGTGGCATTTGTCCTCGGAGGGGCTACTTTCTCTCTCCTGGGGCTGTCCCTGGCACGGCTGCTGGCCCCGGCTCGCCCGAATCCCGAAAAGCTTACTTCCTACGAATGCGGCGAAGATCCCATCGGCACGGCAGGCATTCAGTTTCACATTCGGTTTTACCTCGTCGCC
>DAITMB010000216.1:0-4828 GCA_036835375.1 Bacteroidota bacterium
CCCCACACCTGCGTGCCTTCGGAGCAGTTTCGGCACATCTCAATCTCAGCCCGGGAGTGCAGCAGGTCGCCTCGAAAGCGCTGATAGGTTTCGCTGCGCCAGATGTCGCGAAAGCTACGCTCGGACAACTCTCCCATCAGGTGTTCAGCATCTTTGTCGAAGCAACAGGGAAGCACGCGACCGTCCCAGGTGATCTCGGCGCCGTGCCAGAGTTTCCAGCATTGGTTATCGAGGGAATTCTTCAGGGCAAATGTCCCATCGGCTTGTTGGCGATACCGCGAATACCTTTCCTGGGAAGGAATCAATGGATTCCCCTGCTGAAAATCGTAGATCTGCGCGGTCTTGAGCAGCACTTGGTCCACGCCCAACTCGCGTCCCATGGCTCGGATGTCCTCGATCTGATGTTCATTGGGCTTGACCACGAGAAATTGGATTAAGATGAACGGATGAAGGCTTTTCGCCTCCGCCCGCGCCCGGACGAGGTTGCGCACGCCTTCCTTCACCTTGTCGAGCCTGCCGCCGATTCGGTATTGTTGATATACCTCTTGTGTGGTGCCGTCAATGGAAATAATGACTTCCGAAAGCCCGCTTTCGACCGTTAATCGCGCTTTTTCGGGGCTGAGATAGTGCCCATTTGTACTGGTCGCCGTGTAGATGCCCTTGCTCGTAGCATATTGAGCCATCGAGAGAAAGTCTGGATGCAAGTAAGGCTCTCCCTGGAAGTACAGCAACAGGTAGATCAATTCCCGATGGAGCTCATCGACGACTTTCGTGAAGAGCGACATGGGCGCCATGCCGATGGGGCGGGTGAACGAGCGCAGGCCACTAGGGCACTCAGGACAGCGGAGGTTGCAGGAAGTCGTCGGCTCAAATCCGACCTTGATCGGCTGGCCGAGGGGGAGGGGCCGTTTTCGCCACTTGGACCAATAGAAGGAGCCGTAGATCAAGGCAAAGTTCCAGAGCTTTCGAAGCGAAAGCGTCCCGAGGAGGAGGCGTATTTTGCGGAAATGCGGCACGAGGTGAGATGAGAGGCGAGACAAGAGAAGGAAGTTGAATTTTGGGACTTGGTACGGACGGAGCTGGGATGTCAGTTGAGACGATTCAAACTTACGGTGTTCTGGGGCGAATGCGGATAGTGGAGGTAAGTTTTGGTCTGAATTTGTCTTTTGGATCGACGATCCTGTCATGTTGCGGCGATTGGAGCAGCGTAGAGCGGCAATTTTTTTTTCGAAAATCGTATCACATTGGCTAGCTTAGTGGACATGAAAGGCAACACCCCCCGCTCATTGCCCTTGCTCGGTGCGATGATCTTCGGATGGCTTTTCCCAGGCACCTTTCAAGCCCAGCCTACGGCGATCTCTGGCACAGTGAACACCTATGCCCGCGTGGTCTCCGTGGACACAGTACTACAGCGCATCACCCTGTCTGATGCGACGCAGGCCGCTTCCTTTTCCCTGAATGAATACGTGATGCTGTACCAAACCAAGGGTGCAGCTGTCAATCAAGGCGATAACGCAAGCTTTGGAACCATCAGCGCCATCCGTGGAGCTGGCAACATGGAGATGGGGCGGGTGTGTAGCGTGGACGGCGCAGATGTTTACTTGTTGCATCAGCTCACCCAGCCTTACTACGACACCCTTACCCACAAGACAAGCATTCAGCTCATCAAAATCCCCGAATATCAAGATGCCGTTGTCACAGGCACGCTCACAGCGTTGCCTTGGGATGGCCAGATAGGCGGCGTGTTGGCCATTTCGGTTGTTGACACGCTGTATGTCAATGGACTCATTGATGCCAGTGAGCGCGGTTTTCGAGGTGCCGGGGTGGAAATAGGGGATACTTGCTCTTGGTTTCCAGCAGCTAATTCATATTTCTATCTGAATGCGCTAGGCAATCAGAGCGGCGCCAGAAAGGGAGAAGGGATTGCCGTAGATCTCCCTGGAAAAACCTATGGGCGTGGGGCCTTGGCGAATGGCGGTGGCGGTGGCAACAACCACAATGCTGGTGGCGGCGGTGGAGGTCATGTTGGAGCAGGGGGAATTGGAGGGGTAAGAGGAGGAACGTTAGGATTTTTTGCTTGTAAAGGAAACTCTCCGGGTATTGGCGGTAAGGCACTGGGAGCCTTTGGCTACAGTCCGGCACAGCAGCGCGCCTTTATGGGCGGTGGCGGGGGTGCCGGACAAGACAACAACACCAATTCAAGAGACGGTGGAGATGGCGGCGGGATAGTCCTGATTCAGGCGAATGTCATCACCGGCACTGGCAGTATTCGCAGCAATGGCGGTTCCGTAGGCGACTGCGGTTCCGATGGGGCAGGGGGTGGTGGTGCAGGTGGCAGCATTCTGCTGCAAGCAAATGTGATCAATGGAGCCGCTTTGACCTTAGAAGCTCGCGGCGGCAACGGCGGCTACACGCGCATCAATTGTGAAGGCCCCGGCGGCGGTGGTGCTGGCGGGGTCGTGTGGAGCACCGTTCCACTCGGAGCTGCTACGACCCTCATCGGTGGCGGGCTGCCAGGCTACGCCCAGGCTTGTGCCAATGCGACGCAGGGAGCAACGTCTGGTGCGGTAGGTCAGGTGATCACTTCCGGATTTTCCCCTCCGCTGGGCTTCAATCCGAATCCCTGTAGCCTGGATCCTTCCCTCCTGCTGCGATCATGGCAGCGCGGCAATCGACTGTATTTGGCTTGGGATTTCGACGGCGAAAACGTGCAGCATTGGACACTGGAGACCTTGGGATCCGAAGGGGAGACTTGGCAAGCTGCCGGACAGTTTTCGGGGGAGATTCGATCCACCGACTGGACTCCCCGTCATCGTCCGCACGCCTTTCGCGTGGTGGGTAGCTATGCCGATGGGCGGACCCTGCTGTCCAATCAGCTCCTCCTCAGCGATTGGACGACGGAAATGCCCACCATTCGTGTGCAGACGCAGACAGGAGGCACGATGGAGGTCGTGCTGGAGGGATTTGAGACCACATCGCTGGTGGAGGTAGAGCTGCTGGACCTCATGGGCCGAAGCTGTTGGCAGGCAGAGTTGCTTCCCACTGCTTCGAATGCCTCGCTGCTGCTACCTGGCGATGGGCTGGCGCAGGGAACTTATCTCCTACGTGCTCGACAATCGGGCCGCGTTTACACAGCGCGGGTCCTTCTCCAGCGTCCATAGAGGATCCACCCTACGATCGACAATACAGCTGCGATTCCCAAGTACCAAGGCCAGCGCGGTTGACGCTTTTGAAGCGAAATGCCTTCCGTATTCCCCCACAGCAAGTAAGGTGCCCACGCGTAAGGTGGTCTGTTTTCCTCAATCATGCTGAGCATGGTGCGCTGCATGGCAAGATCTTTGGGGACCTGCTCTTCGAGATTAAGGTAAAATCGCTGTGCAAATCGAAGTGACACACTGTCGTCGATTTGCCAGAGTGTTGCCACGACGGAGGAGGCGCCAGCGTAGAGAAAGGCCCGTGCCAGGCTACTGTGGCCCTCACCAGCATACAATTTTCCCCTACTGGTCTCGCAAGCACTCAGATACACCATCTGGGCATTGAGTCGAAGCGCCAGAATCTTGGGTTGCCAAAAGGGAGAAAAAGCCTCCAAATCGCCAGCCTCTGACTCGAGAGCTAGGTAGTTCCACACACCAGTGGCACTATCTGGTTGTGCATGGCCTGAAAAATGCAGCAGCGAATACTGCTCCACCTCTTCCAAAAATCGCGTGGGATTCGCTTCTCGCTCATACAAGTAGCCTCCGCCATATCGGTTGTGTAGAAACTGGGCTTCCTGCAAGTGAAACACCAGGCGCACGCCTTGAGGCACGGGCAGGTTCAGTTGATCGGGACCAATGCTCCGTCCACTGCCACCAGCCATAGTCTGGTATGAGGGTGCGACACAGAGCATATTTGCCTCGCCGCTGATCCCACTGGCTTGCAACTGAAGGTGGAGCAAAGTGAGGTTATTGGCCATGCCAAGAGCGAATTTTTTGACCAGGAATGGCTCTTCGGCGTAATAGCGCGACGCCGTCTGCTCGGTGTGGAGGAGAGCAAAAGGAACGCGGCCAATGATCCCATCCGGTATGACCCATAGACGCTCTTTGCCGGCCATTCCGGGTTCTTGAAGCAGGGGATAGAGGAGGGATTCGTAGAGTGAAAAAGAGAGCTGCTTCCGCTGATTATCAAACATATCAAGGGCAGAAGGCCGGCCCATGTAAGGGAGGGTCACGGCTTCGGAAAGGCGATTGATGTGCTGAGAAAGGCTGTCCAGAACCGGAATGGAGAGAAACGCCACGTCTTTGTTGGTGATTCCAAACAAGAATACCTCGTTTTCTCCCATAAAATAAGAGGCCACCAAGACATTGGGAGGCAATTGCCGCTGAAGTTCATCGAGGGAAAAAGACAGGTCACCGAATCGCGTCGCGGCATAAAGTGGCGCGTTTCGCTGGAGTTGCTCTTTGATTTGTTGGCGCTGATTCACCAAGCTATCGAGGTTCCGCTCTTCTTGGATGAAGGCAGGAGACTGATTGTCCAGGCTTCGGAGGGCAATCTGGGTGGTAGCCAGCAAGGCATCCACTCGCTCCAGGGAGCGCACAAGGTAGGGATCCGCCTGCTTTCCTTCGAGCAGTTCTAGTTGGAGCTTCCGATCTTGGAGCAGGAGGCTGCGAGAGCGTTCGGCGAGAGATAGCGCATCAAAAAACGCTTCCTTGGAAGGACTCAGCCGATAGCGCTCCCAGGCGAGTTTGACCGCATCGATTTTTTGTAATCGATTGGATGCGAGGAGTGTAAGGGAGGACTCGTCGTAGGCGAATATCTTTAGTTGCAAGGCCTCCACTTCCAAGGCGGCTTT
>DAITMB010000217.1:0-4788 GCA_036835375.1 Bacteroidota bacterium
GCGTTACCGCCTCGCTGATGTATTTCGCCCTTTCAGGGCTGAGAAACGTGTAATGTTCCCCCAGCCCTGAAAGGGCGTGATCAAATAGCGAGGCGGTGAAGCCCCTCGCCAAGATAAGCGAGGCGGTGAAGCCCCTCGCGATAATATGCAATGATGTGCGAGGCGCAAACGCCCCTCGCTTCTTAAAAGCTTTCGCCTACAGCCAACGATAGTTCAAACCCAATCCCACATAGTAAGGAATCAACGGCGTGGTCCGAAAATCCTCTGTGACAACTTTTCCGAAGGCGAATGTCAAGTCAAGCTGTCTGAATGAATAGCCTGCTTGAAATCCATAATGAAAATTTCCGCCGCTGGCGGGCTCATACCAGCCGTCTAGCACCTCCTGAAAGATGTGTTCTTTGAAGGTGTCGGAGTGCCTAAAGTGGGTGACGATGGCCTTGTCAAACCCTACTTCTCCGGCGACAAACCACCTTGGTTGGTAATAGCCAAACACCCCTTTTGTTTCGCCTCCAACATTCCGCAATCTGATCAGAGAGTTTTCATAGCTTCTGAAAATACCGTGGAGGCTGAGGCTACCCTTCAAGTTGGATTGATTCAACAGCAAGACTTGAGCACCAAGTTTTGATTTATAGTCATCAAACGGGTTGTTCCCCGACGGAATGGAAAAACTGCTGGACAAGATAACCGGAATGTTGGTGCGAAATTGGTAGGCATAGCCCAAACTGTAGGACAAGCCGTAATCCCAACCAATGCTTGCGTGAATGATGTGCCTTGTGCCTTCCAACGAACGCCAGTTCAGTGTTTGAGCATTGCCTTCTTGATAGAAGAAAAACAGCGAACAAGCAATGATAAAAATATGTTGATATTTCATAATAGCTAGTTTAGAAATGTTAGGTAATCAAGAACAGCCGTGTGCACCAAGCGCCATTGAAAATAAATCATCTCATGGCCCGTGCCGTCTATGCGAACGATTTGATTATTTGGAAAAAAGGCGGCTTCCTTCTCTGCAAAGCCCAAACCATAGGACTTGTTGTTTTCTCCATACAAGAAGAGCACTTTCGTTTGGTATTGATGTAGGTTGGTGGTGAAATCAAATCCCTCATCTTCTGCAATGTCGATGAAGGCTTGTAGCACAATTGCGCCATTTCGCCAAAAAGGGGAAGGACCTTCTACCCCTTCATGATTGCCTTCTGCATAAGAGAAACTTGAAGCAATCCCCAGTTTGTAATCAAGAATCTCATGTTCGTGTTCGCGCCCAGTTAAAAACTGGTCATAGAAAAGAACATCATTGGTTTGCTCCGCAAATAAATTGAGTTTTCGGCTGGTTGCTCCATATTCGTCTAGCAACTGTTTATTGAACCCACCAGCTTCTGCAAAGATGGCCCCATCTATTCTATCAGGATAGACATTAATATAGGCGGCCGCAAGCATGGCTCCCCACGAATGACCAAAAAGGAAAACTTTTTGATCTATTGAAGTCCTATAATTCGCAATGACAGCGCTGAGATCGTCCAGGTAGAGCTGAATGGAGTAGATATCCTGGTCGTGCCGCTGAGACAATCCTGTGCCTCTTTGGTCATAAAACACCACAAAATACCCATCCTCAGCCAATTGGCGCACATTCAGCCCGTTTTGGTAATCTACCCCCGGGCCACCGTGAAGGAAAATTAGCATGGAGCTATCTGAATGACCAAAGGTTTCGGCATGTAATCGTGTGCCGTTGACGGAAATAGCAGGAAGCGTGGGGTCTTCCATAACTGTCTTAGGAACCAAATTGCCGGGTTCGTTCATGTTAAGCTCCTGTTCGCAAGACAGAATCCATGCACTGGCGACTGCCATCAGAATCTGAAGAAGTTTCGTGTTCATATACTTTATCGAGGTTAATTCTGCACAAAAGTGTGAGCTTTCGTGGTGCCCTTCGCCCCATGATGAAAGGTGGAACGAAGTTGTGATCGAGAAAATAGGATGACTTATGCGCAGATAACCAGTCACTTATGCGTGGTGAACCCCTGCTTATGAACAGTGAACCCCAATTATCTCAGCGTGATGTGGCCGTCTTGAAGATATTCTGATGGAGATTTCCCCGTAAACTTTTTAAAATTCCTATTAAAGGATGTTTTCGAATTAAATCCGCATTCGAGTGCGAGGGAGAGCAGCGTGTATTTTTGAACGTCTGGCATAGCAGCTCTTTCCTTGAATTCTTCTACCCTCAAAAGGTTGATATAGTCAAAAAAGTTTCTTTGTTCTGTCCGGTTGATCACCTGCGAGAGTGTGTTGGGGTGCGTATCAATGGCCTTTGCCACCATGGACAGGGTAAGTTCTGGAATCAAATATGGTTTGTGTTGGCGCATCAGTTGCGATAAGCTCCGGTGGATGGCGTCCATTTGCTCGGCTGTGAGGGACGATTTCTCATATTTAGGAAGTTCAATTTGTGCTGGGAGCGCAACAGTTGGTTCTGTAACTTTCATAGAAGAGATTTCCTGAAGTGGAGGCTGATTGGTAAAAATCCCCACCTGCTTGATGCCGAAATACCCTATGAACAACACGTAAAGCACAACTGAAGCAAAGACGTATTCATCGTCTGCAAACAGCACAACGACCCAAATGCAGCACAGGCCGACGATCAAGTTAAACAGCCATTGCAAATTTATTTTTTCGGTATAGGAATACTCATTCTTGATTCTCCTTTTGTGATTGATCAGGGAACGCAGCGACAAGATGGTATAGATAGCCCCTGAGAGGATGGTAGAAATGAAAATGCTACTTGTCAGCCCAGCGTAAGACTCCCCTTCATTGCCATACACGGTGATTTTTTCCTCTGCGTTCAACACCAAAAAAGGAATGAGTGCTAACAGAGCCACAAGGAAAGGAGCGAAGTGGAATAATTTTTTCCATATATCGGCCTTTCTTTCTGTATATGACACGGTGTAGAGATAAAGAAATGGTCCGTGCAACAAGGGAATTGGGATTTCTATGCCCAGGAAATATGGGAATTGAAGATATTTTTGAGTAGAAATGAGTGAATACAAAGACAAATGCAATGCGACGACAAACAACCACATGACCAAAAGAATATCTGCATTACTTTTGTTTCTTTTTGTCAACAAAGTGAGTGACAGAAAGAGTGTTATCGCAATTCCGACAAGATAGATCATGGATGGAGGCTGCTACTCATGCAAGGCGCAGGCGTGGACTAGTCTTACGCCCTTGTGCCTGCAACATACGCAAAAGCGCCGTATCCGCGTACGGTTAAGGTCTGTCATAAAAGTGGACGGTGGACTAGCATGTCGATCGAAGAGTATCGACTTTTTAGCTCATCCACCTCATCAAGCCGTACATGATGGCTACTAGCAAGATGACCCCAATTACCAAAAACACATAAGCACCACTTATGATGCCTAAAATGGTCTTTTTGATTTCGGCACGATCATTCACATTGGGAAATTCAGTCAGAGGAATGTCCTTTCCGAGAAACTTACACAATGGCTCCCAGCCTTGATCTACTGAATAAACAAGCAACTTGTCTGTTGGAACCGTAGCTTTGATTTCTTCCAAATGCTCATGATACCGCGCAATGGCTGCTGTCTTGTCATTCATCGTACCTCGATGAGACCGTTGCCAAATCAGTTTTGACGTCATTTTACCCATCTTTCTCACGAAAGGGATGAGCATAGCGAGGAATTTAAACTGCCAATAAATCTCCGTAAAATAGATGGTTTCCAACGTACTCTCATACCAAGCCTCTGCCCCACGGGGATGCGTCGTCACAATGACTTTGGCATCAGGATACGCTTCGTGCAATTCCCGCCAAACACAGCAACCAGGGTTGTCAACGGTGGCTGAGTAGTTTTCAAAGACTTCATTCCAATCGTGTTGCGCACCTGCGGGAGCCTCAGCCACCTTGCTCCAAAAGTTGATGTGCGACTTGTTCTCCTTATTTTGAAACACCTCTACCATGTGATAGCAAGGAAATCCAAGCTGGCGCAAGGCCGTGTACAAAGACAATGTGCCTGTTCTCCCAAATCCAGCTCCAATGACGGTCAAACTCACAATCTAGGTTTTGATGGTGACAAGATGTTGGCGTTGTTCACAGGTTTTTGTGCCTGCTTTTCACACGTCGTAAACATACCCATTTTTTCCTAAAACATTCTGTCAGCCCACAACAGGCCGATGATGTGTCCGATGGCAATCAGGAAGTTGAGGTAGCCACCAATTTTTAGCATAGCTGAGTTATTTTGCCCCGAAATATATCAATCCGCTGATGAGTAAGAGAAGAATCCATTGGCCCAACTTCAAGTAGTTTTTAGGAAATTGCTTGGAAATAGCAATTGTCAACGCCCAGGCTATCGCATAACCTAAAAAGTAAACTGCCAAAACCTGCAATAGCGTCTTCTCATGGTCGAAAAAGTCAGTGAAATTAATAATACCCAACCCGATGGAAGCAAAGAGCAGATCAAAAGAAACCCAATGCCAACCACACCTGGCCATGGTCCATTTTTCCCTTTTCTGGTAATTGTCTTCAAGCGCATCTAACGGCTCAATTATTTTAAGCTCTTTGTCGCCCACGAAAGTGTGTATAACAAATGCCAGAAGTGTCAAAACATTTGCGACTAAAACCGATATACTCATTGTGTAGGCTATTTCGGGATTCACCGGTAACACTTTACACAACGAAGAAATGAAGTTATTTCAACAGTTTGGCAACCATGGCAACATTTCCCTACTTTCCCCATTTTTTGCTTCGAAAAGCTAGATGGGTGTTCCAAAACGAGGGTTGATTTGTATCAA
>DAITMB010000218.1:0-4729 GCA_036835375.1 Bacteroidota bacterium
TCCAAAATTGGTTTTGACCTGTGTCCAAGAGGGCACTTTCATTGTATGAAGACCCTCTTGCCTGCCCAGGTCGTGGCGGCGATTCAGGAGCAGGAATTGCCCCAGAAAATCTAGATTCTATACCTTTGGGCGAAATCGAAAGAAAGAAACCCGCTACGACTATTTCCTGCCTTTGGGGCAGGTGCAGCGCTTTTTGAGTTTCACAAAGTGAACCGTCGCGAAGGCGGACAAGCCCGCGCTGAAGCTTTGGTCGCCATAAAATTCATAACTGAGCGGCTCGCTTGTACCATTGGAGGCTTGGTGAACGAGCAGCCCAGCGTTGGCTTCCAGGGCAATCGACAAGAAAGGCGTGACAAACCTTCGGACTCCCGCCACCCCTTGCACACCGTAGCTCCACACGTCGTAATTCTGCGCCCAGTCCGCTCCACCGCGCTGCCCATTCTCCGCCAAGGTCTGGCGAACGCCGCGCAGATCAGCGCCAGTGTACAACTGAAAAGGACCTGTGTGGTACCTCCGCACATATCCCAGTTGAAGATCGAGGCCCCTTATCTGAGCTTCGTAAGCGCTAATGCCCGCATCCGGAATCTCCGCAGCCGTCCACGTAGAAGGATGATAACTGACCCCCAAGCGAAAAGCATCACGAAGCGAATAGGCATATTGGTAGCGCAGTCCATTGGCACCCGTGAGCGCAACAGGGGCGGCAATAGATGATTGAAAATTCGCATGGCCAGCCAACCACTCTGCCCCTGCTGCCCGGATTTCGAGCTGATGGACTTTGGGCTCAAAGGCAGCCCGCTGAGCTGAGAGCAGGGTGGGGATCATGGCCAGCAACAGGAAGATAACTCCCTCCAGGGTTCGTCGATTGATAATGGATATCATGCGCATTCAAATGGTAGAAAAGGCGATTAGAAACAATTTTTTAGACCGGAAAAACTCACCAACAGCAAAAATGGACCTTTGTGCTCCGTGAAATCCTCACGCAAACTGGGAACTCAATCCCATGAGTCTAAGATCGAGGCGTCTCCTCTCTGAATCAAGGAAGATTTTTCCTTCTCCCCAACATAACGGCGAAAATCAGCGGGATATTGACGGGTGGTCGGCAGGATTTCGGGCGTAAGAGAAAAAGGCTTCATTGAGAGAGATTCTTTGGAAGGGGATCATCATCAGCTCAACCCAAAGCCCCGGGGCAAAGGAGCGTTGCTACAGAAGAGTTGCTATTGTGGCATTTGACCGATTCACACCAAAAATTTGTAGTCTTGGACGCAGGGGAAGGTGCTGGGGTTGCCGATTCCCACCGCACTTGCTATGTTACACGACAGGAAGGAATCGATCGTATGGCCAAACGTGACAAATTATTAGACCTGATCCACACGCTTTCGATGTCAGAGAAGCGCTATTTTAAGATATTTTCTCAACGACACGTGAGCGACGGTAGCACCCAGTACGAACGGTTGTTTGAAGTCGCTTGCGAACTGCCACAGCCAGATGCCAAAGCTTTTGAGGCAGCCCTGGCCCAAGCTGGACTCCAACGCAAGTTTTTGGCGGGAGACAAAAACTATCTTTATCAATTGCTGCTACGCGCCCTGACCAATTTTCACGCCGGACGCACAGTCTCAATGCAGGTCAAAGAATGGCTGTTTCAGGCCGAAATCCTTTTTGATAAAGGCCTCTACGACCAATGTCTTTCGCTCACCAAAAGCGCCCGTCAACAGGCAGAACACCATGATCTCTACGCCCTGCTCATGGAAATCTCGCTATGGGAGCGAAAAGTCTTGCAGGAAACCAAGCAGATTTCGGCTATCAAAGAATCACATTCGCAAGTCTTGACCCATCTCGGGCTGATGGACAACATGCATGCTTTTATGCTGCTCTACTACCAGCTCCTCGAACTCGACCAGCAACTCGCGAATGATTCGCCTGCCCTTCGCAACGAACGGCTCCACAAGTTTATCCAACACCCCTTCCTTCAATCCGAGCACGTCGCGCTGTCCTTTCAGGCTCGAAGGCATTTCTGGATGATTTTCGCCTTATATCATCGGCTCACCCAGCAGGCCCTGGAAGAGTTGCAGGCGTGCGAACAGCTCATTCGGCTCATGGATGAACATGTGCTGTATCTTGAGGAGCGACCCTACGACTATGTAGAAGTCTATAGTCGAATGCTGAACTTGAAGCTGTCCCTCAGCAGCGAAGACTTCCAAAAGTCTTTGGAACAATTTCGTCATTTTCCGCAGAGACTACGAAAGGCACCCCGAAATGTAGAGGCCAAAGTGGTCATGGATGCTTACCTATTTGAAGTTCCTTGGCTCCTTCAACACAAAGAATTTGACACCGCATCAAAATCGCTCGCCGGGCTAAGGAAGCAGTTTGCTGTGTATGAAGGCCAGGTTACACGGCCACAATTTTTGGAGGAGACCTTCTGGCAATCGCGTTGGTGGCTCGAAACGGGCGATCCTGCGCAGTGCATTCAATCGCTGCATCGACTCCTGAATGAATGTGGGGCGGAGGACCCGCTCGACCTGCAAATATTTGGGAGGATCCTCGCGCTCATGGCGCATTACGAGCGAGAAAATTATTCCATCCTTCCATATCTAGCCGATGCGACCCTGCGCCTGCTGACAAAGCAAAAGGAGCGATTTGTGCTGGAGGCTTGGGTGATCCGCCGGCTGAAGCGACTCGCCCGGGTAGAATTTCGGGACGAGCAACACGCCCGACAGGTATTCCAGGGCATCCAAGATCAGTGGAGGGCCCAACTCGAAACTGCCGCCAATAGCAGGTTGGAAGCGTACCTCGATCTTCCCGCCTGGGTAGAACAGCACTTGTAAAAATGCCGATGCGCCAACCCGGCACTTGTCGGGCGGCGCATCGAATGACTACTTTCGGAAAAGTTCTGCGGAAATTAGATAGGCTCCGCTTTTCTGTACGAAAAGCCATCCGCTCACAACAGCTCACTCGCCAAGTTGGCCAGTTCTGATCGCTCTCCTTTTTCGAGGGTGATGTGAGCAAATAGGGACTGGCCTTTGAGTTTTTCGATGACGTAGGAAAGCCCGTTGGATTGCGCGTCGAGGTAAGGCGTGTCAATCTGCCGCACATCGCCTGTGAAAATGAGCTTGGTGCCTTCGCCTGCCCGGGTGATCACGGTTTTGATCTCGTGAGGCGTAAGATTTTGGGCTTCGTCTATGATGAAAATGACCCGCGAAAGGCTTCTTCCACGAATGTAAGCCAGCGGTGTGATCGTGATTTTTTCCTCCTCCAGCATGGTTTCGATCTGTTTGTAGCGCTTATCGGAGGGAACAAATTGGGACTTGATGAACTTGAGATTGTCCCACAGCGGCTCCATATAGGGATTGAGCTTCGAGTTGACATCACCGGGCAAAAATCCAATGTCTTTGTTGCTCAGCGGCACCACGGGCCGCGTGATGAGGATCTGACGAAACTCCCGCTTCTGATCGAGTGCCCCTGCCAAAGCCAAAAGGGTCTTACCCGTACCTGCTCCCCCCTGGATGGTGACGAGCTTGATGTTGTCGTTGAACAGGGCATCTATCGCAAAGGCCTGCTCGGCGTTTTTAGGGCTGACGCCAAAGGCTGGTTGCTTTTCTACGCGCAACAGTTCCCGCTCCGCAGCATGATACACAGCGAGGGCTGACTTGGTGCCATTTTTCACAATCATGTAGTGATTGTCCAGCGGAGGGATCTCCATGACACTCGAAATGGGCACACGACCATCTTGAAACAATTGGTCGATTACAGCTGAGCTTACACCTTCCAGCCTGGATCGGCCCAAATACAATTCATTGGCTCCGGGCACCTTTCCTGTTTCGTAGTCTTCCGCCGGGAGGTGGAGAGACTTGGCCTTGAGCCGCAAGTTGATGTCTTTGGTCACGAGGACGACCTTCGCATCTGGCTCTGCCTGCTGCAGACCAATGGCGGCGTTGAGGATCTTGTGATCGGCCTTGCGCTCGTCAAAAATGACCTCGGCATCGTATGCGCGATCTACCTGCGGCATAATGACCTTGAAGCGACCGTGGGCCTGACCATCGATTGGGATCCAATCCCGCAACGAGGACTTGACTGAGCGCTGATCCAAAAACCGGATGAATTCCCTTGCTTCGAAATTCTTGGTGCTGTTGCCCTGTTTGAATTGGTCAAGCTCTTCCAACACGGGCAAGGGGATGGCGACGTCGTTGTCTTCAAAATGAATGATCGCTTCGGCATCGTGAAGGATGACGGAAGTGTCAAGCACATAGATTTTGCGAGTTGGTCCTGAGGTTGCTCCTGCTTTTGAAGTCATTCTGATGAAGTTGCTCAAATGAGGAATAAGGAATTGGTGAAGTCCAACTTCCCTGTCGAGCGGGAAATCCGCTTGGAAAAATGTACGGGTTTCTCAGCAAATTCCAACCGCACCCACGGGAAAGTTTTTTGGCCTTGCCCGATCCGATGACCAGCCTTTTTTCAAAAAACCCTTGCATAACACGCCCAGACGATGCTTTTCCGCATGAATTATATCCCGCCTCTCACCGCCGATCAGGAAAGATTCAAGGTGATCTAACATTGGCTTAACATACTTTTCGCAGTTTTAGGAAAAATTATCCCATCTCTTTCGACCGATGCCTCATTTTCCTATGAAATACCTCATCTCACTCCTTCTCCTCACCAGCTTTGGCGCTGCTTCTGCACAAATTGACCTCAATCAATATACTGAGCCAGCAGAAGCACACAACCTGAGCACCGT
>DAITMB010000219.1:0-4569 GCA_036835375.1 Bacteroidota bacterium
AAGAGAAATTGCGGGAACGCTTTGCGCAAGCCCAAATCCATCCCCCAGCTGACCTATGGGATCGGATTGAGGGACAAATGGCGCCACTCGACCATCCACCCAAGCGCCTCTTGTGGCTATGGTGGCCCCTGGCAGCTCTGTTGGTAGTGGGGAGTTTATTTGGATGGAATCATTTTGTCAGTGATTCACCTTCCACTTCTCCTTCTCCTTCTGCTTTTGCTGTCATACCAGCGGAAGACGACTCCGTGGTTAACTCTACCAACGACGCGCCAGACAGGCCACACCAAGCGCCTCCAAGTCTATCCGCTGCGACTCCGCTGCATAGTTCCCTGCCGACAGCGCCGCGCGTTCGCTCAGACGATTCAGTTTCTGAGTCGCCGAAGTTCAGGCCCTCACCGCCAGTGGCAACGCCAGCTTCTTCCTCCGATCAGTCGATGTCCCAAGGGCGAGCTACGCATGGGAACGCCATCGATTCGTCTGCTTCGTTGCTGTCTGTGCCAGCCAGTCAGGACTGGACGATGTTGCCCCAAGCCGATCATGTGACTGCTGATTCGGCGCTGTTGTTCCGCGCTGAACAGATAGAACCGATTCCTCCCTTTTGGGCGAAAGGATCTAATTTGCTCACTTCTCCGGCGATCATCTCGGCCCCAAATGCCAAGCGCATTTCTTCCTCTCGATGGACGCTGGACTTGAGCATGGGTGCTGGTCACGCGATCGGATTACCTTCTGGGAAAGAATTAGAGTATGCGCTGAGAGCAGACTATGTGAGTGAGATAGCTCCCTTACAGGGGCAATCCTCTGCATCGAATCGAGTGGCGAGTCTTCGTTTTCCTCGTTGGCAAGGGCGAATCGCGCTGGAAGCAGGCTACACCTTCGCGAGTCATTGGCGGGTAAGCCTTGGATTGGAGGGGCTCAATGCTTGGAAAGGGACTACCAATATGAATTTGGTACAACTACAAGGGCCAGCGAATTTGGATGATCTGTTGAATGGTTTCCAAAACGTCGCGAATGCTGCCCCCAACGACTTTCATCACGCCTCTATCGGAGTTCCACTACGTGTCAGCCATTTGAGCCACTTCGGCGCAGGCACCTGGGAAAATGCCCTAGGCTTCACGTTGTATCGAAGCTGGATCAGGGCGAGCCAGGATCCCACCTTCTCTATGTTCAACCGAAACGACATGGCATTTATTCCCGGAACCCCGGATCCACTCTTGTTGAGTGCCGCTGCTTGGCATAGCGACCTACGCTTGCGCACCCGCTATGTGTTTCCAAGCGGGAGAAGGCAGGCATTCTTCGTGGGACTTGAGTTCCAACATCAGCTGATTCCAGCCTTCCAGGGAGAAGCCGCCTCGACACAGCCTAAGCTCCTGCTGGGGGCGGAGGTGGGGATTCGATTCCGGTGAAAAGTCGTGGAAGTTGGCAATCTTCGTTGATGGCCTCTTCTTTGTACAAATGCATCGGATTTCTCCACGCAAAAAAGTCGCCTTCGCCACAACAAGTGACGAAGGCGACATCTTTTATCAACCAGGACCCGCGCTGAAATTACAAGCGTAGTATCCCAAAAATATTCACGGTGAGGGCTGCATTTACGCCGACTGACACGCCGACATCCGAAGTGATGTTGCCACCAAGTCCTACAGAGGTTTGAAGGAATCCTTCAAAGGTGGCTTCTCCGTCTCCATCCTCATCTTCATACACGGCATAGCAAAGCTCGTATTCGCCAGCTTCGAGAAAATGAAGCGAAAAGGCGTAGTCATTGCCTGATTTTACAGCCAAGGTGCTGCTGACTGCATTCCTAAACTGTAGGCCATCGCCGTTGGGCTCGGCTTCGATGTCTTTATTGAAAGAGCCTTTTTTATAGGCATACACCACTACAGTTCCCGATTCCCCTACCAAATTGGCGGAGAGAGAGCCTGCGACAACGCCAGCTTCTGTTTTGGCTACGACGCGCATAGCATTTCGTAGGCTAGCATCAGACACAAATTGATACCCTTTGGCTGCGCCTGAACCTGTTTGCTTCACGGCCTTACGTAGATCCACGTCGATCACCAAGTTGGTCTCGGCATTGGCCATCACTTCAAGGTCTTTCATTAGTGTGAAACTGCCGGAAGTTTGTCCTGAAGCGGCGAGGCTAAACTTCTCGTTGAGGGTGTCCTGCACGTAGCAGCCAGGGCTGACTCCTTGGTCGTCGGATTCGTAGTCGAGCACCAGCGTCAGGGAAGAGTAGCTTCCGGCTTCTAGTTCTGAAACGCCCAGCAAAGCCGTGTTACCTTGTTGCAAAGCCATTAAATCCACGGTCTGCTTGCCTTCGAAGCCGGCGTAGCTTTCTCCATCAATCTGGACATCAGCTACGGTGACAAATACAGCTTTCACCTCAGCATTATCGATAGGGGCATCGGTGATTTCGACCCGCACGCTGCCTTTTTCGTCCGTGTCGTCCGGATCGCAGGCTGTCAGGGAAAAGAACAAGGAGAGAATCAATGGGAGGGAGATGATTCTTGTGAGAAACTTCATACAAAATGAAAATGATAGTGATTGAATACACCCTATCAACGAAAGCAAAGCGCGTTTAGACCTCCATGAAAAAGAAAAGGTGGCCATATTCCTCTATATAGACGATAGAAAAAGCTATGTTTGGTTTAGGATTTTCAAATATGAGAATTTGTTGTCGGGCGAGAGGTTGTTTTGAAGAAGATGATGGGCTTTTTATTGTGTCGTGCTGGTGAGGGGCAATGGGTTTCTTTTTTGAATCGACACTTATTGGGTGCTTTTCTCGAAAAAAAGCAGGCTGTCGCATAAAAATTGGAAAAATATACCAGCTTTCTACGAGTCTTGGTAGAGGTAAGAAAACGCCAAGATTTTTACCTTAAATCCATTGCGTGTTTCTTGCGTGATCTGACTTGATTTTTGCTTCGTCTGATGAGGTGATGGTGGGCGAAAACAGCGTATTTATATTTTGTTTCTTTTTTGCTTGAATAAAGTATCATTGATAGAAACAAAACCTGTCTCGTGTATCGGTCGATTTGGACTTTTGGCAACATTGAGAAGGTAGAAAAATCTTTCTTAGCGAAGCGAAGGGCTTCATTGCGTCACCCGGAGCAAATTCAAGCGCTCGAATCAGCTCAGAATGAAAGATGGATTTTCGTTTCGTATTTGTCTAGCTTTCCCTAATTTAGCCCCATTATCAAGCAGAGCAACAATACATGGCAGATATCATCAAAATGCCCCGGCTGAGCGACACCATGACCGAAGGAGTCATCGCCGCTTGGCACGTGAAGGTAGGAGATACCGTTAAGAATGGAGACCTCCTTGCAGAAGTAGAGACCGACAAGGCGACCATGGACGTGGAGTCGTTTTTTGACGGCACCGTCCTTTATATTGGTACCGAAGAGGGCAAGGGCATCGATGTGGGCGATCTGATGGTGATCATCGGCGCAAAAGGTGAGGACATCTCCCCTTTTTTGTCTGATGCAAAATCCGCTAAGTCAGCCCCTGAGTCAGCCCCAGAAGCTCCTAGGGAACCTGAGCCAGCACCTGTGGTAGCTGCCCCAGCCCCTCAACCCGTGGCTGCTGTCCCAGCACCCAGTCCTGCTCCAGTCGCTTTGGCCGAGAGCAATGGCGATTCTCGACTCAAAGCTTCCCCGTTGGCCAAGGCCATGGCCAAGGACAAAGGCATTGATTTGGCCCATGTCCAAGGCTCTGGCGACCATGGCCGGATCGTGAAGAAAGATGTTGAGAACTTTGTGCCTGCCCCAGCAGCGGTTTCGGCTCCTGTTCTGGCTCCTTTGGTCGCAGGGGAAGAAAAATACGAGGAAAAGGCCGTGTCGCAGATGCGCAAAACCATTGCGCGCAGGCTCAGCGAGAGCAAGTTTTCTGCACCGCACTTCTACCTCACGATGGAGATCGACATGGATCGCGCTGTGGAAGCCCGCGCCGGAATCAATCAAATTTCTCCGGTCAAAGTCTCCTTCAACGACATCGTGATCAAAGCCGTAGCGGTGGCACTTCGCAAGCATCCAGCAGTGAACTCCTCTTGGCTTGGCGACAAAATTCGCTACAATCAGCACATTCACATCGGCATGGCGGTCGCCATTGACGAAGGGCTGCTGGTGCCGGTGATTCGCTTCGCCGACAATAAAGGTCTTGCGACCATCGCTGCAGAAGCCAAAGATTTGGCTGGAAAAGCGCGCGATCGCAAGCTTCAACCCAAAGACTGGGAAGGAAATACCTTCACAGTCAGCAACCTGGGGATGTTTGGGATCGAAGAATTCACGGCGATCATCAATCCACCAGATGCTTGTATCCTGGCCATTGGCGGCATTCTCGACAAACCCGTCGTGAAAAATGGGCAGATCGTACCGGGCAAAGTCATGAAGGTTACCCTCTCATGCGATCACCGCGTGGTGGACGGCATGAAGGGATCTGAATTTCTCGTCACGCTCAAGCAATTGCTGGAAGATCCCGTTCGAATGCTGATATAGTCGCTTCTCTGGGGCAGAGATGCAATCTTTTGCTAAATAAATGGTCAGGATAAGTAAGTTGTCCGAATAAATTGAAAGGGTGTGCTGT
>DAITMB010000220.1:0-4510 GCA_036835375.1 Bacteroidota bacterium
TTGATCCTACAGATGATGTCCTCATCACCGATATTGCAGGTGGCGACGCCACAGGCACCTTTGGAAATTTGACCATCACGGGCCTTCAAAACACCCCCGTCTCTGCCACACCTCCTAGTGTCAACGGCCAGGTCCTCAAGTGGAATGGCACATCTGGAGAGTGGGAAGCAGGAACAGACGACGGCTCCAACTACACGGGCGGAGCTGGAATTGATGTCACAGGGACCGTCATTACCAACACCGGAGACCTCGACCCCACCGACGATGTCCTCATCACCGACATTGCGGGTGGCGACGTCACGGGGACATTTGGCAATCTCAGCGTGGTGGCTCTCCAAGGAACGGATGTATCACCGAATTCACCCACCATCAATGGTCAAGTCTTGAAGTGGAACTCGGCTACAGGCGACTGGGAGCCAGGCACTGACCAAACAGGCGATGCGGATGACGACCCGACCAACGAGTTGCAGACCATTTCACAAGTTGGTAACCAACTAAGCTTGTCTGATGGAGGAGGCACGGTGACATTATTTACTGCAGGTGCAGGGATCAGTGTACTGAGCAACGTGATCACCAATACTGGCGATTTGGACCCAAGCGACGACATCAACATCGGCGATGCAGCTGGGGGTGACCTTGGTGGCACTTTCCCTAACCCGCTGGTAACAGGACTACAAGGTATTCCCATCTCAAACTTGAATCCTGCCAACAAACAAGTCCTGAAATTCACCAATGGGCAGTGGTTTGCGCAAGCTGACTCAGTGAACGACGCCGATGCCGATCCTACCAACGAACTTCAGGTCATCAGCCAATCAGGCAATGAACTGACCCTTTCCGATGGAGGAGGCACCGTCACGATGTATCAGGCAGGAAACGGCATCGCTGTGGCTGGCAACACCATCATCAACACAGGCGACCTGGATGGCTCCGATGACGTGTTGGTCACTGATGTAGCAGGGGGTGACGTCGGCGGTGTGTTTTCCAATCTCACAGTTACTGGCTTACAGGGCCAAGCCGTGTCCAGCACTGCTCCCTCTTTCTCTGGTCAAGTCCTGAAGTGGAATGCAGCTGCCAACCAGTGGGAGCCCGATATAGACGCTGGAATCGCTTACACAGCTGGCCCAGGAATTTCTATTGTGGGAACCATCATCTCAAACTCTGGAGATCTTAATCCTTTCGATGAC
The DNA here is from genome assembly GCA_036835375.1 of Bacteroidota bacterium. GTDB lineage: Bacteria > Bacteroidota > Bacteroidia > J057 > J057 > JANQTF01. Next base: position 1,185 of record DAITMB010000220.1, read on the forward strand.
CTCATCACTTCAACTGTGTTTGGCGGAGATGTAACCGGAGTCTTTAACAATTTGGAGGTGGTCGCTCTCCAAGGTAATGCTGTCTCGAACAACACCCCTACTTCCAACGGCCAAGTACTTGCCTGGAACGCGGGTTTGAGCCAATGGGAACCCGGTTCGAACGATGATGCGGATGCAGATCCAACCAACGAACTACAGACCCTAAGTCAAACTGGCAACCAGATCACCCTTTCCGACGGTGGCGGCACTGTGACCATGTATCAGGCGGGTGCAGGAATCTCTGTGGTGGGCAATACCATCATCAACACTGGAGACCTCAATGCTGCCGATGATGTGACCATCACAAGCACTGCGGGCGGAGACGTAAGCGGCACTTTTGGCGCGTTGATCGTCGAAAGGATCCAAGGAAATGTCGTCGCATCTACCGTTCCTTCGATCAACGGTCAGGTTCTGAAATGGGATGCGGCCAACAATCAATGGGACGTGGGCCTGGATAATAACTCTGTTTACACAGCAGGTCCTGGGATCAACATCAATGGATCCAACCAAATTACCAACACGGGAGACCTCAATGGCTTGGACGATGTCCTGAAGACGGACCTTGCTGGTGGCGACGTCAATGGTACCTTCGACAATCTGGATGTGGTCGCGATCCAAGGAAGCAATGTTTCGACCACGGCTCCCAGCATCACAGGCCAAGTCCTCAAGTGGAACGGAACCACCTCCGAATGGGAACCGGGCACCGACGACAACACCACGTACACCGCTGGCCCGGGGATCGACATTGTGGGTGGCGTGATTACCAACACAGGCGACCTCGACCCCAGCGACGACATTACCACGGCCACCCTCGCCGCGGGCGACATCAGCGGCACCTATGGATCACCGATCACAGTGACGGCGATTCAAGGAACGGCCATTTCGGCTGCTGCGCCTGCGACCAACGAATTCCTGAAATACAATGGCACGACTTGGCTTGCAGACAGCATCAATGTCGGTGAAATCAAAGTGGACGGAAACTGGATTCCAAATGTCACCGATGTTTACGATCTAGGATCTGCCACACTACGATGGAATGACATTTGGGCCGTGAACCCTACCATTCAGACATCCGACCTTCGCGCCAAGGAAAACGTAGAAGACCTCAGCTATGGCTTAAGCGAAATCATGGCCCTCCGTCCGGTGAGCTATTCCTGGATTGATCGCCCGGAACAAGGCCGCAAGCTCGGACTGATCGCCCAAGAGGTTTCAGAGGTGATTCAAGAGGCAGTGAGGACTCACAATGTTACTGTCGATCAGGATGGCAACATCACCGAGGAGGAACTGCCGCTCTACGGGATGTCTTACACTGATTTGGTCCCTGTGTTGATCCACGCGGTGCAAGAGCAACAGTCCCAGATTGAAGCCCAAAACAGCCTCTTGAAGCAGAGCCTTCAAATCATCGAGCAGTTGGAGCAGCGAATTCAGACATTAGAAAATCGCTAAGACATTGACTATCATGATTAACCGAATCATTTGGCTCTTATTCATCGCCGGAATCTGTCCCAAGACAATGGGGCAGGTTCCGGACAGCCTGACCCAAATTCTTGTGACTACCAGTGGAGGCTTTAGCATGGTCAATGGTCTGAGCCTTTCCTTTTCCATCGGCGAAGCGGTCGTTCAGACGGCCATCGGCAATAGTGGCCAGTTGGTATTCACCCAAGGATTTCAACAGCCAACAGAAGGCGTCGTATCCATCGATGAGGAAGTGAGCGTTCACATGGACTACAACGTCTGGCCAAATCCGACTGACAGGGTGATTACCCTCGGCTTGAGCAGTGATCAACTCGTAGAACTCAAGGCTGGAGTCTATGATTTGCTAGGGCGTCCAACGCCCATTCCCATTCAAGAATTGCGGGTCTATTCGCCGATAGAAACCACCTTTGATCTCACGCTGCTCCCCGAAGGCCATTATTATCTGATCCTTCACCATCTCTCTGGTGAGACGATTCATTCCTTCAAAATCCGAAAGTCCCACTAATCATGAAAGGATACCTTCTTTTGCTAGCGGTGAGCTTTGCAGCCGCCACTTGCGCCAATGCCCAGACCTTTCAGGCAGTTTCCCAGCCCATCAATCTGGATTTTGGATTTCCGGTGCTCGATGATCTGGATGATGTCACTTTCGACGACGAAAACAGCAATAACATCATCGACCCCGGAGAAGCCGGGCTTATTTCTTTTACCTTGAAAAATATCGGTGAATGGCCAGCGAGAAATGTGCAGATCAGGCCAGAGGAACTCAATGGCATCCGCGGGATCGAATTGGAATCTGTGATTGATGTGGGGGACATTCTGCCTGGAGAAAGTAGGCAGGTGTCCATTGGCGTATATGCGAATCGGCAACTGAGCCGGGGGACAGCTAGCTTTATTTTTTACATCGACGAAAACGGATCCTACCATAATGTGTCTGTGGTCTATGGATTAGATACCAATCGCTGAAAAGGAAAGTCTCCTTTTGGCCGTAACGAATGCTGCGGGGCCCCTAGACATCGTCCGGGGGCCCCGCATTTATTTTGAGTCGCCTACACCAAGATTTGCTTTTCGAGCAACGAGCTTGCATTACCTTTGCCTCGATGAACCAAAAACACCGACGCGAGGACATCATCGCCATTGGGGCAGAATTGATCCGAGAACGCGGCTACCACGCGACGGGGATCAACGACATCCTGCGGGAAGCTGGCATTCCCAAGGGATCATTTTACAATTTTTTTGCGACGAAGGAAGACTTCGGCAAAGAAATTCTCAGGTGGTATGGTGCCCGGATGCTCCGAGCGATGAAAGGCATTTTTGCTCAAAGCCAGCTTAGCCCCCTTCATCGCCTGAAGAAATTTTACGGGTTGATCATCGCTGGCAACGCACAAGAGGATTTTCGATATGGCTGCCTCGTGAATAATCTCCAGGCGGAAGTAGCAGGTACACACGAGCTTCTTGCGCAGGAAGCCCATTTCCAATTCGAAGCGTGGATGGCCGAAGTTGCTGCTTGTATAGAAGAAGGTCAAGCACTCGGCGAAATCACTGATCAGTATCCACCCGCGCAGCTCGCAGCTTTTTTACACACGGCCTTTTTCGGAGGCCTTGCCCGAATGAAGGCTACCCACGATGCCCAACCGCTCACCTTGGTGTTCGAGCTGACTTTTGACTGGCTTGCCACCGAGTGAGGGAATCCAAAGCAGATACCAGCCCCCCTTCATGCTCTTCGCTTTCAATCGAAACAAAAAAAGGGTGCGCCGTCACAGCACACCCTTTCAATTTATTCGGACAACTTACTTATCCTGACCATTTATTTA
>DAITMB010000221.1:0-4505 GCA_036835375.1 Bacteroidota bacterium
TTGCACGTGAAAATGAGCAGCAAGGCCTTGGCGTCCTTATATTCAGCCAGTGTATGAAAGTCGCCATCAGTGCCGGGAAGCCGGAAGTCGGGAGCGGGCTGACCAATGGCAAGGGTCGCTACACCACCTGCTGGCTCCTCTATGCGGAGCGGTTGCGCTGTAAATTCCTTGGCGTGGCTGGTGGAAGCTGAAGGCGCGCAGCTTGTCGTGATCACGGCGATCAGACTAGCGGCTACGAAGACCTGCTGGGTAAAAAAGTAAGAAGTCATGAACGGGAGCTAAGGTTGTAGATGGAGGGATCGGAATTTCTCAGTCGATAGGGAAATTACACAGGAGAGAAAGGTACCAAAAAGTCGTGGAATGCCCGTCCTGTGAACATTTGCCGTATGAGGATTCGATGGTAGTTCCTCTGAAAGGATCAACACAGCGTCATAGACAGACGCACTCTTTTTTTCCTTACCTTTCTTTGAGTATTCACTGTGCTCGAAGCTTCGGATTCTCACTGCACCTTATTTTCCTTCGCCCTGATCTCAACGCTATGTCCATCCTCTTCGATAGTTTTCACGAATGGCAACTTCACCTGGCCGCTACAGGTCAGCAAGCGTGGCAGCCTGTGCTCGAGTACGAGGTTCATCAGCATCGGCGACAAGCCGACCAGATCTGGGCCAAACTTGACCAAGCCTACGTCGTGATGAAGGACGCGGTGCAGACCGGACTCACGGAGGACATGACTTCCTTCAGCGGCATGGTGCGCAATGGCGCCAAAAAAGTCCGGAATTGTGAAATTCAAGTGCTTGGTTCTGGATTTCAGCTGTTGCTAGCGAATACTTTGGCAGCCAAAGAAGTAAATTCTTGCATGGGCCGCATCGTGGCGGCACCCACTGCAGGCGCATCAGGTATCATGCCAGGGGTGCTCACGACCCTTGAAATGCTGCATCGGGTCGAGCGGCGGAGTCTCCTGGAAGGTATGCTCATTGCTGCGGGGATTGCGCTGATCATCGAGAAGCGAGCGTCGATTGCCGGGGCAGTGGGTGGTTGTCAAGCTGAGACGGGGACGGCTGCAGCAATGGGGGCCGGGGCGATCGTCCATGTGCTGGGCGGAAATTACGAGATGATCTGCGAAGCCGTCGCCATCACCATCATGAACATGCTGGGGCTGATCTGCGACCCAGTCGCTGGCTTGGTAGAGCTGCCCTGTGTGAAACGCAATGGCTCAGCCTCTGTCATCGCATTTGCCTCGGCTCAAATGGCCCTGGCTGGGGATTCTGCTGTGATTCCGGTGGATGAAGTCATCGACGCCATGGGCGAAGTCGGCGCAAGCATGAGCAGCGATTATAAAGAAACCGCCCTCGGTGGCATCGCTAATACACCCACGGCTCGGGCAATAGAGCAAAAAGTATTGGTTCATTCAGCAGAATTACAGGACGAAGGGTTGGGAGATGACGAAGTAGAATAGTAATTTACTGACTGATTTGACGTTGATCAACCCAACCCATTTGCCTCCTTCCTTCCCATGTTAATTCGCCTCTACCTCCTCCTTGCGCTCACAGGATCCACTTTTTACGCTGTAGCCGATCCCGTGCTGGGCCATCTCGATTTCTCTGAAGGCGAATGGGCGCTGATCGGTGTGCCCGTCCATAATTATCAAAAGATCCCGGTCCAGACAGAGCTTGGCACCTTTGTGACGGAAGACATCGCTCTGCTGCGCACCTTGCAGCGACGCTGGGATTTTGAATCCACTTTTGACGACAAGTGCGATTATCATTATGCGTTAAAATTTTATCGGGACGGAAACCTAGTTGAGACCCTTCAGCTCAATCTTCATTGCGGATACATCACGCTTGATGGCTTTTCCTACACTTTTCCAGTAGGTGAGTTTGATCTGGTTCGCGATCGTGCGCGCACAATTCCCTGGTCTCGCATTCGATTTGAGGACTCCGAATCTCTCGTTAAAGCCATCAATACCCTCGATGCCACGGAAAATGTGTACTGGTACGACGACGTGCAACAATATCTTTTTCCGGGCTACTTTATGATTTCAGTCAATGATCTTCCTTGGAATGCAGATCGGGACTCTTTGCATCAGCAGGTGAGTCTGTATTTGTCGGAGATGGTCAAATCCGATCAATTTTACCTCCAAGAATACTACTACCTCGTGACGGAGGGCGAAATGACGGTGCGCTATCTGGTAAATTGTTCCGAATCTATGGCCATTACCCTTTCTGAGCAGGGCAACACGCCTCAACGCTGGCGTTCTCATTTTCAAAGCAACAATGGTGTCATCAGCATTTTGGCACTGGGGGTCGATGAACGGCGATTTCGATTCTTGATGGGGCAGTAAATGAGATCTTTGTGGGATAGATAAGGCGCTTTCTCATGGCATCCACTGGTTGATTTGGTGTAGTCACTTGGCTGAATGACATCACTTGGAAATTTTCCTTTCCAAAGTTGTCAACTGTTCGCCAATTCGCTTGTGCTGTGTTTCGTGTTGCGTCACCAGCGCCTTTTCCTCGGCGAGCATTCGGTCAAATTCCTCGAAGTTTTGGTCGATTTTGCTGCGAATGTGCCCAACGTATGCTTTGAGGCGCGTTTCGATCACTTCTTGGAGTTGCTTTCTCCCGCGATTGATCTCCTCAGAAAATCCGCGCATGATCTTTCCGCGTTTCCACAAGATGGTACCGCCAGCAAAGAGCAGCCCTACGGTGGAAATGATGCCTCCCGTGATGTCGAGCGCGGGTAACTGCGTCGCGGCTGCCAAAACGATACCGATGATCGCCATGCCACTGCCGGCGGCGAGATTCGGGCTGAGGCTCGACATTTCAGGGAACACTTCCTTGCCCGTGAAGGTGTCGGTTTGCTGGAGAAATACGCCAAAGCCGTCTTTCAATTCGCGCAACACCATGCGCCGCCGCTCCGAGATGTCACCAAATACGTCGTGTTGGGGCTTTTGTAAGCCGGAGCTCGACTTGATTTTAAGCTCGATGATCTGCGCCATTTGGCGGATCGAATCCGCAATGTCTTCGACCCCTTCCTGGATTCGCTGCTCAAAGCTTCCCGATATCTTGGCCTCCAATCCTTGCGTGAACGCTTGCATCGAGGCCGCCGGAGAAGCAGACTTGCTGAAAATGGCCCGAAAACTCTTTCCCGTGAGTCGGATCACGCCCAGCTCTTCTGCCAAGTCTTCCTTCCCTTGATTGGTCACGCGGTCATAATCTTCCAGCATTCGCTCCACCAACTGCTCAATCTGCCGATGAGACCGCTCCGATTGTTCAGTTAATGTAAAGGCAATTTCCTTCCGAAATTCCTCATCCTGAGCCAGTTGTTGGCGTAGCAGACCAAGCGCCTGCTCCAGTTTGCTGTGATAGGTGTGGGCCGTGCTGAGATTGCTCTGAAGCTTGATTTTGACGGCATCAAGATTCGTGACGTGATCCCGAAGGTAGCTGCGCAATGGCTCAAATCCACTTTGGGTTGTTTGTCCCTCCAGTTCCAGCTTGGCGGACAGAGCAAAAATATTTGGCGAATCGATTCCCATCTGCACCACGTGCTTGCGCAGCCCTTCCACGTTGATCGCAAGATCCGAAGGTGGCATGAGGTCGGCTTGCTGGAGGATAAAGATGATTTTCTTGTGCCACTCGGAATGAATGTAGTTAAAAAACTGCCAGGCAGACTGCCGGTAGGGGTTTTTGGCCTCAAACACAAAAACCACCAGGTCGCTCCTCGGAACAAATCCCTCGGTGATTTCTTGGTGGTTTTCGGAGATGGTGTTCGTGCCGGGCGTGTCCACGATAGAGATTTGCTTCAAAATCTCCACAGGGAGGAAGATTTTTTTGAACAAAGGATGCACCTCCCTCACTTCTTCCTGCTGCCCATACATCACTTGCTGGATCGTGTCGGTACAAGGATCCGGGGCCACTTTCACGATTTCTTTACCCGTAGCTAGGAGGGCGTTGATAAATGAACTTTTACCTGTTTTGACCTCGCCCACGATCACAAATAAAAATGGCTCTTGACTGGTTTCGCGAAAATCGCTTAGAGAGGCGGCCAGTTCTTTTTGGTTGAGTCCTACCGCTAAGTCGTGTAATTCCTTGATGATCTCCGTCATTCGGATGCGAGCGGGTTGGAGATCAGTGTTGAAGATGCGTGAGATTAAAGACATGGAAAGGGGGAATTGGATCGATAGAGGAAAATTGGAAGCTGGAATATCGGTATTTTCGTTCAATCACAAGGTATTTTCGGGCTGGGCGACGTCTTGACATACGGGCAAAGGGGTGTTGGGTGCTCGGTAAACTTCGGTTGAAACAAATTGTGGCGCCTGCCATCTGATTCTCAAGGCTCAGAAATGAAAAAGAGCAGCTCCCTCAAAGAGAAGCTGCTCCTAGCTTGAAAGCCAAAGTTGTCATTTCGGTGTACCGATCCTTGGCTCCATCATGTTGAAACAATCACCTTGAAAAAAACTGGAGGACTCGAATTCACGCTGTGAACGAATCGACTCCAGCCCTTGCTCT
>DAITMB010000222.1:0-4500 GCA_036835375.1 Bacteroidota bacterium
CGGCCCAGGGTGCGGGGGACTTTGCCGCCAGCTCCCATTTTGTTCATTTGCTTCATGGCCTTTTTCATCCCTTCGAACTGCTTGATCAATTCGTTCACTTCTCTCACGGACCGACCTGCCCCATTGGCGATGCGCTTGCGGCGGGAGCCATCAATGATCTGGGGCTTTCCTCTCTCTTCTTTGGTCATGGAGCGAATGATGGCCTCAATGTGTTTGAAGGCATCGTTGTCAATGTTGGTGTCACGCAGCATTTTGCCCATTCCTGGGATCATCCCAATGAGGTCTTTGATGTTCCCCATTTTCTTGATGGCCTGGATTTGCGAGAGAAAATCGTCGAAATCCAGCTCATTTTTGCGGATTTTCCGCTGAAGACGCTCTGCTTCTTGCTGATCGAATTGTTGCTGTGCTTTTTCGACCAAGGTCACCACGTCGCCCATGCCGAGGATGCGCGAGGCCATCCGCTCTGGATAGAACAGCTCCAAATCCTCGGGCTTTTCTCCAGAACTGATGTACTTGATGGGTTTTTCGACAACAGACCGGATGGAGATGGCAGCACCACCACGCGTGTCACCGTCGAGCTTGGTGAGGACTACCCCATCGAAGTCGAGCCGATCGTTGAAGGCCTTGGCCGTGTTCACGGCATCTTGCCCTGTCATGGCATCCACCACAAAAAGGGTCTCGGATGGATTGAGCCGCTGTTTCAGGGTAGAAATTTCCGACATCATCTCCTCGTCCACGGCCAGGCGACCCGCGGTATCGACGATCACGACGTCTTTGCCGTGTTTCTTGGCGAAAAGCACGCCAGCCTCTGCAATGGCGAGCGGGTTCTTGGAGTCGAGGTCCTTGTAAATCTGTACACCGACCTGCTCCGCCAACACGCTCAGCTGATTGATGGCCGCGGGGCGATACACGTCACAGGCCACCAGCAAGGGGTTCTTGCCTTTGGATTTGAGCTGATTGGCTAGCTTTCCGGTGAAAGTCGTCTTTCCAGATCCCTGCAAGCCAGCAATCAAGATGATGGTCGGAGGATTTTTGGCAAGGGTAATGGCTTGATTCGAGCCGCCCATGAGCTTTGTCAGCTCTTCGTGGACAATCTTGATGAGGAACTGGCCAGGTTCGACTTGAATCAAAATCTGTTTTCCAAGGGCTTCCTCCTTCACCTTGTTGGTGAATTCCTTCGCCACTTTGTAGTTGACGTCGGCATCTATCAGTGCTCTGCGAATCTCCTTGAGAGTCTCGGCGACGTTGATCTCGGTGATCTTGCCTTTGCCGCGAATGTTGCGGAAGGCTTGTTCTATATTTTGTGAAAGATTCTCAAACATCTTTTGGGTTCATTCTCTGACGTTGCAGGTGGCATTCGCTGGGAAAAAGGAGAAAACAAGTGCGCAACGCTGTCGGTATTTTTCGTTCTGCTTTGAACTGAATGCGGAGGTCTTCGTTTGAAAATAACGCTATCGGCTTGGTTTCAAGTACTTGTCCACCAACGAGTTAGGATTTGACAAAGCAAAACTTCCGAACAAACCGCTGCGCCAGCTTCATAGCTTCTTCCTCAGCCGCGGTGACTGGGACACGAAATTAGGAAATCCGCCTTCGCATTCCAATTATCTCCTAACAAAGCACATCTGATGAGTACAGGAACAACTTGTAACCTTACCGAATGAGGGTGACAGTGCCACTTCGTTGGAGTACTTGACTGTTTTCCCCTGTGGCATCAATCACGTACACATACACGCCTTCGGGAACAGGCGTTCCCCGGTAGGTGCCATTCCAGCGAAAATCTTTATCGTCCGACTCGAAGACCAGCAACCCCCAGCGGGAATAAACGCGCACCCGCAGATCCCGGATCCCGAAGTAGCCTACCTGAAAGGTTTCGTTAGGCTCGGTGCCATTGGGGGTGAAGCCGCTGGGCACGTGCAAGGCGATGTTGTCGAGATCGACAAAAGCATATGCAGTGTCTGGACAGCCTTGTGGAGATAATGCGATCAGGCGGACTTCATATCGTCCACGGGCAGGATAGACGAAGCTTGGGTTTTCTTCTGTGGAGGCTGCACGACTGTATCCAAACAACCACTCGTATGTCAGCGCGCCAGTCGAAAGATTGGTAAACTGGACCAGTTGCGGCGCCCATCCGCTGTCGGGATCTAGGGTAAATTCTGCGTTTGGATAATCAAAAAACTGGTCCACGATCAAAGTGTCAGGAAAACCTGCACAACTGCCTTCGTAGGCAGTGGCGATGTACACGGTCGGCTCAGTGGGAGACACGAGTAGCAGATCGGTTGTGTCGCCGGTGTTCCAGACATGGAATAGGCCGCCAGAGGCAGTCAGTTCGATTTGGCCACCTACGCATAGCCGATTGATGCCATCCAGCACCGTGCGGGGTCTGATGGTGACAGAAACCAACACGGTGTCTTGATTGGTGCAGCCAAAGATGTCTTCCCCCTGAACAATGTATTCCGTCGTCGTCAGAGGAATAGCGAGTGGATCCGCAATAAAAGGATCTGAAATCACATTTGCGGGGGACCATCGATACGTGAGGCCACCAGTTGCTTCGAGTTGGTGGGCTTCGCCTTCGCAGATGGTAACGTCCTCTCCTGCATAAATTTCAGGAAGGGGAAGCACCACGACGAGCACACTGTCTTCTCCCTGGCACCCAAACTGGTCGGTGACCGTGAGGTAATAGGTCGTTGTCTCGAAAGGGCGGGCGACCGGATTTGCAACGGTAGGATTGGAGAGTGTGCCGGGTGGGGTCCAGCCATACATGATCGATCCAGCACCCTGAAGCTGTATGCTCTCTCCCTCGCAAATCGCGTCTCCTTCTCCTGCTTCTGCGACTGGATTGGTCTTGACTTCGAGCAATACATCTTTCACACTGATGCACCCTTCCGTGCTCGTCCCGGTCACGGTGTAATTCGTAGTGACCCTCGGGAAGGCCACAGGACTGGGGGCTGTGGGGTTGTCAATGCTGCCGTCGTCGGGAGTCCATAGGAAGGAAGCGCCATTGGTGGTGGCCAGCGAAATGCTATCCCCAAAGCAAATGAAGGTGTCTTCGAGGGTAAATACCTCAAATACTTCCACCTGCATGGTGTCGGTATTGGGACATCCCAAGGCATTTTCTGAATAGACCACAAACAAGGTCGTGGTGTCAATGTTGGTCACCGACGGATTCTGACTTCCTGGATTGGAAATATTGGCATTGGGCAAGGCAGACCATTCGTAGAGAATCCCATTGGTAGAGGTTGCGCGGAGTGGCACAGAGCCTCCCTGGCAGATGAGGGTATCGGTTCGCGCAAAGACTTTGAGACTGGTATCAACGGCAACGAGCACCGTGTCTTTTGCTTCGCACCCTTGTCCATCGGTAAGGGTCAAGATGTATTGACCTGTGCTGTTCGCGATGGCAGTCGGATTGGGGATGTCGTTGGGGGTGAGGAAATTGCCCGAGGGTGACCACGAGTAGCTGGATCCAGAAGTGAGCGACTGGAGGGCAAACGTATCCCGCGCGCAGACTGTCTGATCTGGTCCTGCATCCACCGATGGGGGAGGAAACACCGTGATGGTGCGGTAGGCCGTATCGGTGAGGTTGCAACTGCTGGAATCGATGATCACCAACATCACCTCGTACACTCCAGCCGTCATGAAGGTGTGCGTAGGCTGAAACTGGCTAGAGCTCGCCCCATTATCGTCGAAGTCCCAGAACCATTGGGTAGTGCCGGGGGTGCCGCCGAGGTAGCTTTGATTGTCAAACTGTACAAAGAGTGGCGCGCACCCTTCCGTGTTCACAATGATCTGATTGGCTTGATCTCTGGGCACAAAGTCAGCTTCTACCCCGCTGAGGTCAAAAGCGAGTTTGAACACGGCGAGATTACAGTTGGAGGAATTGTTCGTCGTAGAGTACACGTTGCCCGGCTGTGCTGGAAAGGCATTGGTTCCACCACAACTTGCGCATACAGCATGATAGACCACGCCTGTCTTGTCAAATCGGCTGGTGCCACCGTCCACGTGGTCGCCATTGGTGGCATTGTTGCCGCCGAAGTAGCTGCCGTAGAGCAGGTTTTGCGCATCTCGATCCAGCACCACCAGGTAAAAGTCGCTCCCATCTGTATTGGACTTGTAGGCATCGGGCGTCAGCGGCATGTTTTGGGTATTGCCGAGGTTGGGCGATCCAGTGCCAGAGTTGGTCGAGCCACCCCAGCCCGTGAGATATACATTTTCGCACTGATCCACCAGAAATGCCGTAGGCGAGATATTGGGAAACTGTGCGTTAGCAGAGCCGATTGTGGTCGAATATTCCACAGCACTCAGGTCACTTCGGAACTTGGTGATGAATTGCTTAGAATTCTGGTTCCTATACACAGGTCCAGAAGGTGGATTCACAATCTGCCAGTTGTTGGCAGTGGTTTGCCCCGCTACATAGACGTCGTTGTCTTTGTCGAGGTCGAGCATATAGATGTGGTCATAGCTGTTCGTGCCGAGGTAGGTACACCTTTCCACAATGTTGGTTCC
>DAITMB010000223.1:0-4451 GCA_036835375.1 Bacteroidota bacterium
AAGTAGGTTAGATAGCTGAATTCTTCCGTTTCGTGGAACTATTTATCGACGGACGTTCTATCGATTCAGCGTTTTCGATTTGAACGGGAATTCTGTGACTTGTTATAGGACTTTTTATTGGTCTCGTCAGGACATATCGTGGTAGTTCAGGGTGGTTTAATTCAATGTGTAGCTGCCTGTCTGTCTGACTCTATTTTTCTGCTCTCCAGGTGTTTCATTTCACTGATATCTAATTCAATATGAACCAAAAAGTAACTCTTCTCCTGCTTCCGGTCATGATGTTGGCCGGTCTTGCGCTTTCGGGCTGCACGCGTTCGGTCTATCAAGTGACAAAGGTGGTCTATGCCGGGGAGTCGCTCGATGAGCGCACTTTTGTCATTGATCATCAAGACCTGGAAATCACGTATGATTTTTGGGCCAACAATGGAAGGATGAAATTTCAGGCGCATAACAAGCTTGATCAGCCCATCACGATCGATTTTAGGCACAGTAGTTTTATTGTGAATGATCGGTCATTTCCTTATGTAAATCATTCTTCCCTCACGAGCTTCGAGGTAGTGGTCTCTTCGTATGATCCCACCATTGTCAATGGATCAGCCATCACGAGCAGCGACCAATCGCTATTGACCATTCCCCCCAACACATTTGTGGAGGTGAGCAAATTTCATCTTAATTATCCCAATCTTGTTCTACCTCATGTCCGAATAGACGAAGTCGTGCCACTCAAAACTTCACCATCTACTACCCTTTCCTTCAGCAATTATTTAGCTTATCGCATAGGTGAGGAAGACCCCCTCCGCTTCATCGAAGATCCCTTTGTCACGACCAGCACCGAAGCCATGGGAAAAACGGCAGCACAGCTCCGCGAAAATCAAGTGCCGAGTAGCAGCGAGTACCCACGCAATCTCCAGTTTTACCGTGCCCAATCCCAGAATGATGATGGGGGAACTTTTGTTCTGTTCCTTTTGGCTGGCTTGGGTGGTGCATGGTGGATAGCCAAAGCCAATCAAGCAGATTGAGCGAGCCGGGGACTGCGTTTTGTCGATGGATTCACTGACAAAGGTCTTTGTCTCCATTCGTGGAGAAAGCCGTATCTTGAGCCATCCTGAATTAATTGTTATGCGGCCTTCTTTCAAAAACACTCCCTTTCTGAGCAGTCCTCCGGCTTCGACCCCTAGCGCCCAAGATCCCACCTGGCGCACGCCAGAGCAGATTGATATGAAGCCTCATTACACGGCTGCCGATCTAGCTGATTTGGAGCATTTGGGGTTTGTGGCGGGCATTCCGCCTTTTCTTCGCGGACCCTACTCCACCATGTATGTGAGCCAGCCCTGGACGGTGCGGCAATATGCCGGATTTTCTACTGCCGAAGAATCCAATGCGTTTTATCGACGCAATCTAGCCGCAGGGCAAAAAGGACTTTCAGTCGCGTTTGACCTGGCCACGCACCGAGGCTATGACTCCGACCACCCGCGCGTAACAGGCGATGTGGGCAAAGCTGGGGTTGCGATCGACTCTGTGGAAGACATGAAAATCCTCTTCGACCGCATTCCTCTACAAGAAATGTCAGTCTCCATGACGATGAATGGCGCAGTGATTCCCATCATGGCCTTCTACATCGTCGCGGCTCAAGAGCAGGGGGTAGCGCTGGATCAGCTCTCGGGGACCATCCAAAATGACATCCTCAAGGAGTTCATGGTACGCAACACCTATATCTATCCACCAGCACCCAGCATGAGGATCATCGGCGACATTTTCGTCTATACTTCTCAGCATATGCCTCGTTTCAACTCGATCTCCATTTCCGGGTATCACATGCAGGAAGCCGGGGCGACCGCCGATTTGGAGCTGGCCTATACCCTGGCTGATGGGCTGGAATACCTTCGCCGGGGACTTGCCGCGGGCCTCGACATTGATACTTTCGCTCCGCGCCTGTCCTTTTTCTGGGCGATCGGGATGAATTTTTTCATGGAAATCGCCAAACTGCGTGCAGGGAGATTGATTTGGGCGAAGCTGGTGAAGTCCTTTGACCCCAAAAATCCCAAGTCGATGTCGCTGCGCACACACTGCCAGACATCGGGCTGGAGTCTCACTGAGCAAGATCCGCTGAACAATGTAGGACGAACCTGTGTCGAAGCGCTTGCCGCTGCTTTTGGTGGCACACAGTCGCTTCACACCAATTCGTTTGACGAAGCGATCGCGCTCCCGACAGATTTTTCGGCGCGTATTGCCCGAAATACGCAACTCTTTTTACAAGAAGAAACGGATATCACCCGCTCGGTAGATCCTTGGGCCGGAAGCTACTACGTGGAGCGGCTGACCCACGATCTCGTGCATCGGGCATGGGAGCTGATTGAGGAAGTAGAGGCACATGGCGGTATGACCCGCGCCATAGAAGCAGGCATTCCCAAACTTCGCATTGAAGAGGCTGCCACGCGCAAGCAAGCTCGCATAGATTCGGGGCTGGACATCATCGTCGGGGTCAATCGCTGGAACACCACAGAGGCCGACCAGTTTGAGATTCGAGACGTGGACAACGATGCGGTGCGAGAGTCCCAAATCAAACGCTTGACGCAGGTCAAAGCCGATCGCGATCCTGTCGCGGTGGAGGCTGCCCTGGCGGCCATTCAATCAACAGCAGCCACTGGCGAAGGCAACCTGCTGGCGCTGGCAGTGGAGGCGGCTCGACTTCGGGCTACTTTGGGAGAAATATCTGATGCCATGGAAACAAGTTTTGGACGCTTTCAGCCCACGATCCAGTCCGTGTCGGGCGTGTATGCTCAGGCATCTGAAGGACAACAAGAGGCGGTCAAAATCGCCAGAGAATTGGCAGACCGCTTTTCTGAGTTGGATGGTCGCCGTCCGAGAATGTTGGTCGCAAAAATGGGGCAGGATGGGCACGACCGGGGAGCCAAAGTCATTGCGACGAGTTTTGCGGATTTGGGCTTCGATGTGGACATCGGACCGCTCTTTCAGGTGCCGGCGGAAGTCGCCATGCAGGCTGCCGAAAATGATGTTCACATCGTGGGCGTCTCTTCACTTGCCGCGGGTCACAAGACCTTGATTCCGCAACTCATGGAAGAACTCCGCTTGCTGGGACGTGAAGACATTTTGGTCGTGGTGGGTGGTGTGATTCCGCATCAGGACTACGACTTTTTGTATGATGCAGGCGTGGTAGGGATCTTTGGTCCAGGGACGGTGGTGCCTACGGCGGCAAAATCGATCTTGGAAAAAATGCTGCATGTGCTCGCTTAGACGGCTTTGCGGATCTTTTGACTTCGCAAGTAAAGGGTGAAGATTCTCGAGAAAATGTGTACCTTTTGACTGAAGCCGTCACAACCGCCCTGGGCTTGTTACGTCTTTCCTTTCATGAACCCTTAATCCCTTTCTGCTATGATTTCATTCTTTTGGTTTCTGCTCGTCGGTCTGATCGCTGGCTCCATTGCAAAGATGCTCACACCGCAACAAGAAAAAGGGGGCTGGGTCTCCTCCATCGTCGTAGGGGTGATCGGTGCAGTCGTTGGCGGCTGGATCGCCAGCATGCTGCCGCTCGTGAGAAACCTCGCTGATCTGCCGCTACTCGGTCCACTACTCATTGCTACAGGTGGCGCGTTTTTGGTGCTGTGGATTTATCACAAGTTCTTGGCCGACAAGCTGAATCTTCCTCTCTAAAACGCATTTTTCTCTCAAACATTCCTTCCTAAGAAATGTTCTTGGGAAGGAATTTTTGATTCATAAAACCATGAAGCAACATGTAATCTATGGCATAGTCTTGACTGCTGTATGGCTGCTGACGGGAATCAATGCCCATGCGCAAGATTCTCTCGCCATGAGCTGTGGGACAAAAGACATTCAGGTCCAATACGATTCCGAACACAAGCGCTATCATATCTATCGTGTGGTTCACGATGTCGGCCTAATTGACGAAATCGGTATGAGCCCAAAGGAATTGTTTCAGTTGATGCTGTCAGATAAACAACTTCTTGCCCCTTGCAAGAGCGAAGATGCAGGGCCTGTGGTCGATTGTGACACAGTGTATGTGAAAATTGGCCCCATGTCCCGCAACCCTGTGTTGGTATCGGTCGATACGGCCCAAATGATGGTCACCAATTACAGCCTTCCGGGCCACTTTTTGCACCCCGGAAAAGTTATTCGCAGCATCGTAGAGGAAGATGGAAGGCTCATGATCCTCACTACCAGCGAGGGCGAAGGACGAATGCCGACGATCGACGAGCAGCTTGCAGAAAGTGTGTGGAGAAGAGTAGATCGCCAACTGATCCTTCGCGCAAAGGAAGAATGAGCGAAGGCATTTTGCGAGTGATTCTCATTCCGTTCGTAAATTATGACCTTCGTATTCAGGCTCCTTAACAGATCAAAAATCTGAAATGGGGCACAGCTTTATCATTGAGTATTTTCAATTTTTCAAAAATTAGTTATGTGGCTACTGTCGA
>DAITMB010000224.1:0-4421 GCA_036835375.1 Bacteroidota bacterium
TTGTGTAAGAAACAAGAAGTCTATTCGGTCGGCCGAACTGAGCAACAAATAAAAAATACGAAACGCTATAGCTGACTTCATTCGGCCTTAAGTTCCTGTCCCGCGCCTTCCTTGTTCTTTTTTTGCCCATCGATCTTAACCCATTGATGATCTTTCGATCGGGGTTTCATCTTGACGAACGCAGAACCTCCCGCTGCAAAACACTGACTTTCAACAATTTACCTCTTCCCGTTATTCATTTTTGAAGAGGAAGATCCCTTTTCTGATCACGAATAAGAAGCTTCCACACTCCACTCCTTTTCCATCCACTTCCCTCACACAGGGACATCCCACCGCAACATGACTTACACCACACTGTTTTTGACCGCCCTTTTGACCTTTATTCTTCCCGCTGAGTGGGTCCTGCAAAAAAATGAATCTGGCATTCAAGTCTATACCAAAATTGTCGAGGGCGAAAGGCTCAAGGCGTTTCGAGCCGTGGCGACTTTTAGCGCTTCCCCTGAAGAGGTATTGGCCATTGTCATGGACGCCGATCAGGCTTCCGCATGGCAAGATCGTGTGACGGAGGGTAAATTGATCAAAAAAATCAACGAAACCTCCTACATCAGCTACTGCCTGATCGATGTTCCGTGGCCACTGGACGACCGCGACATTGTGATTCGGGTGGACGTGACCCGTCAGGGAGACAACATTATTTGCACCATGACCAATGCGCCCGACGCCTACCCTCGCAAAGCGTCCGTGGTGCGGATGCCGCGATATGAGGGCAAATGGGTGCTTGAAAAATTACCAAACGGCGGTACACGCGCCACCAGTGAGGGACTCTCATCGCCCGGCGGCAGCATTCCAGATTGGCTCGCAAACAGTGAAGTCGTGGATTCGCCCTTCAACACCATGCAAAATCTTCGGAAAAGGCTCGGCGAATAAGGACTTATTCATGATTTCGACACCCCCTATCTATTTGAAGAGATGAAAAACCAAGCTTCGACTTTCTCCCAAAAGAAAGCGAATATTGCCTTCGCATTCTTTCTCCTCATCCAAGCCTTCCTTGCATGGCCAGCGCTACAGCGTCAGAATCTTCTCTTCGTCCGCTCCTAATTCTAAAAATCGGGACAGCCTCTATCACTCGACCCGACGGCGCACTAGACGAGCCGGTACTCGTGGATGTGGTCCGACAGGTCGCGCAGTTGCATCGCGGGGTACGCTGGCTGATCGTCTCTTCGGGTGCCGTGGGTGCTGGAAAGCGGTTTTTGCGAGAATACGGCAACACCCTCTCCGAGCGCAAAGCTGCGGCTGCCATTGGCAATCCTCTCCTGATTCAGAAGTACGCTCAGTATTTTTCGCCATACGGAATCTCCATCGCTCAGAGCCTTTGTGAGCGCAGCCACTTTTCGCAGCGAAAGCAATTTCTCCAACTCCGCGAAACCTTTGAGACCCTCTGGGACAATGACATCATTCCCATCGCCAACGAGAATGATGTTGTGAGCAATCTGGAGCTCCGGTTCTCTGACAATGATGAACTCGCCACGCTCATGGCCGTTGGGTTTGGCGCTGATCAACTCCTGCTGGGAACTTCTGCGCCAGGATTGCTCGACCGGACAGGAGAAGTGGTGCCGCTCATCCATGAATTTGATGAGGAAATCTTAAGCTTGGCCAACCCACACCTCAGCTCGGGCCTCGGCCTAGGGGGTATGGTGTCCAAACTCACCTTTGCCCGCATGGCCACGCGGATGGGCATTCCTACGACCATATTCGGATTGCGAGGCAGCGAGAGCATTTTGAAAGCCGTCAAAGGTGAGGTTGGTACCCAGTGCCTGCCTCGGCCTTGCACCTTGCAAGCGCGCCAAAAATGGCTCGCAAGCAGTAGCCTAGTCGCGGCCAGAGTCGAAGTGGATGCAGGAGCCGCCGCTGCCATTCAGCGACGGAGCAGCCTGCTGGCCGTGGGGGTAAGGCAAGTCAATGGCCAATTCGAAAAAGGAGAAGTGGTGGAAATTGCCCTCAAAGGAAAGCCGCCCCTCGCCCTCGCGCGTGTGCGTCTGTCTTCTGAAGATCTACAGGCCCGGTTACATGAGAAAAATCTCGAAGTAGCCCATGCCAACGACCTGGTTTTGATCTGAGCAGACCTGGGATCATCGATAGACCCAAGGGATTGTCACTATCTTTGATCATGGAAGTCACCACACTCATGTCCACACTGGCTGAGGCCCGGCAATCGGCACGGGCCATGGCCAGCGCCAGCGATTCACAGCGCCAGAAACTGTTGCACGCCCTCGCAGATCTGATATTGGCCCACCAAGAAAGCATTCTGAAAGCCAATGCGAAAGATGTTGCACGCATGGACCCTACTGACCCCAAGCGCGATCGACTGGTGCTGAACGCCGATCGATTGGCCCAACTTGCGACTGCCACACGCCAAGTAGCATCACTACCAGATCCAACGGGGCAGTGCTTGCTGAGCCGAGAACTTCCCAATGGCCTACACTTGGAAAAAATGTCGGTGCCGCTAGGGGTCATTGGGGTGATTTATGAATCGCGACCGAATGTAACCATCGACGTGGCAGCGCTCTGCCTACGTGCCGGCAATGCTTGTGTCTTGCGGGGTGGTTCTGAAGCCATCGATTCCAACGTCGCACTGGTGGCACTCGTGCACGAAGCCTTGCGACAAGTAGGACTTCCAGAAACAGCCGCTACGCTGCTGCCCACAGACCGGGAATTGGTCGCGCCGCTGCTTGGCGCTGATCGTTACCTCGACCTCCTGATTCCGCGAGGATCTCAAGGATTGATCGATTTTGTGCGAAAACATGCGACGGTTCCCACGATTGAGACAGGGGCCGGCGTGTGTCACACCTACGTCGCACCAGCCGCCGACCTCAGCAAGGCCGCTGATATCGTGGTGAATGCCAAAGTGAGCCGCCCTTCCGTGTGCAATGCGCTGGATACCCTGCTGGTGCACCAGGCCGTGGCCGAACAATTGTTGAAGCACATTGCACCGGGATTACATGCGCATGGTGTCGAGATTTTTGCGGATGAACCCTCTCATCAGATCTTGTCCAAGATCGGCTACCCGACGCTTCAGGTCGCAACAGCGGAGGATTTCGGGCGTGAATTTTTAGATTTCAAATGTGCCATCAAGACGGTAGCGTCCCTTGAGGAAGCGCTGGAGCACATCTCGCGACATTCATCGCGTCACTCAGAGGCCATCGTGTCGGAAGATGGAGAGGAATGCGAGCGGTTTTTGCGGGAGGTGGATGCCGCAGCTGTCTATGCCAATGCATCAACCCGCTTCACCGACGGCGGTGAGTTTGGGCTAGGCGCAGAAATCGGAATTTCCACCCAAAAGCTTCATGCACGTGGCCCTTTTGCCCTCGAGAAGCTCGTCACCGAAAAGTGGCTCCTTCGTGGAAATGGACAGGTGAGAAAATAACTTCTCCCCTGCCAATAACTGGAAAGCTAGACAATAAGATGAGTTGGAGAAACAAGACAAGTGACCGGGACCACGAACGAGCGTGTCTTGTAAAAGAAGGTGCCTGCCAGGCACTCGGCGGAGGGCTGGCAGGCAGTAGGGCTCAGAAAGGGTAGGGAAAGGCAAATCATTGGCTGGGAACCGTTGAAGTTGCGGGGAGCCCTACTTCGAAAAGGTGCTTCATGGAGCCATTCTGGGTGAGATGGTGCTAACTTTTATTTGACCACTTCAAAGAGTTGTGATCAAAATACTGATCAACAGCTGAATTCAATTCATCTTCCTGAAGGAGTTTGTCTTCTGGTAGGAGTTCAACTTTGATTCTGACAGTGTAGGGCGTGTAGTCAACCACCTCTACCTGAATTCGAGGGCAAATAGGAGGTGTCTGATCCGCTTTCATGGTGGTGTTGGTAATGGTGCTGAGTCAATTCAAATATCCAGTCATAGCGAATTGTTGGTTCATCAACACGGCGATTCGTACCGAAGAACCATAAAACTCTACGCCTGGATGCGATTTCGTCATTGAAATCCATATCAGCACATCCTCTGGCAAAAGGAAAATGAGCTTCAAGGAACAAAGAAAAAAGAGCGCCACTAAAGTCTGGCGGATTCGTGACGCCCTCCCTTTTGAAAAAAATTACCTGGTGAAGACTTCCTATCCCTGCTGCGCCATGGTAATGAGGCAAATTGATACAATGTCTTCGAGGTCACCTTTCTCAATCATCAGGCCTCTATTTGTGTAAAAAAAGGCTTTTTCAAGATCTTGCGCTGAAAACTGAATGAATACTGGAAGCAAAAAAAAGTGGAAGAAGAGGTGTTTGTTATTGTTTGTGATTTAAAGATATTCGATTATTTCGTTCCTCATCTTGTAGGCTAGTTGGCAATGTTTACAGAATTATTGCAATTCGATTTTTTGTTAATATCGAGAATCTGAGGGCCTGTGATATAGGTTGTGCATCTT
>DAITMB010000225.1:0-4419 GCA_036835375.1 Bacteroidota bacterium
ACCCGCCGCCCGGGAGGCCCGTAGGCGCCAAACTTTCCGATGCGATATGCACCCAAGAGATTGACGGTGTGACGCCGGTCGAAGACCGTCGGATAGGTGCGCGGCTCGGGGCTATCTAGGCGATCGGTGCGGGTAACTTTGGCCCAGCCGTAGTTACCGTAAAAGTAAAATTTGGGCGATTGATATTTTAAAATCAAATCGGCTCCGTAAGCGACCCCGATCTCCGTGATAAAATTATCTTCTGCCGGCAAGATTTTATCGCGGTTGATATTGGTGAGCTGAGGAAAATCTTTGTACCAAGCCTCTACCGTAGAGGTGAGGCCGGGGATTAATTCGCCCTCGACACCCGCCAGCAAGTGCCACGCGTGTTGGAGTGTGGTGCGTCTAATCTGGTTGCCGAGTTGTGTGGGAGAGGAGAGAAACCCTTGAAAAAGATTGACCACGTCGCGGTCCGATACCGCTGCCATAAGGTTTTGAGAGAAGGTCCCCGCAGTAAGAGAAAAACTCAGCCTCGGAAAATTAAGCTTTGCACGAATGCGTGGTTCTGCCTGGGGCCGAACCTGGTTGTTGTAATAGTGAAAGTGCACGCTGGGCTCGAGCACTGCCCGCTCAAATTTTTGAGAGCCTTGCGTTACCATGAACACCTTCTTGTAGCGGGCAAACATCACCGCCTCGGTGTTGCTGGAGCGGTCGCTGGTGATGAAGCCCGTAGAGTTGGTGAAGACATAGTCGGTATCAAAGCCTAAAAATTGCAGCCCAAAATTGAACTCGTCCACTGAGTTGAAGACGTAGCCCACATTCAGTTGCCCGTTGAATCCCTGGATGCTCGAAGCGCGAGGAAAGCGCTCTGACTCGCTGCGCAGGGAGGTGGCATAGCGTGACCAGCCGAAACCTCCTCGAATGATCGCGCCAGCACCCGTGGGCAATAGTTGGAATTCCGCACCGCCGCCATAAGAATCCCAGCCGATGTTTGCTGGAAACTCAAACAGCACATCGTCGCTGTGGCTGAATCCAAAGACACTCGCATAATTCACGCCGTCAGAAGCTGTGACTTTGCCGTAAAAATCCTCAAATTTATAAGGCAAACCCTCTTCGCCATTGATGTAGGGATAGACCGTAGGGCTGGTTCGATCGATGTAATTCTGCCGGGCAGAGACCAGGTAGCTGACCCCACCGCCGCCGCTTCCCCGCTTGATGGGTCCTTCGAGGAGGATCGCAGAAGAAAAAGGATTGATATTGACCTTGCCTTTGGTCTTGTTGATAGAGCCGCTGCGGGTTTTTACATCGATCACCGAGGAAATTCTGCCGCCGTATTCCCCACCAAATCCCGCTGAATACACATCTACGGAGCGGATCATGTCCGGGTCGAAAACGCTAAACAGTCCGATGGAGTGAAAGGGACTGTAAAGAATCATGCCATCGAGCAAGGTCATGTTTTGTGTAGGGGTGCCTCCCCGAATGTACAATTGACCGCCTTGATCTCCCGTAAAAACGACACCTGGCAGCATTTGGAGATATTGTGCGAGGTCAGCGCCGCCCACCGAGGGCATGATTTTGATTTCCTGGGGGCTGATGCTTGTGACCCCTGTCGTGACTTCCGTCTTTTGAATTTTCCCCGTTTGGTTGGCAGTGATGGTCACTTCTTCAGTGGAAAATTCTCGCTCCTGAAGCATAAAACCCTCCGTGACCACCCCTGTAGCAGGCAGGGTAATGGTGACTTTCACGGTGTCATAGCCAATGAAGTAAGCAACCACTTCGAAGTTACCCTCTGGCAAACGATTCAGGGTATAGATTCCCGTTGAATTGCTGTAACCACCGACCTTGAGTGACGGAATTGTCACGACGGCCCCTTCGAGTGGTTGGCCATCCACATCCAGCACCACACCTCGTAGCGTCGCTTGGGCGCTGAGCTGTGCCCAGACAAGGGTAATAGAGAAAAAAAGAAGCAAAAAACGAAGGAGGAAACCTTGGAGCATGGGATGGAATTGGTATGTTGGCTAACGTTTAATGTGCTTGCGGCAAAGTTAATTCCAATCGCTCAAAGTCCCAATGGTCAAATTGCCAACTCGGTGACAAGCTACAAGGTTCAACGGCTGGCTTCCCTGATTTTTTTCCACAACCCATAGAGCACCCATGCACTTATCATCGCCATGCCGCTCAGGATCGCCGCAGGTAGGATGTCACCATAGAGCCAGTACCCCGTCGCGAACAGCGTAGAATAGATCACAAGACAACCAGTGAGCATCGCTAGTATCTCGAGGGAAAGGTGTCCTCGGCGGAGGGTTTCATTGAGAGGTTCGCCGCGATCTACTCCCATTTTTTTTACTGCTTCCCAGCCTTTTCCGGCAGGTTGGATCTTCTCGTAAAATCGCTTGAGCGTAGCAAAATCTGTGGCTTTGGTCCAGTAGGTCACCAGCACCCAAACCAATGTGGTGATCCCTACACCAACCACCAGTGCCACACCGCTGGGCAGCGCAGCTCCAAAGATGCGGGGATGAATGAGTTGAAAGTATATGGCCAACATAAAGGAGACGCTCATGGCGCTGATCTCGCTCCAGGCGTTGATTCGCCACCAAAACCAGCGCAAAATGAAGATCAGGCCCGTTCCAGCACCGATTTGAAGCAAAATATCGAAGGCTTGAAGGGCATTCGAGAGGAGTAGCGCAAAGAGCGCAGCGCACACCATGAGTCCCACGGTGCTCCACCTGCCCACCGCGACCAGATTTTGATCACTGGCGTTCGGCTTCAAAAATCGGAGATAAAAGTCATGGACCACATAGGAAGATCCCCAGTTGAGGTGGGTAGAGATCGTGGACATGACTGCGGCGATGAGCGAAGCCAGAATCAGCCCTATCAGCCCCGGCGGCAAAAATCGCAGCATGGTCGGGTAAGCGAGGTCGTGGCCCAGCTTGGAGAGCGGCAGGGTAGGATTGGCGAGGTGGAGATACACAAGCTCTTCGTTTTTCAAGGGATCTTTGCCCGCCGGAGCTTCTTTGGAGCGACTTTGAGATTGTAGGTAAGCCAGCGACTGGATCTCCGGGTGATCCTGATGGGCGGCCACAAGCTGTGCGAGGCGCTGGTATTCTGCAACTTTGATCATATCTCCGGCTGTCTCCGCCTGGCTGCTCCATTGGCTCAGGCTCGTTTGGAGGAAGGCGAAATCCGCTGGCTCCACTCTGCTCAGCAGTTCCCGCGCATCTTCGCGCACCATCACCTGGCCTGTCTTGCCCTGCTCCATTTTCATCGGAAATATCACCATTGATGCCAAAGCGATCAGGATCCAGGGCCAAGGCCGAATGGCGTAATGGGTTGCGTTGAAAAGCAGGGTTGCCCCGATGGCATGATTTTCATTTTTGGCAGCGAGCATTCTTTGCGCAATGTATCCACCACCGCCAGGCTCGGAACCGGGATACCACACGCTCCACCACTGAACAGCAATTGGCAAAATGAGCAAGGTCAGCAAGGCATTCCAATCGCTGAAATCAGGCAGCACGCTGAGCTTGTCCTGCAACGCAGGGTAGGAGAGGAGCGAATCCAGGCCTTGGACCTCTGGAAGATTTACAATCACGATCGTCGCCCAGACCGAGCCGACCATCGCGAGGCCAAACTGCATGAAGTCGGTGATCAAAACCCCACGCAGGCCACCAAGCGAACTGTAAGCGACTGTCACGGCACCCACGAGCAGCACGGTGACCCAAGGCTCCAGGCCCAGGAGGGTGCTCCCGATCTTGATCGCAGCGAGGCAGACGGTCGCCATGATCATGATATTGAAGAAAAAGCCTAGGTAAATCGCACGAAAGCCGCGCAAAAAGGCCGCTTCTCTGCCGCTATATCGCAATTCATAAAATTCCAAGTCAGTGACTGCCTCGCTGCGCCGCCATAGCTTTGCATACACAAAGACCGTGAGCATTCCTGTAAGCAAAAAGGCCCACCAGGCCCAGTTTCCTGCTACGCCATTGCTCCGGACGATGTCTGTGACAAGGTTGGGGGTGTCGGCTGAGAAGGTCGTCGCCACCATGGAGACACCCAGCAACCACCAAGGCATGTTTCGACCTGAAAGGAAAAATTCGGAAGCGCTGGCGCCTGCTTTTCGGGAAGTAATCACACCGATGAGGAGAGATACCAAAAAAAATAGGGCAATGATGCTCCAGTCCAGCCAAGTGAGTTCCATGTAAAGAGTTCTGTGTTAGGGGGTATGAGTTTCGGTCATTCTTCTCAACATCTCGCTTCTCAAAATCTCGCAGCGCAGCGGTCTCGCAGAGGAGAGTTTTGAATAATTTCGCAAAAAGGTACTTCGATTTTCGGAAACAACAAATCCCCGGCTTCGATGGCTTAGCATCCCCCAACCCCCAACTCTCAACTCTCAACTAGTCGTGTTCATTCGATTTTCGTATCAAATGAGGTTTTCGTTTAACGAGT
>DAITMB010000226.1:0-4399 GCA_036835375.1 Bacteroidota bacterium
ACACCGATAAAATTTTTCATGAGTGGAGAGTTGGAATTTCAGTGTAGTTCATTGCCTGGGTCAAACAACGCTTTTCGATGCGCCCGACAGTACTTGGGTTGTTAAATGTAGCGGTTTTCGCACGCCAATGAATACCCCTGTGAGGAGCATCTTGGCGAGGATAGCCGATTTCATGTTGTTTTGAGCTTATAATTAAATCCTGTGTCGATTTTGGACAGATTTTTCCAGTCACCTCAGCTGCATTATAAGAAGTCTTTACGCCACATCTCGGATGATACGGACTTATTCAATGAGGTGGATTGGGGGCGAATCGTGTCTATATTTTGCGGTAAGGTAGGCTCTTGACAGTAAGCCAGCGAGCAGGATACTCAGTGCCCCAATGACCAAGAATGATACCGAGTATTTCGGGCTACCGAGTATTGAACCAGATCGCTGAAGTCCTCGTGATGGCGATATTGATACCATCCGGTTTCGTTAATGTGTCACGTGACCGTCATCCACGACTATCATAGAACAGGATGAATAGCCTGACCCCACACAGGTAGCGAAACTGCCAGCGTTTTGATTTACGGCACAACCAGAATTTCCCGATCCACAATTACAGGTCACTGTACGAAGCAGCTCCGCGTCGCTCAGCGTGGCTATATATGACTCTGGAAGCGAAATCCCCACCAAAGTTCCATAAAAATTTGCCCCGAGAACACGAGAAGGCCCCTCGTACCCCCCCATCAGCACTGCGAGATGATGCAAAGAGAGTAAAACACGACCACCTTCTACCTCAGGTAGCGCCAATATGATCGGGTCAAAAGCCAAGAGCCCCTCAGACTCCTCTACACTTTTCAGAAAAGTGGCATTTTGGTTCAAATCCACAAATCCACCTACAAAGGCATCAGTGCGATGTCCCCTGTCATCCATAAATGCACCGTTACAACTTCCAGTACATCCGCCATGAAAACAGCCAAAATCACCAGCTACATACGCTACGGTGCCAGCTCCTGTGCTTGAACATGTACAGGTATAGGTGATGGTTCTTTGCAAACTGGGATTCCCTTCCTCATCTTCCCTTACAAAGTAGATTCCCTCCGGAAACTCAATCGTCACACTGCTCCCGTCATCGGATAAAACGATCGACGAATTATCTGGCAACCGCAATTCGCCAAGCATGGATCCTTCTGTAAACGCAGGAACTACAGAAATAACGGAAGGCGTATCCGGAGATCCCTCCGACATCGCCTCTATTTTCACATCGCTATCACAGGCCATCAACAAACAGCCGAAGAGGACGCACGGTAGATACATCTTGTACATAATGTTCAATTGGATAAGTGAAGAAACAAACTCATCATATCTGCCTACATCCCCCTTTTCGGCATCCGGGGTCGATGTGACTGCCTAGGATAACCTGATCAACCACGAATTATCTGCAAAAAAAAGAAAACGACCAAGAAAATCTCATGATTTAACAAAAAGGTAATACCGAAATATAAGAAAGGAATTCGGTTGGGTATTTTATCTATTTGAAATAATGGGAATATCGAGACAAAAGCCCATGATCAGACATGGCCCTGAAGGTAAGCGGCGAGGATTAACCCTCTTCGAAATCAAACCCGTACCCTGATTCGTAGGCTTGCTCCAACTGGGGGGTAGGAACAACTACTGCCTTCTTACTTTTGCCAGCTTAGTTTCCCGAGATCCGTTTTTTCGGGCTGAAGTACGTTGAGCAATTGTTCGGACAGTTGCTTGCCGCCTTCATTTCGAAACTCATACGTCTCCCCTAAATAAGCCCACTTCTGTCGATACAAAATCCCTACTTTATCACACAAGTCTGGGATTACTGCAAGGTTGTGTGAAGATATGAGGGTAATTGCTTGATGCTGTCGCCCACGAATCAGTTCCATGACTTGTTGAGCGCCAATCAGGTCAAGACCGTTGAAAGGCTCGTCAAGCAACACGAGATCAGGGTTGGGTAAATAGGCTGCCGCTACGGCAACTTTCATTTGATTTCCACTCGAAAGTTGATACAATAACTTGTGATGATCCTTTGGGTCAAGTAAATAAGTCAACAGGCTATCTCTTCGTTCTCTCCACTGGGCTGAGGGGAGACGGTACAGTTGTCCAATAAAACTCAGAAATTCAAATGGGGTAAGGTCATTTGGTAAGGTCTCTAGCCCCAAAGAAAGCCCTATTCGTCTGCGAATATGTTCGGGCCAACCCTTCCGGCCCATCAAAACTTGATCGAAAGTCATACTACCCTCGTCGGGCAAGAGTTGGCCCGCCATGAGGCGCAATAGCGTAGTTTTTCCGGCGCCATTGGGGCCAACTAGGGCCAGACTACTTCCGCTTTCCAAGTGAAGGTCTATAGCGTCCAAGATTCGCTGTTTTCCGTAAGTTTTGCTAATCGTTCGCAGTGAGAGGGTAGCCATAGAATCAAGCTTTAACATACAATTACAACGAGAGCCGAACAACAGATAGTGGGGGAAAGCCCCTTTCAGTTTTTGCAAAAGAACGCTTCTCAATCATATTCCGCTCCTGATTCCAAGCTTGTTTGTAATCGTTGACCCAGGCGATGATCGTACAGCAAGAAGCTGATTATTCCAGTTCCAACTACTCCCAGCATCCCCGCGAGAATGTAATGAACAAAAAAAGGGGCTGCGAAGACTCGCCCCAAAATCAGGAACCCGGCAATATAAATAGCAAAAATTCGCCATCCCATAGGGTTTTTTTGCCTCATATTGAAGCGAGTGGCTGATACAGCTTTTCTTGCGAAAAAAAAGCTGCTTACCAACCCCAGGATTACACAAAATATCCAAATGAGAACGTAAGCCAATGGAAGAGATATCGGGGCCTGAGCAAATAGGATCACGGGCAGTGAAAGCAACACGTCGATCCCGGTTACGATCCAAAAATAGGCATCTGTGTATTGACCCAGCCAGTAGCGGTTGCTGCGCTCAAGTTGCAATTGCCAAAGCGTTATCTCAGCTCGCACGCCAAACCGATTCACCAACAATGCGAATATAGGAAAAGCCCAACCATACCAGAGGGGGGAATGAGGGGGCATCTCGTCTGTGAGGATCTCAGGATAAAAACACAAGATGGAGAAAACCAATTTGGTCAAAAGATAGGCGCCAATCCAGTATGCGCCTGTTTTTCCTCTGATAGATGCCTTGAGCTTGAGCCAAAAAAGGGTGACTTGATCTTTGTCATGGGATCGCGGTGCATAACTGTATGTTGGCGGAAATCCAAGTTCTTGCTCATCTCTTATTAGCAAAAAGTAACTGACGATCAAGCCGCCAAGGCTTGCTGTGGTCCAGACCAGCGGAGATACCCAGTATTGAATCAACGTACCGAAAAGTATCGCCATTTGTACCAAGGTCAAGAGCACTGGAAACACTCCAAACGAAAAGCCTCCTCTCAGCAAGGAATTTCTCAGGACGTGATTCGCTACGACCGTGGCCAAAAGAAAAACGTGGACTCCTAAGTACTGGAGCGGCATCAATCGAGGAAAGAAAACCCAAAAACCCAGTAACATGCCCCAAAAGTTGACGATATAGCTACCGCTCAAGCTCACCACTAAGTGAAGCAGTGCTCGCTTATGGGAATTCAGCGGATGGTGCCGAGCCACAAGGCGTGGCGGTGGTTGCAAGCCCATCAAAACGCCTTTAGATAGCAACGAAAAGCCAACGAACAGGCTCATACTCGCAGGAATCCACATCCAATACGCTTCACCGAGTTGAGCTGTTAATTCATCCCCTCCCTCCAGGGGGGTTGCTCGTGTCAAGAGCGATAGGCTCAAACCAAATGTGGCTCCCATTCCACTTGACAAGACAAAAAGGAGGGGGCTGCTCCATTGCCGCAAAGCAGTCCTGACTTGGGATGCGACGACAAACATTATCAAGGCTTTCACTCGACTTATTCTTTGGTTGAATCAAATTCTTGCCCTCCAGATTGCAGTGGAGGGCAGCAGGGCCTGTTTTTCATCTTCTTCAAATGAAGTGATGAGTATCCCATATTCCAAAGTTTTGATCTCATCGATGACTTCTCCTGGAGAATTTTCTAGCCGGTTATCTCCGCAGGGTAACACCATGCCCTCAAGTTGATCAAAATAATCTAAGGCATCTTCAGAAAGATTTGGCCCACCCTCACCAAAAGTGGAACAAACGTAATCCTGTGCCATTTTGTGATGATATCCGACCTCATCATAGGGATTCTCTGAATGTGAAGGGTCGATAGGATAGTTAATCGCTACCGAAAGCGAAGTGGGTGTGAAAGGCAAAGTCGCTTGGCTACTTGTGTCGATTGACTCCAAACTTACCTCGTTTTGGCAAGCGACAAGGAAGCAGCCACATAGGGCCATGATTCCAATTACTTTTGACAATGCCTTAAACGGTTTGAACTCATC
>DAITMB010000227.1:0-4248 GCA_036835375.1 Bacteroidota bacterium
GGCAGATGCCGGGCAGATGCGGCTGAGTCTGCCGGGGTTCTGGTGGCGGAGGCGTGAGGAGATCGGGCAACTGCTCCCGGATGAGTGGCAGGTGCACAGCAGCCATCGCGGCCTCGCCATCGTCAAGGTGCAGACCGACCACGGCATGTGGGGGCAGCAGGTGCGGATGGAGTAGCCAAAGCCTCATGAAAATCGTATATTGAAACAAAAACTATGCGACCAGAAGAAGTCATTAGCAGTGATCCGGGCACGTTGAGTGGAACGCCTGTTTTTGTTGGAACACGGGTTCCTGTAGAAACGCTTTTTGATCACCTGGAGCGAGGCATTTCATTAGCAGACTTTTTGGATGATTTCCCTACCGTTTCCAAGGACCAAGCAATTGCTGTCCTTGAATTGGCCGGGAAGGTACTCTCATCTCAAAAATTCCCTCAATTCTATGAAGCTGCTGCTGGATGAGAACCTGCCGAGGAAACTCAAACGAGAATTGCCTAAGCATGACGTATCCACAGCGGCAGAAATGGGGTGGAATGGAAAAGCAAATGGAGAGTTGCTTGCTGTGATGCTTGAAGAGAGTTTCCAAGCCTTGGTCACTGCGGATAAGAACCTGCAACATCAACAAAATTTTCAGACCTATCCGATTCCCGTTATTGTACTGAATGCAAGGTTCATCACGTTTGACGACTTACGGCCTCTGATGCCCAAGGTGAATGAGCTTCTTGAAGGAAAATTGCCGGACGGACCCACTATTGTCAATGAGTAGCCGTGAAATGAAAAGACACTAACAATGTACAGCCGCCATCCCGCTGCGCGGGACGGCGGCTGTACTGCCGATACCAACCCTTTAGTCGCAGATTCCTAAACAAATGGGTAATTTTAAAACGGCAGAGAAATGAAAAAAAATTTATTATTCAACCAACTAATGGTTCTGATTTTAATTTTTACGAGTGGAAGTTGTAGTATGGTTCGCCGTGAAGATAAATTATCAGCACGGATTCCTGAAATAGATAAACAGAGGGAAGCCAAAATCTTAACGGCTTTTTTCGGATTGGATAATGATTTACCGCCAAGCGCCAGGACTTTATATAAAAATGCACCTGGCAAAGATGGAATGCCTATTGTTTTTTCTTTAGAAATAAATCCAACCACTTTAGATGCCTCCGACTTTGAAGTTACTACCAAGAATGGAACTAAATATATCGTGGAAGCCGTAACATTGCAACCCGCTGGTGAAGAATTTGAACTCAGAACAGCATTACTTATTGGAGAATATGGCAATCATCCTGACAATCCGCCAATTTCGGTTAAAATTGTTGGCGACTTAATGAGTAGGACTGGAACTAATTTCAAAGGACAAACGGCCGACGTTATACCATTAGAAGAAGGACCGATTTTAAGTTATGCTGAATATTTTACGTTTGATGAAGATTACCCCTATGTTGAAAAAGGTGCTGGTTGCGATTGCCCCAAAGAAAAGACAAAACAAGTTGTAAAAGTAGTTTGGTCAGGTGGCGTAAGAGCAATTAATGGTCAAGAACTTGGTGACAATGAACTACATGCTTTCGAGGTAATCCTACTTCAGGGCAAAGATACATTGACTGTAGTACCATTTAAATTAGCTGATTTGTCGGATAATGACAATAATATAGATTTATGCTTAAAGGAATCGGGTACTCCAATCAAAGTGGTAGTTAAAGAAAATATCGCAATAGACCCACGTGGTGATAAAAATCCCAAAACGGAGGTTAAAGTGGTAAGTAGATGGTAAAAACTGCTGCCAACACGGGGTTACCTTCGTTGAGGGCTTCGCCGTTTGTGTCAGGCGGAGTGATCCTGCTAAGGCGGGACCAGCTGTGCAAATTCGGAGCTTTACCTGCGGTGCTACTTCGTGGTGTGCTTCGTCAAGGTTAGTGCTGGCAGACAGTTTTGTGCCACGAGGTCCGCCCGAACGTAAAGCCCGAAGACGTCATGAACCAAGTCGCAGATTGGCTGCCCACGTCGGCGCATTTGCTTTCCACACTTTCCACCGCGAATTTGAGTCAAGCAAAAGGGCTATTTTTTCCCGCCCGCGCATCCTTAGACAATCAAATTGGAAAAAAAGATTGTGACTCGGTTTGCACAATATAAACCGAATGTGAACATTTAAATGTAAATCATTCTAATGAAGGTGAATTTGACACCTGTAGAAGGCACGGGATTGAGTAAGTAACGCTCAAAAAATAAGTTGGTCGTCTTCGCTTGGTCTTCCGCCCCATCTCGGCGTCAAAAAACCCTCACCTAGCTCGCTAGGCTCGGATTTTTTTCCTTGATCTGGAACGGAATCCCTAACCGAATCCGGGAAGTTATTTTTCTCGCGTTACTAAGCCAACAATATGAAATCAGCAGTATTAATTTTCGTGATTATATTTCCAAGCATCGCATGTGGGCAGACTCAAGCGGACGAATCCCTAAAGTATCTAGGTCTGAGCAGACCGGGTATGACCCCAGAAAAATTTGCACCTGACCTTGTTTCAATGCCTGATCAAAGTGAATTTGGATCAATATTTTCGGTTGATGGAAAGGAATTCTACTATGCGGTTGACATTGCCGGCAAAGCCGAGATCAGGTTCATGAGACTAGACAAGGGTCAGTGGACAAAACCGATGACCTTAATTTCCGATGAAGAATTTAGCTACAATGACCCGATGTTGTCTCCTGATGAAAGTAAGTTATACTTCATATCCGACCAGCCATTCGATTACTCAGAAAAAAAGAATGACTATGATATCTGGTACATTGAACGAACAGGAGATAGCTGGTCAGCACCTGTCAACGCAGGTGTTGAGATCAATTCGGATAAACATGAATACTATGTCGCTTTTTCCGAAAACGGAACAATGTATTTTTCATCGAATAGGAAAATCAGCGATGAGTCGAGGGGCAACTTTAATATCTTCTCATCTATTTTGGCGCTCGGGGTATATCAACGTCCGATACCTTTGGGTGATTCCATCAATACTAAGGACTATGAAGCTGATGTATTTGTAGCAAGTGATGAATCTTACCTCATATTTTGTGGTGACAGGGCTGACGGATATGGAAGGGGTGATCTCTATATAAGTTTCAAAAAACCGGATGGTTCATGGACAAAAGCAAAAAACATGGGGGATACAATCAATACTACCGGGCATGAACTATGCCCCTTTGTTACCAGAGATGGAAAGTATTTTTTCTATACCAGCAATCAGGATATTTATTGGGTGGATGCTCGAATAATTAATGACTTAAAGTAGTTAAAACAGTAAATGAACTACTTGAGATGAGAAAAATTATTTTTCTGCTGTGGGCCTCCTGATATGGCGCTTTGATGTTTTTCAGTGCAGCAATCCGAAAAGCAAGCGAACGGGTGGAAGTTCTGATCTTCCCCCTAACCGCCACCACTTATAGGTAGGCCAGAATTAGAAAAAGCCAAACGCGTAAGGGAAGACAAACAAATGAAGACGGTTAAATTCAGCGGAAAGCTACGTCTGTCGGTCATAGAGAAATACGAAAGGGCAATGGGAGATTCCGATCCATGCTGACTCAACCATCCCCGCCGCCGTTGTTGATTTACCAAGATGCCTTGTGCAGAACAAAAGTGTTTGCGTATGTTGCTATTGCAACAACGCAAACAATCGGATGCTGAAAGATGCCGAATAACTGCGTGTAGAACGCAAAGCGATGAGTCAATTTTTGTACAGCCAATGGTCAAAAGAGATCCCAGCCTTAGCGCCTTAGGCGATAGGTGCTGCCGAAATACAGGTCCCCTTTGATGGCCCATTTCTGCTCGGCTGCTGGCAGCTCGGTGCTCCCCAGCGCCCAGTACCGACTCGCGAATCCATTCGTAGCGAGTCCCAAAGTTCGCTGTATGTGCAGGTCCAAATGGCCGCCGAGCTCGGTGCCAAAGGCAGGCAACCATTGGAGCGCTTCTGCTTGAGCACCTTTTTCCAGAATCACCAAGAGGTAGGTGAGCCGCAAGCCTGCCGTGGCGTAAGGTCTGTCGTTGATGGAGGCCAGATAGGTGTAGCTTGGCAACATGGTGGTGGCCAGGGTCACACGCGTCGTTCGCTGCCCATCGACCAAGGAATTGCCGATCCGCGCATGGACTCCACCTCCCATGAAGGGGCGCCGCCGTAGGGCCACAGGGCCATAGGCTCCCACAATCAGCTCTTGCTGACCCCAATCAAAGGGAGCCGCTAGCGGCATTCGCCACTCTGCCCCGATGTCTGTGAA
>DAITMB010000228.1:0-4083 GCA_036835375.1 Bacteroidota bacterium
CAGGCATTTGACGAACTGAAAATGATCGATGGTTTGGTAGGATGGAGGCTTGGTGCAAGGTAGAACTGATAGTAAGCGGCAAAAGTGGAAGATACATTCGGTGTTTTTCGACTACATTACAGAATTCCGCAAAATCATCTATACACCCAATACCACGGAGGGCTACCACCGTTAGATGCATACACTCACCAAGTCTAAAGAAGCCTTTTACCAGCGACAGCTCTTCAAGGAAATGGGTCTGGCGGGTCTAGCTGAAAATCTCAAAAAAATGGGCAAACCCATCCACAATGAGGGCTTGCCGATCAAGCAAATGAAAATCAAAATTTGGAGAGCGGGCGGATCAATTGCCATCTTCAAATTTGACCGGGCTCTCGGCCCAGCTCTTGACGCAGCTAATCGAATACTCCCCTTATTCGCAGCGATTTCGCGCATCAGGAGGTAGGGATTCCCACCGCAGCCCCTACTCCTGATTCGACCGGAGAAGGGGCTGATGGCAAATGTCCTCTCCCCTACCTATCTTCGTGCGACCAAGTTTTGCCACGTGCCACAAATTTCTCTCATTCCCACGCCGATCGGCAACCTCGAGGACATGACCCTCCGGGCCCTGCGCCTTCTCAAGGAAGCGGACCTCATCGCCGCAGAGGACACCCGCACCTCCGGCGTATTGCTCAAGCACTATGGGGTGGAGACGCCCCAGACTGCGCTGCATCAGCACAACGAGCACCACAAAGTGAGTCTTTTACTAGACCGCGTGATACGCGAAGACCTCCACCTGGCTCTTTTGAGTGATGCAGGCACCCCAGGCATCAGCGACCCGGGATTTTTGATGGTCCGGGAAGCGGTAGCCAAAGACATTCCCCTCACTGTGCTGCCCGGACCTACCGCATTCGTGCCCGCCCTGGTCGGTAGCGGCCTGCCCTGCGACCGATTTGTGTTCGAGGGATTTTTGCCTCAAAAAAAAGGGAGGCACACCCGCGTCATGTCCTTGGTCGAAGAACCACGCACCATGATCTTCTATGAGTCGCCGCATCGGCTCGTCAAGACCCTCAGCCAGTTCATCGAAGCAGTCGGTGGAGATCGCCCTGCTTGTGTGGTGCGCGAAGTGAGCAAATTATTCGAAACATTTCACCGGGGCACCCTCTCGGAGCTTTTGGCTGTGTTCGAAGCACAAGAGAAGGTCAAAGGTGAAATTGTGCTCCTCATTGGTGGAAAATAATGCTACATGTGAGAAGTCATTTTCTTGCCTTCCATGCCACAATGTCACAAATTGCCGCTCCATCTGCGACTTTGGCGGATCCCTAACGTGATGGAACGGAAATCGCTCAACCTTTGCGGGAACTTGCTGCTGAATGCTCGATCACACTCGTCCTGTTTTCATGGGTTGTCAGAAGGCTTTTCGTTCTTGCGCCCGACCCTCCATTTTTTTTCTTTCAGGTTCCCAAGTGAATGACCTTTATGCCAAGCACCCCCTCCCTTGAAGACATCGACGCCGAGATCCAGTCCATCATTCGTCAAGCGGGTGTATTCGCCCGGCAGGAATTTGAGCACTTTCAGGACGACGACGTGCAGTACAAGGCCGAGAACGACCCCTTTACCTATGTCGATGTTCGCACCGAAGAGCTCTTAGTAGAAGGCCTTTCTTCTTTGCTGCCGGGCGCTGGCTTTGTCACGGAGGAAGCAGCTTCCAGACCCTCGCAAAACGGCTGGAACTGGATCATCGACCCAATCGATGGCACTTCCAATTTTACGCATGGCGTGCCTCACTTTTGCATTTCGGTAGGCTTGGCTCAGGAGAATGTCATGCAAGCGGGCTATATCCTCCAGCCTGTAGGCGATTGCATGTATCGCTGCCAAAAAGGAAAGGGAGCCTGGGAAGAAGATCGACCCTTGCGAAGCAGTACCCGAGGAGCAATCCAGACAGCCTTAGTCGCGACAGGATTTCCCTACTCCGACATGGGCTGGAGAAGGGAATGGATACAACTGTTGGCGGAAGTCATGGATGCCACCCACGGTTTGCGGAGATTTGGTAGCGCGGCGCTTGACCTGGCCTATGTCGCTGCCGGTCGTTTGGATGCCTTCTTCGAATTCAACCTCAAACCCTGGGATGTTGCTGCCGGAAGCCTGCTGGTTCAAGAAGCTGGCGGGAATGTCACAGATTTTCAGGGAGGGAATGACTATATTTACGGGCGTGAATTGCTGGCTTCTAATGGGCTGTTTCACCAAGAACTGCTACAGTTTTTGGGAACATTCCGGGCGAGGAAAGCTGCACAGGGATGAGGTACAATCTCTGGTAGCTGACTTCGTGGTGAAAGAGAAATTCAAATTTTCCGAGGCGATGTAGCGAGACATCCTGTGTTCTTTCTCTCATTTACCTCACGCTTATCGCCTACTCACGAAAAAAAGCGCCTGCAAGACGCCACATTGACAACCTTTGACACGAACTAAAGATTGACCGATCCCCTTCAACCTTCAGCACGCTGCCATCCATTGTTTACGACTCCATTGCCATTTTACTGTCTCAATCGACCATCCTCATGAAAAATCTTCTTCGGAAGCTATTCCCTCCCAAAAAGGAAAAAGACATTCAGATCCTACAGCCTTTTATCCCCCAAGTTCACGATGCTTTTGAGGAGCTTCAGGCTCTCTCCGACGACGAGCTTCGGGAAAAAACGGCTGGATTTCAGGCCTATCTGGCAGAATATACCTCTGAAGTATCGGAGGAATTGGCGCAGCTCCAGCAAGAAGCCATCGACTCCGATGACGTCAACCACAAAGAGACGCTCTACGACCGCATCGATGAGCTGACCAAGCTTCGATTCACCCAGTTGGACGCAGCCATGGTGGAGATCATGCCGGAAGCCTTTGCCGTGGTCAAAGAAACGGCTCGCCGCCTCAGCGAAAACCACCAATTGGTCGTGACGGCCACAGACTGGGATCGCAAGATGGCTGCCAAGCATCAGCATGTGACCATCCGGCAGGACAAGGCCATTTGGGCACATACCTGGAAAGCTGCCGAGGTCGAAATCGAGTGGAACATGGTCCACTACGATGTGCAGTTGATCGGGGGGATTGTCCTTCACCAAGGCAAAATCGCAGAGATGGCCACCGGGGAAGGAAAAACCCTGGTCGCTACCCTGCCCGTGTACCTCAATGCGCTCACAGGCATGGGCGTCCACGTGGTGACGGTCAATAACTACCTCGCCAAACGCGATGCCCAGTGGAATGCTCCGCTGTTTGAATTTCACGGCCTGTCCGTCGATTGTATCGACTTGCACGAACCCAACTCTGACGAACGCCGCGAAGCCTACCGCGCTCACATCACCTACGGCACCAACAACGAGTTTGGCTTCGACTACCTCCGGGACAACATGACCACCCACCCGGAGTACCTCGTCCAGCGCCAGCACTACTACGCCATCATTGATGAAGTGGACTCTGTGCTTGTGGATGAGGCGCGCACGCCTTTGATCATCTCTGGACCAGTGCCACGCGGTGACAAGCAGGAATATGCTGACCTCAAGCCGAGAATTGAACGATTGGTCAAAAAGCAGCGCCAACTCATCAACCAATACCTCAGCGAAGCCAAAAAACTCCTGGCCGAGAATCAAGAGAAAGAAGGAGGGTTGCCCCTCTTTCGCGCGTATCGCGGTCTGCCCAAAAACAGTGCGCTCATCAAGTTTCTTTCCGAGACAGGCGTGAGGGCACAGCTCAACAAGACCGAGGCCTTCTACATGCAGGACAACTCCAAGAAGATGCCCGAGGCCGACGAACCACTGTACTTCACCATCGATGAAAAAAACAATACCATCGAGATGACAGACAGGGGCCGCGAGGAAATTGCCACTGCTGGTGAAGACCCGGACCTCTTCGTGCTGCCGGACATCGCCTTGTCCTTCTCCGAAATTCAGGGGAATCCCAACCTCAGTGACGAAGAAAAAACGGAAAAGCGCGACGCCATTGCCCGCGATTACGCCGAGAGATCAGAACGCCTGCACGCCATCCAGCAATTGCTCAAAGCCTACACGCTCTTCGAAATCGACGTCGAATACATCGTTCAAGACGGCAAAGTCATGATCGTAGATG
>DAITMB010000229.1:0-1978 GCA_036835375.1 Bacteroidota bacterium
AGCCATACTGTGTGTCGCCCAGCAGCGAGTCTTTAGCGGTGTGGGTGAGGGTGTAGCCCACCAGGCCCTCGTTGGGCACCAGCAAAATCCCATCGGCACGCAAGCCTACAGGCTTGTCGGACACATTCGATTTAGTCTGCAGGCTGCCTGAATAGGTCAGCTTGCCGTAGAGCGGGTTTTTACGCTTGGGAAACACCAGATCTCCCCGGACTTGGGTGCCGCCCAGGCCGCCAGCTTTCTTGACTTGGTAGCTGCGCTTGCCCTGAATCAGGGTTGCGGAAATCGGTTTTTGCGTCCCGCTCCAGTAGCGCACTTCCACGCGGGTGTCGCCGATCTGGTGGACTTCGTTTGGGGGCATTTGGGCCAAAGCAGAGAGGGTAAACGACAGGACGGCCGCAAGAAAAAGAAGTGTTTTTTTCATAGCAGGAATCAAGTAAGACAGGAAAAGTGGAAAGGCTTTAGCGAGAAAATATATGGGCAAAAATGCTAGATTCCTCGTTTCTTGTTCGTAAACGGGGAAATGTTGCCGCTGAGTTTGCGGTTTTTTCAGGCCATTGGGAGAAAGGCATCGGCAGCTGCGCACAAAACCAAGGCAGCTAGCCCATTGAAAAAAGCAGGCTCGGATTGTGGGTATCGTCCTAAAAAAGTTGACAGCTAGGCCAAATCTGTAGTACTTTCATGACGACTCAAGCCTCGCATGAGGTAATGCAACTATGCCGTTTACCTAATTCCTCTATGAACTATAGCCCGTATCATTTTTACCTTGATCCAGTCATTGACGAGGACATTGTACTTTTTGGCCGAACCCATATATCACTTGCATTAATTTTGGAATGGTTGCAAGGTGGGGGTTCCATCGACGAAATAGTATCATTGCTTCCTAGGCTTGGTAGGGCAGCCATTAAAAATGCGATTCTGTTTGAGGAGCACGGAGATCGTTTCGAAGGCGACCCTTCATTTGAGAAGTCCTTTTTAAGGGAAGCGCCTTTAGATGGTCGAGATGCATACTTTAGATCTGCTGATAAGGCGCTTTATTTGTTTTTAACTCATTACCCGGGGAATACAAGGCTTTTTTTGCATTCAAACTACTTTGCTCTGGAAACGGAGACCAAGGTTTTTACTTTTATAAATCCGTTGACCTTGTATAAGGTAGTTGACAAAAGGGAATTGTCAGAAAATTGGGCGTCCGATTTTCAAGATTGTGTGGTAGTAGAAAACCTGTTTCGAAAAACCCAGCGTATTGTTCAGCGTCCACGAAAATGTATCCAAGGGGGAAAGATTAACAATGAAAAATTTATTCACCCTGATGAACAAAACCTGGCAAACGGATATGTTGTATTGGGTAATTGGTATGTATTTTACCAAGGGGGCATTTATTCTCAAGATAACTACGGAAGTTGTTACCTAAGCGACTTATCAACAACAAACTTGGATCTAATCAGTGATTTATTTACAATGAATACAATGAGCTATCGTAAGAATCCATTTTGATAATTCCGTGGGGTGCTTCCCTTTAGGGTCTCCTAACCGTATGTTGAAAAACACAAGCAGCATACCTAACCTGAGGACTGCGTATGGCACGCAGCGAGCGGGGTAAGTACAGAAAGCCATGAAAGCACAGTGCTAACCAGCATGAAAGGGGTTCTTCTCGTATCAACTCTCCTGATTTTCTATCAACATGATTCCTCTCTCAAATAGTGGTAAGCCAGCCATATTAAGCTAGCTGGTATTTATTCGAATTATGTGGCAAAGTTTTTTTGAACCTCACATGGCATTACGGGGATGATAGAGCGACTTGCCGGGCTTTTGTTATTTTTGGGGAGATAGGCAAACCGGCAAAGAGATGGCAAGATTTTTCGTGTGATTCAAAGGCAGAAACGATCAGTTACACAAAGCGCAATGACGATTGCAGTTCTAGATCGCCTGCTTTTGCCCTACAGAGAATCCGATATTTGCCTTCGCGCCATGGTGGTGAAAA
>DAITMB010000229.1:2078-3940 GCA_036835375.1 Bacteroidota bacterium
CCTTCCCTGCAAGTGGTTGATTCCATTGAGACCAATTTCAGCAAAGATTACCTGCCTCTTGAGATCGATCTCTATCATGCTAGCATAGGAAGCTACTTCAAACATCCGCTTCAAGGTCGTGTCTATTTATTTCATCATACTAGATCTTCAATTGACAGTATTACCTCCTTCCCAATTGACGTGGATCGTAGGCTAAATAGATGGGTAAGTCTATCGGCTCCATATTGGCGGAGTGTGAACCGAGAGAAAGAAGGTCTGGCCTATTTGCAGCGTTATTTGTATGATGTAGATCCCACAGGCCGCTTTAGCAATCAAATGAAATTCAGACATGCCAGAGGAGTGGGAGACAACATAATACCCATCCCTAACGAGCGGGTGTACTGGGATGAAACTGATCAGCTCGCTTTTTTAGCTAATCCTAATGAAGAAAGCGGTTTTATTGGCCGTCCTTTTGATCGGCATTTCAAAGGAACTCAATTTGCGTCTCAACCCCTGATCAGCAAATGGGCTGTCACGTCTTACTCAAGCCGCGAAGGGTTGATCCTGGTGGAGGAACTGACTTCCATGATTCATTATCCCTCTTTTTTCAAAGATGGGCAGTACAACTATTTCAGCGATTTCTTCTTTGATGTTGATTACCAACGCAAGCTCATTTGGGTCAGCTTTGCAGCGCTTGATACCATCTGGGCTTACGATTATGCGGGCAACCGTGTGGATAGCATTGCTGCACAGGTAGAAGAAAAACCACAAAACATTTCGGCAGTAGTAATTGCACGACGAAAAGATATTGAGGAGTTCAGAAATGAATTTAACCGACTTTTCGAAGTGCAAAATTACTATGCCAACACGTGGGTGGTGGGCGACTACTTGTACAGGCTTTGCTACTTGGGATCGGGAAATAGCCTCTTTCAGGGAGACGAACAGACCGTTGGGTCATTGAGGTCAATTGGGGAAAAGCCGCAAGTGTTGCAGCGCATTCATATTCCCACGCACACCATAAAAGCTTGGCTCGTTCCCAAGGAGTTTCGACCCTACGGCTTCAGCGACGGCCTGATCCTGGCACAGCTGAAGTATGAGTATGAAAGACCTGGTAACTTGACCATATATGTTTTGGATGATGAAGAGTAACCTAATTTTCCTCATGGCCTGCCTTTGTTGGGTAAATGGGGCCTTTGCGCAAGAGCTTCCCATCGAACAATATGGCGACGATGTGATCTACGGTACGTCTGCATGGCTAGGAAGCTTCTCCGAAAGGCAAGACAGTGTTGAGGTGATCTACATCTATGCTTCGTGGTGTGGGCCCTGTATGGCCAGAATTCCGTCGCTGAGGGAATTGAAAAAACAGCATGAGCATCTTCCCATTCGCTGGACGATGGTCTCCATTGACCGTGAACGCGACGATTGGCTCGGCATTCTGGATAAGACGCAAACCACTTGGCGTCATGTCTGGATAGCACCCGAGGAAAAGAAAGCATTTCTGGCATTATTCCCCGCTTATGAGGGGGCAGTTCCAACCATGTTGGTGGTCATGTCTGGCGATGAAAAAACACGGAAAAAATCGTATCGCTACGAAAAATGGACGCAAAGGATAGGGGAGCTTTGATCCTATCGCTTTAGCTTGTGAAAAAATGGCGGGCAGACGACATCTGTAGCAATCTTTCGCCGGAGGCAAACTCAAAAAAAATGCAGCACTGCGCCAAAGCCCTGTAGAACAACATAAGCTTAGCTGACTTTGCGCCTTCTTCGCGTCATAGCGGTGAAAAGGGAAGTGGCGGTAATATTTCGTTGTGGTGAGCCACGGAGCGTATGAGTAGTAAAGATTTTTCTCCAAGCTTTTTGATATTTCTGATTATTGGAAAAAG
>DAITMB010000230.1:0-3935 GCA_036835375.1 Bacteroidota bacterium
A
This sequence comes from Bacteroidota bacterium, assembly GCA_036835375.1. GTDB lineage: Bacteria > Bacteroidota > Bacteroidia > J057 > J057 > JANQTF01. The sequence goes on from DAITMB010000230.1 coordinate 2, forward strand.
ATCGGGGGCGTAAGTTTTTCATTATCGGTCTCTCGGCGTCGAAATCAGCCTTGAAGAAGACCATCAGGGCGTCGCGGATCTCCCAGCACCCAGAAGAAACTACCCTTTTCAAAATTTTACAGAAATTTTACGTGGGCATCGCAGCTTTTTTTATTGGAGCAACTAATTTACAGTCCTGGGAAATAAACCCTTGCATCTCCAAGATTCTTTGGCTGCTTCATGATTTACTTTTCATTTCAATGAAATATCTATCTATTCTGTTTATCGTACTTTTGATAGCATCTTGTGCACAACAATATCCGCCGCTGGAGGAGAACACCGCACAACTTCGCGATCCACAGATGGCGCCCTTTTATCATGGGGTGGCAAGTGGGGAGCCACTGCCCAGCAGTGTGTTGCTTTGGACCCGTGTCACACCTGAAACGCAGTTGCCTAAGATCTCAGTCAATTGGGAAATGGCAGAAGATGCTGAATTTCAAAAGATTGTGGCGAAAGGGAAGACCCAGACAGACACCCTGCGCGATTACACGGTGAAGGTTGTGGTAGAAAAATTGAGCCCCGGCACGGACTATTATTACCGTTTTCATGCGCTGGATGGGACAAGTCAGACAGGTCGCACTCGCACTGCAACCACGTCCGCTGATGAACTGGTGTTCGCCATCGTGAGCTGTAGCAATTACGAATTCGGATATTTCAACGGCTACGGCGCCATTGCTGAGGAAGAAGGACTCAGCGCTGTGATCCACTTGGGCGACTACATCTATGAGTATGGCCCAGGCACCTATGGAGACACGACCATTGGCAGGGTCCATATTCCAGCACACGAAATCATTACCCTGCGGGATTACCGCGATCGCTACGCCCAGTATCGCCTTGACCCAGACTTGATCGCTGCTCACGCCCGGCACCCATTTATCACTGTGTGGGATGACCATGAAATTGCCAATAACGCATATCTGGATGGGGCAGAAAACCATCAAGAAGACGAAGGAAGCTACAAGGATCGCAAGGCGGCTGCCGTGAAAGCTTACTACGAATGGTTGCCCGTGAGAGAAAATGGGCCGCTGTATCGCTCCTTTTCTTTTGGTAATCTGGCGGACCTCATCATGCTGGACGAGCGACTCGAGGGACGAACCCAGCCAGCAGACAGCGTAAATGATCCTTTGATGGCTCAGGAGGATCGCAGCATGCTGGGCCAGGAACAACTCGATTGGTTTCTGTCTTCCTTGCAAAGCTCTGAGGCTCAGTGGAAGCTCATCGGCAACCAAGTCATCTATTCCTATCTCAACTGGGGACATCCCAGCTTCAACATCAACCTTGACTCTTGGGATGGGTATCCATTGGAGCAGGAAAAGATTGCGCAGACGATCCGCGAGCAGGAAATTCAGAATGTAGTTTTTGTGACGGGAGACACCCACACGGCGTGGGCGTTCGAGGCGACCAACGACCCGTTTGAGCGATACAATCCGCTCACAGGCGAAGGAGCCTTTGCGGTAGAATTTGGTACGACAAGCATCAATTCAGGGAATTCAAATGAGCGATTTCCCACAGATCAGGTCCTGGCGCATGAGCAAAAGATTGTGAATTCGCCCATCAATCCCCACCTCAAGTATGCCAATATGCGCGATCACGGCTACCTGATGTTGACCTTGACGCCAGATGAAGCCATTGCCAGGTGGAAATTCCTTCAGACGCTGCGCGAACGAAACCGCGGGATTGCTTCTGCGGTGACCATCAAGGTTGCGAAGAATTCTACACGGCTAATCGTGGAGTAGTGGGCGCTTTTTCGCGACATTTCTTAACTTCTCTTGGCCTAAGACTTTATTAGGCTAAGATAGCGCCAACATTGCTGTAAGATAGGGGTACTTGATTTGTGCTGAAATAGAGTCCCTCACTTACGTTTTTGATCCAATGAAATACAGCTGGCTGCTATGGATGTGCTGTCTTGGTTCGACGCTGTCGATTCAAGCACAAGAGGTAGGCGAAGAAGGCTTTTTGGTGAAGCCTTATTTGCAATTTTCGACGCAGACCTCCATGGTGGTCCTTTGGGAGACCAAGGAAGAGGCGAGTTCTGTCGTGGTGTTTGGAGAGGCGCGAGCCAATGTGTCGCGGGCGGTTCTGGATCGCAGGGTCAGCTTGCCGGCAATGCGGCAGATGCATGAGGTGCTGCTTGATGGGTTGAAAGCGGAGACGAATTATTTTTACCAAGTGAGCTCCGTGACAGCACAAGGCGACACGATACGTTCAGCACTCTATTCATTCAAAACATCTGTCAAGGACAGCAGTGCTTACTTGTTTGCCTTAGTAGGCGACAGCCAACGAAACAGCCGCACGCCCTGGGCTTGGGGCAAGATCGCTGAGCGGGTGTGGCAGGACCGTCCTAATTTTGTGATTCACGCCGGAGATTTGGTGGACCAGGGCTTCAAAAAAAGTGATTGGATCGAGGACTTCTTTCCCAATGGGCATGTGCTTATGAGTCGGATTCCGGTCTATCACGTGCTTGGCAACCATGAGCAGGACGCTCCATTTTACTACCAATACACGGTAGCGCCGCCGCCGGAGTATTACTACACCTTCACGTACGGCAACACCCAGTTTTTCATGCTCGATACCAACCGAGACGTGCAGGAAGGGTCGGAGCAATATGAGTGGCTCGACTGGGCGCTCGCTCGCTCTACAGCTACTTGGAAAATGGTCGTGCACCATCACCCCCCATATTCTTCGGACAGCGACGACCACGGCGATTCTTTTCAGGGACTTTCTACCCTAGGGACAGATGCTCGCAATCTCGTGCCGCTTTACGAGCAATATGGGGTGGACTTCTGCTTATTCGGTCATACCCATCTCTACGAGCGCAGTTGGCCGATCAAGGAAGAGCGCATCAACATGAAAGAGGGTGTGGTGTACATCAATTCGGGAGGCGCTGGCGGCAGCTTGGAGGATTTTACTCCGTCGCGCAACTGGTTTACGCTAGAGCTCCAATCGGTGCATCACTACTGCACGTTCTCCATTTTTGGAGAGCACTTGGTGTTCAAAGCGATTGACCATGAGGGCCGAATGTTGGATGCGTTTCAAATGCAAAAACAGGGAATGGGTCTCTCGACCACACAGGTAATGCAGCCGCCAGCCGCGCATGTGAAGGTAGCGAATACGATTTTTCAAGATAACACCAAGGTGTCGATGGAGGCTGCCTTCGAAGACCTCGAAATTCGCTACACGCTTGATGGCAGCGATCCGACCCGGAGCAGCCTCCTATACGCAGAACCATTGACGATCGACCGGACGACGGAAGTCAAAACCCGCGCTTACACTGCCGATGGCCGGGCCAGTCGGCTCCAGGTGATCAAGCTCCGGAAAATGGAGCCCTTGCCTGCTGTGAAGACGGGGAAGACGCAGCCTGGTCTTCGGTTTTCCTACTTCGAAGGAGATTGGAGCCAACAGTTGCCAGACTTTTCGCAGTTGCAGCCACTCAAATCGGGGGTTTCTCGCTTGGTAAATCTCTCGGAATTGGAACATCGCGACAACTACTTTGCTGCGATTTTGGAAGGATTTATCGATATCGCAGAAACGGGGGGCTACACCTTTTTCCTGAATTCTGACGACGGTTCCCGACTCTTCCTGGATGGCGAGCTGATCGTGGATCACGACGGCAACCACAGTGCGATCCAAAAAGAGGGCAAGATCATTTTGGCCAAGGGCAAACATCGGCTGCGCGTGGAATATTTTGACGCTTCAGGGTCCCAGTACCTACAAGCGGGAATGCTCGACGCAGCTGGCAATCCTGTGCCATTCAGTCCCTTCCAGCTTTCGCATTGAAGAAATGTAGCGGCGCTACGAGTGGTTTTGGCCATCTCGAAACCCAGCTCTTGTCTATTCTGAACTACCCCAAGATGTGAGAAGCCGGAATCCTGAACAAGGACAAGCGAGTGGAGAT
>DAITMB010000231.1:0-3862 GCA_036835375.1 Bacteroidota bacterium
GCCCACCTTTTGCAAGAGGTGAGTTGTGACTGTGAAACTGGCAACACGGGGTGCATTCTTACAGCTTCGCCAGATAGCCCTCTCACACTATGCGTAGCGTCTGGATCCTCCTTGGGCACAATGACCCTTCAGGATGCTGGCAACCCAACTGATTGAAGTACTTCAACATTTTACTTGATTCACTACACACAAAGTGTAGCTCAACTTACATTCCTCGCCAGAAACCTGTTTTTGGTGAGGAGTTTTTCGTGATTTGGATAAATAAAATAGTTCATATCACATTTCCCTGATCACAGAGACCCCATCGATGCTTGAGAATGCCTCTCTTGCAATTTCTTGAGTTTCCCGTTCAGGAAACTTGAATAACATCCAGTCGATGGAAATTATGGCTAAAATTGTCGGGCGTCCTTCATGATTTTGGCTTGTAATGTAGCCTTCCAGTGTTGCAAAGCGTAGGAACACCTAGAGATAATGTAGCATCAATAGCCAGTACTTTCAAGCTTTCAAGGTTGAGCAGATTTACCAATTTCACGATATCCAGAATGTTGTGGGACACTGCATCTGGGAAAAAAGTAATGGGGTGAATGCTGCAACAAAGTGCGACCTTTGCTGGGCGATGGGAAGATTTCCTGATCAACATTCGTCATTTCATAAGGGATATCGGGGTTGGATGAACTGGGCTGATGCGTAACTTGCCAGGAGAATGAGGCTGATTTCGAACATTGCAGAACAGATTTTTCCCACGCTCTTGCGTTGGAGGCGATACGCAAGAGCGCACCCTGTACTGGGTGTCATCATCGGTTCCGTCTGGTTCTTGGGCTTCATTCCCGTTTTATTTTATCTGCTGACGCTCATTGGCGTCTTTGGGTCGATTCCTGGTAAGCGGCAGTTGCTAGCGCATGAAAACTTGGAGGCTGCGCAGGTGTACACCATTGACAGCGTGTTGCTCGGCACCTATCACTTGGAACGCCGCACCAGCGTGTCCCTCGACTCCGTGCCACCCTTTCTGATTGATGCCTTGCTGAGCACCGAAGATGCCCGATTTTACGATCACGGGGGCATTGACGTCTGGAGCTTGTTGCGCGTGGGCTTTCGCAGTATTTTGCTCGGAGATGAGAGCGGGGGAGGAGGCAGTACCTTGTCTCAGCAACTCGCCAAGAGCTGGTATCCCCGCAAAGATTACCTGTTGCTGGGCGTGGCGATCAATAAATTTCGTGAAATGGCGATCGCCAGAAGAATGGAAACTACCTTTTCTAAGCAAGAAATATTAAGCCTCTATCTTAACTCTGTGTCTTTCGGTGAAGAAATTTTTGGACTGGAAGCTGCCTCCCAGCGCTACTTTTCGACCAGTTGCTCGAAGTTATTACCCCAGGAGTCAGCGATGCTAGTAGGAATGCTCAAAGCTCCGAGCGCTTATCACCCGACCAAGCGTCCCGAGCAGGCATTGCGGCGCAGAAACGTGGTCATCGCTCAGGTAGAAAAATATGAAAAAATCACTCCTCTATTCGCAGATTCGCTCCAGCAGTTGCCGCTTCAAGTCAACTACCGCCGCCAAACCCATCACGACGGCTTGGCGCCTCACTTTCGAGAGCATTTGCGCTTGGAAATGAATCGCTGGTGTGAGCAATATCGACATGGAACGGGAGAGGACATTCACCTGTATCGATCCGGGCTGCGAATTTACACCAGCATCCACAGCCAAATGCAAGCCTACGCCGAGAAGGCGTTAGCGGATCAAATGAAGAAAGTACAGGCGCGATTTGATAGACACTGGAAAGGATATAATCTCAGAAAAAATGCCAAAGGCCTCATCGAAGAAATGGCCCTGCGTTGTGCCGCTGTTCAGCGCTGGAATGCCGAAGGTTTGTCTGCTGACACAGTAGAAGCTCGACTTTTGGGATGGCACACACGACCGGGGTTTTCTTGGAATGACCAAGTGCAAGACGATATCAGCCTGCTGGATTCTCTCATTCAGGATGCCTATACGCTCCAGGCTGGAATGCTGGCGATAGAGCCACGCAGCGGTCACATCTTGGCTTGGGTGGGAGGGATCGACCACACCTATTCTGCTTTTGATCAAATCTTGGCTCGGCGCCAGACAGGCTCGGTATTCAAGCCGATCATCTACGCCACAGCGCTGGAGGAGGGGGAGGATCCTTGTCTGTACATTTCCAACGAACAAGAGACATTTGATGAATACCAAGGGTGGACCCCCCGCAACTCGGACAACTTCTATGGCGGCCAGTACTCGATGGAAGGTGGCCTCACTCACTCCGTGAACGTCGTATCGGCGAAGTTGATTATGAAGATTGGCGTGGAGCCGGTGCTGCGCATCGCAGAAAAAATGGGTATTCACACGACGTTGCCCGCTGTGCCAGCCATTGCCCTCGGTGCTGCGGACGTGTCTTTACTGGAGATGGCCGCGGTGTATGCTACGCTGGCCAATGATGGGAGCTATGTGAGACCTCGGTATCTGCTTCGAATCGAAGATCGGGAAGGAAAAGTATTGGCAAATTACGACAATCCTGATCCCGGTACGCAGGTGCTAGCAATCGAGACCGCCCAAATGATCACCGATATGCTCCGAGCCACGGTGGACAGAGGCACAGCGCGTGCCTTGCGACAACACCATCGGCTTCGACTGCCGCTCGCTGGCAAGACAGGGACCGCACAGCAGCAAAGAGACGGGTGGTTCATCGCGATGGCCCCTTCGCTGGTGGTGGGTGCTCGGGTAGGAGCTCAGGATCCCCGCATTCACTGGCGATCGCTCACTGAAGGCCAGGGGGCGGCGACGGCACTGCCTATGGTAGGATATTTCCTTCAATCTGTCGCAAATGATGCGCGGTTTGAGAAATTGACTCAAGCCAAATTTACCGAGATTCCAGCCTCCCTGGCAGCCAAAATGGACTGTGCTGACTTTTCCTTTCCCATCGGGATGACGGAGTTCAAGCGCTGGTGGCGCGCTCGATCAGAGGCAGACAGTCTTAGACGCCTGGGCTTGCCTGTGCCAGACAGTATCAAGGTGCAGCTTCAGGCGGATTGGGACGACTGATAGGCAGCCAATATGCGCAGCCCGTCGAGGGTCAGGTTGCGATCGACGAGCGAAAAATCCTTTCTCAATGGAGGCAACACTTCGGATAGGCCGCCTGTGGCAATGACAGGCATATCCGGGTCCATCAATTCCGTTTTGATTTGCCGAATGAGTTCGCGCACTAGCCCCACATACCCCAGCAAAATGCCTGCTTGGAGTGCATGGGCCGTCCCTTTGCCGATGGCAGATTGAGGAAGTTCCAAGGGGACCTCGGGGAGTTGCGCTGCATTCATGAAAAGCGACTTCATGGCTGTCTTCAGCCCCGGAGCGATGGCCACCCCTTGAATTTCGCCGTTGTCGCGGATGGTGGTGAAGGTGAGTGCAGTGCCAAAATCTACCACGATGCAGCTTCGGCGAAGTAAGTGAAAGGCGGCAAATGAATTGGCGACTAAGTCCGAACCGATTTCCTCGGGATTGTGGATTTTGACAGGAAGCCCTTCATAAAACTGGGGATTCATGACCTGGATTTTACGGCCCAATAACCGACTGATCAGGCGCTCGACACTTGGGGTCACTCCCGGCACGACGCTACTCATGAGACATTCCTCCATCGCAGACCAGTCCAGATGTCGGTTGCGTGCTTCCTGATCGAGGTGCCGCTCCAGCTGAGAGTACTGCGAAGTGGGATGTCGAAATAGGTGAATCCAGGCCTGACCATCGTGGACCCCAAGCACCATGTCTGAGTTTCCAATGTCGATTACCAGCATCATAGAAGTCAGGAGCAAAAGGAAAGTGGCAGGAATGGTTCCAAATCAAGGGCAGTGGTCTTCA
>DAITMB010000232.1:0-3854 GCA_036835375.1 Bacteroidota bacterium
CTATTTAAGGACCTTGAAACCCACGGCTTGGTGGGTTTTCGCCATTCAGTCATTCATCGCTTTGCTCCTGTTCTGGCAAGTGTGGATGCCAGCCCAAAGTATGGTGTTTTCGGACGAAGGCGATGGCCTCAAAAATTTATTTACCCTTCATTCCTACCTTCACGATGCCCCCGAGGACATGTGGCGATACGAAGCCATGAACCATCCTTACGGTGAGGTGCTTTGGTTTACCGACGCGACCCCGCTTTTGGCATTGCTGATGAGAAGCCTCGCTTCGCCCGGTGTTCCGGTGGAGGGGCTTTCGGGTCCATTGTTTCACATCTTGCTCTTACTGGGCATAGGCTGGAGCAGTGGCTTGCTTTTCGCGCTGATGAAGCGCGCAGGCTGCGGAGTCTGGGTCGCCATAGGCATGAGTCTCCTGATTCCTTGGACGAGTCCTCAGTTGCTCCGCCTGACAGCGGGCCACTTCAACCTGTCTTCCGGCTGGGTGATCTTGCTGATGTGGTGGCTGCTGATGAATTGGGAAACACTCCAAGGAAAGCAGCGCTGGATAGGCGTGTTGGGAATTGTCTTGGCAGGTGTGCTCATTTCAGCTACACATCTCTACTTCTTGCCGATGCTGGGATTGATCGCCGGCGCGTGGCTGATCCTCAGCGCGTGGCAACACAGACAGGACCGTGCCGCGACACTTACGCGGGCCTCCTTAGCAGTTTTGATTCCGCTGCTGATGGCTGCCACGATGCTCGGCTGGATACGCTACACAGATCCCTGGCTTGATATTCGGCCTGAGACCGCCCAAGGATACAATTGGTCGGTGTGGAATCTCAATCCCGATGGGCTTTGGAGCGCTTACGATCACCTGTCATTTCCCGGAGTCCCGGGATTCAGCGGCCTCCTCAACCTTGAGCAACACGTGTACCTCGGGGGGTTCGTGCTGTGTACATGGGTATTCTTTCTACTGTGGAAGTTGGCAAGTTGGGTGAGCCAGCGGGTGCCTCAACTCGCCAGGTTGTCACGCCCGCAATGGTTTGGTGCGCTGATCTTCACGGGCATGGCTTGCCTTGTGATGTCGCTCGGCGAATATGTGCGCTCTTTTGGTTCGCAAGTGAATTTTGACAACTGGCTTCATCCCTTCAAACTCATAGGCCTCTTCACGGAGGAGGTGACCCAGTTTCGATGTTTGGGTCGGTTTGCATGGCCTTTTTTCTGGTCGGCCACGATTTCAGCCGCCTGCTTGTGGGATCGAATGTGGAAATCAAGCACTTCGTGGCGTCGATATGCCCTATTAATATTGCTGCTCCCCTGCCTGATCGATACGGTAGATCAAATCAGATTTTTAAAGGAACGGCTTCGTCCAAACCCCCTGGCTACTTCTGCCATTTCTATGGCAATACCCCCTGTGGATTCGGGAGAATACCAAGCGATTCTTCCCCTGCCATTTTACCATGTGGGGTCCGAGACAATGGACCTTACGCTCGATCCGGCGATCGCTTGGGAAAAGGTCTGCCTCCAAGCCGCGCTGTATCACGATCTCCCCTTGATCAGCAGCAAAATGTCCCGCACACCTCCCGCCTTTGCTCGCTCCTTGCTTGAGTGGATTGGGGGAGGAAATGCGCCGACTACGTTGGACGATCGACCGATTTTAGTCATGTATAGCTTGGAAGAAAGCCATTGGGCCGACATTCCTCCAGCGGAGAGAATGACGGCCCAACGTGCGCTGTTATGGGGAAAGGAAATCCCGCTGGCCTGGTCCCTTCTACCGCTGGGAAGCGACGGAAAGGTGAGTTGGTATCGGCTCGTTCAAGATCCTTGACGAATGGCAAGTTTCTCGGCCGGAACATTCAGCGTAGCAGATTTTCAGGAAGCGCTTATCTGGCTTTCGACACGAACACGCCTTTCATGAGAGCGGAGTGACCGGGGAAGGTGCAGAGGAAATTATACACCCCGGGTGCTGGTGCCACAAACTCTACTTTGGTAGATTCGCCACCTCCAATCATAGAAGTATGCGCGATGATCCCATCAGCCATGTCAGCCGGGAGGTAGTCATTGTCAGTAGCGGCAATGGCTGCGTTGGCAAAGTTGGTCATATCTGTGCTTGGCTTGAGGAGCACCCAGTTATGACCCATTGCCTGCTTTTCAAGCTTGCCGACGTGGCTCAGGGTAAGGGTCACATTTTGACCTTCAAAGGCTTCCAGCCGGTCGAGGCTATATCTCATTTGGTCATTACCTTCGATGGTCAATGACACAGAGGCAGGCACATCTGATTGAGACATCTCGGTCGTGCCGGTTTGATCGCCGGTAGTAGTGGAGGAGGTAGAACTGTCTCCGCAAGCCACGAGGAACGCGGTGGAGAGGGCGGTGGAGAGGAATAGAAGGCGAGAGATTTTCATGAGAAAAAAAAATTAGTTGTGATGATGAATCTTGGTAAGGAACGACTCCAAAATAACGCTACATTCTTACTTGGTCCCTTCAGCTAACTTGTTTACAAGTGGTGGTCAGGGCAAGCTTTTGCACGAATTCTCCGTCAGAAAAAACCTCACATAGTCCACTATGCTTGATTTTCTAGTTGAGTCTGGGTTCTTTTCATGCCAGCCTCACAGGGTCTTCGCACAAAATCCCGGAGCAATCTCTGATGAATTACTTCGTCGGCGTTCCTCAATCAAAAGAATCTGAAAACACTCAGAATCCCATCTGCAAACTTACCACTCCACACATAGTTCGAGCGAATGATTTTAAAGTGTTTTGTGTCAATTATCACATAGATTGGGGTTCCGAGGTCGAATGGGTGGCGGAAAACCAGCGCCGGGCGATAATTTGGGCAAAGCGATCAGCCGCAGAGGGATTCATACGAAACCACATTTCCGGCTCAATCAACTCCAGTTCCATGATGGCCCACTGGCCATCTCCATCTCTCACCATGTCCACCCGGGCATATACAGGCATTGGATCGCAGGCCGCTACGGCTTTTTCCGCAAAAGTAACCTCTTCGACGCTCGGCTCATGCGGATACACGGTGCCGCCCCAGTCGTCTTGCACCCGAAAATCGCCCGGCTTTGCGACCTTTCTCACGGCATGAGTCACTTCGCCACCGATCACCATGAGGGAAAGTTCGCCCGCTTCCAAGACCGATGTCAGCAGGGGCTGAATTAAAAAGGCTTCCCTTTCAATCAGTTGCCGATATGTCGCTTCGTGCTCGGCCAAGTGCTGTCCTTGCAAGCGAAACGTGTTTTTGGCACCGCCTGATACACAAGGTTTTAAGATCCACTCTGGCCAACCGTGCTGGCCATGCAGCTCCGCAAGGGTCCTGGGATCGCCTGCTTCTATGAACTTTGTGGGAGGAATGTGTATGCCACGCTCCTGTAGCTCTCCGAGATAGTGCTTGTCACAATTCCAGCGAATGATTTCCACTGGATTGATGAGCTGGGTGAGCGAAGCGGTCTTTGACAACCAGACTTGGAATTCTTCGAATCGATGAAAATAATCCCAAGTCGTGCGAAAAAGTGCTGTCGCTGTCAGGCTCCAGTCCACCGACTGGTCGCCCCAATCCACCCGCTGCACGCGAAGACCTTGCCGCGCGAGGGCTTCTGCGACCAAGCGGTCTTCCAATAGCACATTCCGCGCGTAGAGATTCGGTTTCGGGGGGTTCAACCAGCGGTGGTCTGTGAGCAGGGTAATGTCGAAATCAACACGCATGATACATCACAATGAATCATTGACTCATCCCACACGGGCTTGAGGCGAATTTGACTGGAAAGAAGTTCAAGTTTTGGTCGCTTGCCAATCGCTTCACGCGGTCCCGTTACCCTGAACTGTTCTCGCTTCTGACCATTTTTCAAACCCTCCTCAAGTTTCGG
>DAITMB010000233.1:0-3841 GCA_036835375.1 Bacteroidota bacterium
AAAAACTGGAGCAGCATACCTACCAACAGCACGCAGAAAGCATATACTTCCGGAAATATTTGCGCTACTACACGGAAGACAGGCTTTACCTGGTCAAGCCAAACGAAAAACGATTCTGGTCACGATCCATGGCCCTCAATGATGCCGATGAAATCATCGCGGAAATATTAACCACCGTCAATGCCTGAAGGAGAAGGATTATTGGAAGGAATCAAACAGATTTTTTGGCAGCGTTTCGCAAGCGTGTGCCATCAGGCAGTGATTGAGGGATACAGAGTCATGCTACATACTCCTGCTGATTACCACACATGGAAAGAAGAGAACATCAATGCTCGCCTGAAGCGTGAAATGGAACGACTTTCATTGGTCAAGGAAGCAAACATATCGGTTGTTAGAGAATATTATTTGGACGACGAGCAGATTTTGTCAGGGGAAAAAGATGCTCAAAAAGCCGACAGAATAGACTTTATATTCCTTTCGATGTGGAGCCAAAAGGAAGATGTCCAATATTTTGGGGAAGCGAAAAATCTATCAGAAAGAACTTGGTACAAAAATCCAGAAACCAGAAAAGGAAGGGTTGATACTGGCTATAAGCGCTACATCGAAACAGGAATCCAAAGAGTTGTTTCCGGCAAATATTCGCACCTCAACGCCTTTCTCATTGGCTATATCATGAATGGCCATACTCCAGAAATTGTAACCAAGCTGAACCAAATGATTCAGGCGCAGGGATTATCATCCGAATTCGGGCCGATAGAAAACCGGAAAACCTTTTGCGGACATCCTGATTGCTTTACTTCAGACAACATACAAAGAGGCATATCCAGGCAGTTGACGCATATTTTCCTTGATTTTACTGGTGGTAATGAGCGATCTTAATAATTGGCAAAATCATCCTGCTGCGGTCCCTCATCCGGGCCATGTACAAGGACGAAACCAGCCGGATCATTACGGACCCGAGTTTAGGTCCACTTTTTTCCGGCCAAAGCAGTGAGGACGACCAGGAGAGCGGAACTTCCCCGGCAACTGCACTACCTCTGATCCCAACCTATCAAAGGCTTTGGTTCAACACAGCGAGCACGAGGAAGTATTTTTGATAGAGACTTTGGCAAGCTACGCTGGTTCATTGCCCCAAAAGCAGCGATTAAAGGTTTCAACGTGGGCGAAAGCAAACCAAGCATTTTTACTACGCAAGTGGAACGAAATTCATGATTGATCCCCTCAAATCTCCGCGCGGCATCCCCCGCATCCTCAAGATCAACGAGATTGACAGTTACCGCGTCTCTCTGCTGTTCAGCCACGGGGAGTCGCGTCTCGTGGACCTGGCGATCTTTCTGCGTGAGGTAGCGCAGGTGAAACCCCATCAGGTGGGCCACCGCTTGCTCACCGATGAGGCGCTGTTTCGGCGCATGGCCATCGTGGGCACTACCCTGGAATGGCCAGAACTGGGCCTGGCCAATGAGGACGAAACAGGGCAGGTGCTTTTCTAATTGGACTCGAAAAAGTCTTCGATTGGCTTGGCGTACAACCCCGACAGGGTACCTGCATAGACTTTGCCCTGCCGGGCCATGAGGGTGGTAACGTAGTTGCCTTCCAGCCCTGTATTTTCCAGCTCACGGGTGCGTATGGTGATATCAGAACCTGAAATCTCAATGTTCATCACTGACAAGCGATCCCACATGGAAAACACCAAACTGTCTTCCAAGATAAAATATTTCGCTAATTCGAATGACGGAAAGCTGTTTGAAGAAGACCAGGTCTCCCCTTCGTCAGAGGAAATGTACAGTTGATTGAATTGCTTCGGGGCATAGATCACGTCCTGATGCCGGATAAACTGGTTTACGCCGACATCGATCACCTCGCGCCAGGTTCCGTCGGGGTAAATTTTAAACGTATGCCCGGGTAACGTAACCAGAAAGTAATCTTTGTAGCCTACCATAGAATGAACAGATGAAGTGCTACCCAAGCCGGCAGGTTCATCAATTTCAATCACCCGCGTTTCACCTGTCTGCAGAGACACCCCCGCCGGTTCAAAGGTTGGGACCACCTGTACCCGATACAACTGGATGCTATTGTTGCGGGAATTTGTCCCGGAAGCCAAAAACTCGTGTTGCTCGTTGATGGCCATGATCTTGCCTGAACTCAACCCAGGATGCAGCACGTAGGAATAATCGGGATCGATGGTGGGAATGCTGATATAGGCATTGGTACCGCTGCGAACAGGGTTGGCAAGAGGGGTGAAAAAAAAGCCGTCTTCATAATACTGTGGAAAAAACAGGGTAGATGGCGGGCAATTGGGTTCGGGAAACCTGTGCAGGCCATATCTTGAAATGGAAAGGTCTTCTTCAATAAAAGCAAACATATACGGCCCATAAAGCAGCATTCGGTTACCCGTATGAAAGCCGCCATGAATGACCTTGTCAATCAGGTTGAAATCCTGATTAAGCTCCCACTTCAGCTCTGGCTCCGGCTCAATTTGCGTAACTGGATCATTTTTGCAGGAGGTTGCCCCAAAGGCTATCAATGCGCTTGCGGCTATCAGAAAGAGGTGCGTTTTCATAATCAGTAACATTTTATTCAATGCCAATTACTTGTAAAGTAAGCACGATTAATCTTCATTCCCAACCCTTTTGTTCCATTCCTCAAAAAAATATAGCCCCCAAAAAGGGTTTGCCAACACCTTTTTCTCCATACTACGCTGCCAAGCTCTTTGAGCCTTGACTTTAACCATGTCAATTGAAAGTGGACGTGTCCTTTTGGAACCCCCTCACCGCACCACCACCCACGGCGAATACGCTGCCACATACCCCGACACGTTGCCCAAGCCGCCGGTTACATTGTTGAATATGCGCACAGGCTCCGCGAAGGCATTTCCTTGCACCTGATAATGCCGGGTCGCAGAAAGGTGATAGTCGTAATAGGCTTTGCTGACCGCCCGGAGTTCTGTTCGGATTTCGAGCTTGTTTCGCTCGTCCTCAAACGATTGGAAAGATTGGCCGAGATCCACGGACAGCACCCGCTGATCTTCTGTGAAATTTTTATCGTCCAACAACAGGCCACTCCATTCTCCAACAGGCAACAAGGGTACCCCGCCCGCATCTGAGGTCGTAACCTGGGAAGGGTTGAAAGGATCCTGATAAATCGGAACCGGATTTCCCCTTGTGGTATCTCCAACCGCCCGAATCAGGAAAATCAGGTGGAAGTAATTTGGCTCTGGATCGGTATCCTGGATGGTCACCCTTGCCCGGATGCCCGGGTTGATTCCCACGCCCACAACTGCCATGGTCGGCGCTGACGCAGGAGCAGGTACCTCGTCTTCCCCTTGGGCTGGGGCAAGATCCTGCGCAGAAACCCGTATGCCATATTGGCCGCCGGGCTGTACCGGGTAGTTGGAGACATACTCCTCCCTGCGAACGATCGTGGTTCCGGGCCAAAACTCCCGCTCAAAGCGGGCGATGGCTACCGGCGTACCCGCATCCAGGATTTCCACCAGGGCATCGTCTATGATAGAACTTCTGTCCCTTTCACTCTGGGTAGCATCCAATCCAACGGTCCTGGAAACGTGTACCCGCCAGGGTTCGCCAGGGGCAAAGTGGGTGTTAATGACCAGCTTCGGAGGGCCGGTTTCGACTTCAAAATCGGTGGTGCGCACGCAGGCAGTAGCCCACAGCAGCGCCAGCATCAGCCAGCAACAACGCAGAAGGTTAGAAACGAATGCCATAAGAAATGCCTGGAATAAGTGGAAATAAGGTGTTGTCAACGAATTGTTTGGTCCCGTCAGCCTGCTCTTCGAGGCTGAGGTAAAACGTGTTCAGGCGGTTGTAGGCGTTGTAGAGACTGA
>DAITMB010000234.1:0-3740 GCA_036835375.1 Bacteroidota bacterium
ATTCCAATCTTCGCGGCCTTCAAAGTGAGGGAGTCGAGTTGGAACGGCAGTCATTCCGGTCGTGTCGGTAAGGCTATGGAGAAAGGCCATCAGATCCTGAAGATCGGTTGGAGTCAGTGCGAGAGAATCAAACGGCAGGGTTTGGTGGGGCAAATCGATCCCGATGCCAGCACCACCACCGACTTGGTAAAAGCGCAAGACTTGCTCCAAACTGTCATACACGCCGTTGTGCATGTAGGGAGCAGTGAGGGCAATGTTTCTGACGGTAGGCGTTTTGAAGGAATGGGAGTGAATAGCAACTGCATCCAGCGGCACCCCATTGGCACTTCTTCCCAAGTCGGGATCGACCACTGCGCCTTCCCAAAGCGCTTCGGCAGGCACACCCAGCACTTCCGACTCCGAATCCTGATAGGTTGGTGGTAGCAGGCCTGTGAAAGCAGGCGCAAAATGGCAAGTCCCACACACGGCTTTGCCCATGAAGAGGTTGTAGCCGCGCTTGGCGGATGCGTCCAACTCATCGCTCTCGCCTCGGGCATATCGGTCAAAGGGTGAGTGAAAGCCTCGAAGCGAGGCGACGTAGGCCGCCAAGGCACTTTTGAGGTGACTGGTGTGAACTGCGCTACCTCCCTGCTGTGCATACGGAGGGAATGCCTCGGCGAAAAGCTGACGATATTCTGCACTTGCCCGGAGGCGCTGCAAAATTTCGGCGTGGCTGGTGTTGAACTCCCGAGGATCGTGGATCACATGATCGATCTGCATTTCCAATTCAAAGCTGCGCAAATCGTGAAAGTAGCGGTCGGAATACACCGCATTGACCAGCGTAGGGGCATTGCGATCCACGGTTCCGCCGAGACCAGTGGCCAAGCTTTTGCGCTGGCCATCGGAAAAGGCGCGCTGTGGTTGGTGGCAGGAAGCGCAGCTTCGGGAAAGATCCTGAGAGAGAATCGGGTCAAAAAACAGCACGCGGCCCAGCTCAATCATTGCGGTGCTTGCCCCTTGGGATCCGCCGCCGAGATAGGTGCTGGTTTGTAGCAGGGTATCGGAGAAAAGGTGTCGAGCGAAATAATTCAGCGACGGCACAAAATCACTCACCTCATACATTGTCTCGATATCGAGGGCGAGTTGCGCTTCCAATATTCCTGCAAACAGTGGATCAAGATAGGATCGAAGAAAGTGCAGCCGATCGAAGCGATCAAAATCCTGGTGATGGCTCAGGTAATGTACCGCTCCAGCCAGCAATGCTGCCAAATGCTGAGCCAAGGCGGCATCCTGCTGCGACAGGGCAGGCAAATAGTGGCTCAGGGTGAGCTCCAGCACCTGAAATCCTGTGAGGGCATCAGCCATGGCGTGGCCAGATCCCGGCGTGTCAAATCCCGTGAGGCCGAGCGTGTAGATTCGCAACAGTTGGTCGCGACAGGCTTCCATCACCTGACGATCGCTGAGGTAGAGTTCCCGATGAAATCGCTGGACCTGCTCCAATTCCTGCCGCCATTCCCGCGCTAGCAATAGCGCCTGAGACCTGTTGGAAGCTTCTTCCTGTGGCCATACTCCATCAAAAAGCACCTCGTCCATGACTTGCAGGCCCACTGGCTCGATCACAATGGGCTGAATTTCCTGCATAGGATCGACCTTGGGGAGCGGTGCGCCATTGAGGCGAAGCAGCGTCAGCTCTGGCTGGTGATACGCCATCACCAGTTCAATCTGCTTGTAACCTTGGCGAATGGCCAAGAACTTTGCCTGGCAGCTTGCCTGATCCGCAGCTTCGAGGAGGGACTCGAGTTCGACCACCAATTCGATCAAGTGTTGAAGCTGGTGTTGGTAGGTCGCCACGACCAACTGTGCCGGATCCACTCTCTCGAATGGCCGTTGCCAGCCAGAGGAGAAGACCAGCACCCCCAAAATGCAGATGGTGACAAAGACGTATCGAAGCATGGTCAAAGCTGGAAAAGGCTATTCAATCACGAGGGGGCGGGTAGCACCCGTCGAGAGGTTTTTGATCAGGTATTCCCCACTGGAAAGAAACGAAATGTCCATCGACAAGGCGCGACGAGCGACCCGCAAACGCTGTCCATCCAGGGTATAAATGGCGGCATCGGTCGCTTGCTCAAAGCTCAGGCTGCGCGACACTGGGTGGCTCATCACCTGAAAGGCTTGATCACCTTGCTCCGGCCCCAGCGAGATGGAGGTGAGTAGGGTATTCATCTGGTCCCAGCCCGTGATAGCGAAAGTGAGGGAATTATTGTAAGGGTATTGGTTGACGTTGGGGTCCGAATTGGGATGTTGGCAATTCACCAAGATGGTCTTGCCGTCGGCGGTAGAAGTGGCGCCCGTAATCTCAGCACCGACTGGCACAGCCGTCACGCGCAGGAGATCCGCTACCGTGGGGTGCTCGATGCTCAGATTCAACAAAAACATCTCGCAGGTGATATTCGAGGTGACATCGCTCGGCACCCGGCCATAGGATTTGCCATTGAGGTCCTCCTGAATGATGAGATACACCTGGTTACCGATGGTGATCACACTCAGCCCGTCGGGGTTAGAGAGATGCTTTTCGGGATACACACTGGAGGGAACGGATTCCTGAAAAAATTCCGGTCCGCCAGCGAGGTGAGTGACCATTTCCTCTCGTGCTGGGTGGTAGGCCAGCACCCTGCCGTAGTAATCAGCATACTGGGTGCTGTCGGGGTGGGTAGCCTGCTGAGCGGCACGCACGAGATGATGCTGGGCATGGGTAGCCCCCGCGAGATGTTTGCTTTTCCAGGCCCTAGCAGGATGGTCCCGTCCCGTCTCGGTGAGATACACGATGCCTGTGGTGGTGTCCTGCGTCACCCATTCGATCCGGTTAAACATCGTGCAACCAGCCGACACACATTGTTCTTCGATGCTGAGCACCCCTTTCATGCTGCGGTTGTCAAGCTGAACCCAGCGCTTGTCTTGGGCATTGTCCTGCTTGTAGCCATATAGCTGTCCGTCGGTGAAGTCGCCCGCGGTGTTCGCCACAAATTTGAGCCAAAAGGCAGGGGTCGCGTCCACGCCGAGGTACACCGTTTTGTTGTCGGGCATGACCGTGCCTCCTTCAAAGGCTTGTCGCCCCCAATTGTACTGTTTGCGCACCGCGACGGCTTCCCGCGCGTCGATTTCGACCATGTAGCTGAGGTTTTCGAAGCGCTTGATTTTGGTTCCGTTGAATCCTGGAAAACCATTAGGTGTGGTCTCGCCAATCACAAAATCTGCTGTGTCGCGAATTCCTTTTCCGCCGTTGTACATCTCGCCGATGCTCGTCAGGAAGGACTCTTCTGCCGTCCAGAGGCGACCGTCAACGAAGGAAGTAATGCCGCCGCAATTCCATCCGGATTCACCGACGGAGTTTTGAAAATCGATATTAAAAAATCTCCCACTGCGGCCATCGCTCAGCGTTTGGTTCATCACGATGAGCGTGTCAGTGACAGGATCGCGCTTGATGCGAAACACCGTCATGCCGCCGCCGTCACCCGTCTTGTCGTTGGCTTGAATGGTCTCATGATTCACAGCGACCCAGCCAAGACTCTCTCCTGTGGTGTCGGGGGTGAATCCGATAAAGTCGTGATACTGTCTTGCTTCAGTAGAATCTCCCAGGCCCGTTTGCACAAAGTCCACGCCGCCAATAAAAAGGACCTGGGCTTTGAGTGGAGAAGCCGGCATCAGCACGGTGCTCAGGTTGTGTGCTTCTGCTGGCTCAGTATATTGATTGAGGTCAATTT
>DAITMB010000235.1:0-3736 GCA_036835375.1 Bacteroidota bacterium
GGCTTGAAATTCTAGGCAGAAGCGATATCTGTCATTTGCCGGAGCAGTTCCAGGCATTGCTCGTTGTCGGTGGCTTCGCCAAACTTCTGCTCCAAGCTGTCGAGGCTGCCCTCTGCCACCATCCACGGCAGCCTAAGCACATTCAACAGTAGGCAGAAACAGCGCTTCATGACTGTCTATTCATTTCATTCGGAAACGATTTCCATGCATTGGGAAAAGGAAGGCCGGCACTGGGATAACAAGTGATTTAAGGGAGGCTCTTGTCTATACATTTACCATAAGTGCAAGAGGTGCTGTTCAAGATAGCACATTAACACGAGTTGAAGCACAAGTGATCAAAAATCTCTGGATAAGAGGATTGAAGCATTTGGCCGCATCCCCTCCGGGGTCGCCACTCTCCGAGGTTCGCGATCGCTCCGTGCTTCCCTTCGTTCCGCACCGCTCCCTATGGTCGGCTTGTGCGAAACCTTCTTTTCAACCCCTTTATCTCTATTACTTATGAAAATTTTCCTTCTTCCCATCGTCCTGTTCCTGACCAGCCTGACCTTCCTGTCGGCTCAGGATCTTTACCTTCCCGTCACGACTACCTCAGAAGCGGCCAAAGCAGCGTATGTCAAAGCCCTTCAGGCAGCCGAGAACTCGAACATTCCCGTCTTTTTTGACGAGCTGAAATCAGCCGCAAAAACGGATCCCTCCTTCTTCATGGCCTATGCCTACCTGTCGCTGGCGGAGACTTCCTTTGGTCAATATGAAAAAGCCGCTGCTTACATCCAACCTGCTTTAGCGATTGATCCTGCGGGCTTTAACCAAGGCGAGAACATCATTCGCCAGGCACTCCAAGCACTGAAAGCAGATCCCAAATCCGATCTCGCGAGCTTCATGGCCTCCCTGACTGCCGCTTATCCCAACACGGCTCAGGCGCACGAGTTGGCGGCCACCTCAGCCTCCTGGATCAGCAAAGACCCCAAGGCATCGGTTCAGCACTTGCTGCGTCTGCTCGAAATTCGGCCCGGTTACGGCGGCGCCTACAACAGCCTCGGCTATTGCTACATGGCGTTGGAGAAAATGGACAAATCCAAAGCCGCTTTTGAAAAATACCTTGAACTGGCCCCGAACGAACCCAATGCCTACGACAGCATGGGTGAGTACTACATGGTCGCCAAGGACTACGCCAAATCAGCCGAACACTACGACCGGGCGGTGGCCTTGGGCATGGAATCCTCGAAAGAACGGGCCGAGAAGGCGCGGGTGGCTTTGCAGGAGGCCGGAAATTGATTTTTTCACCATCGTTATCTGACAATTACAAATTGTATGATAGCTAACTAAAGGTATTATGCAAACCGCAGGTATCATCGGTGGCGCCGGTTTCATCGGCAGCTACGTCACCAAACAGTTTTTGGCAAACGGCTTCCGGGTCAAGGTCTCGGCCACCGATATTTCCAACACCGCGAAATATGCGCACCTCTCGGCGCTGCCAGGGGCCGAAAACCTGACCCTCGTCCCGCTCGACGTGCAGCAGCTCGATCAATTGAAAGCCTTTGCCGCAGGCTGCGACATGATCGTACATGGCGGCACCCCCTTTCAACTGGACGTAGAGGACCCGCAGCGGGATTTGCTCGACCCCACCATCAAGGGCACGGAAAACTTCCTGCAGGTGGTCAGCGAAACGCCAAGTGTGAGAAAGGTGGTGTTTATCGCCTCCGTGGCGGCAGTGAATACCGACTTTCCCCTGCTACCGGCAGGCAAGGCCGAAGGCGATCAAATCAGCGAAGCGGATCCTTACTACTTCAATGCCGAGAGCCATCCCTACGCCCAGGCCAAGTTCCTAGCCCACAAGGCTGTCGAGCAGTTCGTGGCAAAACATCCGGATCTCGGCTTCGAGATCACGACCGTTTCGCCGGTGGGCGTATTGGGCATGGCCATGTCACAGCGGGAAGACTCTACCTCGATGGGCTTGCAGTATCTGTTCAAAAACCGGATTGCGCCCAATCCATTTCTCGAAAGGCTTTACGAGCAGGATGTGTACTGGGCCAACGTGGACGTGGAAGATGTCGCGGCCGCCGTTTATCAGGCCGCGATTCGCCCCAACCTGCACGGCAAAAACTACCTCTTGTCGAGCGAAAGCTACCGGATATCAGATATTTCGCTGATGCTCAATCAGCAGCCAGCGGTGGGGCAGCCCGCGCTGGTGTACCAGAATGAGCGGGCCAAAGCGGACCTGGGCGTGAACTTCAGGCCCTTACCAGAGACCCTTGCCAGATACGCAGGCGCGTAGCCAACGCAAGAATCACCCTTCGGAGAAGGGGAGTCACGAGTTGGTTTCCCTCATCCCTTAGGAGCTGATGATCGAGATCGAGTTGGAAGTGCATCAAGCAGAGTGAGCCTGGCGGCTGTTGCGCCCCTCCTTGCTCTGGTTTCCTAACCCCGTCTTTCGGTCAATGAACCCCCGCCTTCGGACAATCGCAAGGGTAACGACCCGACTTGGCGCGTACGTTTGCAACATCAGCCTATGCTGCCTCATCGAATTACTTTACCACTTTTAACCCATTCCCATCATGAAGATTCTTAGCTTCTTGACTATCCTACTATTGAGCGCCTTCAGCCTCCAAGCCCAGGATTTCCACGCTGACATAAATGCCTTGGGAGACGCCTGGGTAGCGGCTTTTGAGCGGGGCGATGCGGCTGCTTTGGCCGCGACCTATGCCGACGAGGTAGCGTTCGTCAACGACGACGGCAGCGTGAGCACGGCCACCCGCGCCGAGATTGAGGCCAACTGGCAAAAGACCTTCAAGACCCACACTGGCTCCATCGAGCTTGGCTCGGACGATATCATCACCCGAACCGACGATGGCAAAGCCCGAATGCAAGGTAGCTTCACCCAAACCATGACCAACAAAGAGACGGGCGAGAGCAGCACCTTTGCAGGCTACTACGACCATCAGGCCGTGCTGGTCGATGGCACATGGCGGTTTTGCCGCATGGAGACGATGACCCGATAGGCGGCTGAGGGCGATATCGCCCCATTCCCCACTAAGATGACTCCCTCTCCACCCAATATCTCAGTCATGAAATTATCCCCTTGTCTAATTTGTGTATGCTGCTTTTCCTTCCTTTGCCTCTTCACTTTCTCCTTGCAAGCTCAACTCACGGGTCGGGTGGTGGATGAGCAAATCGAAGCCAAGAGCCAGCAAAACGAGCTCCTGCTCAAGGAGATCCACCACCGCGTCAAAAACAACCTCCAGATCATCTCTAGCCTTCTCTACCTGCAATCGGCCCACATCCAAGACGCCGAGGTGAAGCAGGCCGTGTCGGCCGGGCAGCACCGGGTTGAGTCCATGGCCCTCATCCACCAAAAACTCTATCAGCGCGACAACCTCGCCGCCATCGAGATGCGGGATTACCTCCAAAACCTTGTGCAAAGCCTCATCGACACCTTCGATGCCAACCCCGACCGCATCCGCTTCACCCTGGATATGCCCGAACTGGAACTTGACGTGGATACCGCTGTGCCGTTGGGCCTGATTGTGAACGAACTCATCACCAACTCCCTCAAATACGCCTTCCCCGAGGGGCGTGAAGGGGTTATTTCCGTGAGCCTGCAAAAATCAGGCACGGGACTGGAGTTATTTGTGGGGGATGACGGCGTGGGCAAAGCAATTACAGCCTCTGGCACCTCGTTTGGCTCCCAGTTGATCAACTTGCTCACCTTGCAGCTCGGAGGGCGCATGGAGCAGGG
>DAITMB010000236.1:0-3700 GCA_036835375.1 Bacteroidota bacterium
CCTTGACTTTGCGCAAGCAGGAGCTGTTGCCGCGTGGAATCATACAAAAAAACGTGGGAGGCTGTGCGGGTGTTGGTCCAGGGAGCTGGCACAGTACGCGCCCAGCGCAAAGTACCATCGGGGCTATAGCTGGCCACCGCATCTACTGGACTGAGATCATACCACAGCGAAGTCTGGTCGAGTTCCAGACCAAAGCCGAAGTAATAAAAGGGTAGGTACAAATTGCCCTCCGCATCGGTGTGTAAATCTCCACCCTGACCTAGCTTAGCCCTGTAATCTGGCGCCGTGAGGTTTCTAAACCATTTGACAGCACCTGTTTCTCCATCAAGTTTTGCCATGAAATTACCATCATTCAGTGCGGTCAGGCTATCCCCATCAAAATAGGCCGTTTGAAAAAATCCACCTACGATCAGCACATCGCCAACAGGGTCAATGCACATTCGATGACCTGAATGACGATCGGGATGTTTGCTACCCAGGCTTTTCCACCAGAGCAGATTTCCCATTCGGTCGTATTTTGCAAATATCTCTAGCCCTTCGAGGGTGTCGATGCGTGTGGAATGTGAGTGAATGCCAAAACGGCGTGTATTCGGCAGGAATTGCCGAGCTTTGAAGCTGGCAAATACATTCCCCTCCGCATCTACAGCAAGTCCTTTGGGCTCAACCTCGTTGTTCACATTTTGATTCAAGAACCTTTCTGAAGTAGCAGCCATTTCCCGGTACCATGTTTCTGGATTTTCACTTGTAAGCGGCTGCTCTTCGCGCGGCCCATTAGGGTTCATGCGCATGAGGCGGTAGTGACTACCTTTCAGGGAAATTTCTTCCCAATACAGGAATCCGTCGCGGAAATACAACTTATTCAGGCGATAGTCCGGATCCAGGCGGGCCAGTGACTCGAATCCCTGATCTGTGACTCGATAGAGGTAAGCATAGGCATCATGTCGGTTGGTCAGGGGCAGAATCAGGTCGCCCATCGCATCCCGGGTAGAGAAAATTGTCCCGCCATATGCTCCCAAAAAGGGATAAGCTGAAGCTGCGCCGGGCGCAAAGTCTGCCAGAAGTTCGAGGCTGTCGTTGGCGTTGACCTTGCCAATTTCAAACCCGGTTCTGGTTGTGCCGCTGAGGTAGTATTCAGGATGGGCTAAGGGTCTAATCGCCGATGCGAGTCCGCCTTGTCGAAATCGAGCTTCCAATTCAGCCTCGCTTATCACCACTGGCGGGTTCATGTTGCCCGACCAGGTTTTATGCTGAGACCGTCCAATTATTCGGAATTTTTGATCATAAAAATCGATGTCTCTCGCATCGTATCCCGACAGGAACAACTCCGTGTTGGCTACGGTCAGGTCTGTGCGCCAAATTTGAGAGATAGAAGCCGGGTCAAACCCGTTCACATACACATGCGTATCAGACTCGCCGATGACAAGAAGATGATTGTAAACCGCATATCGATATGGCATTTGTCCCAGCAGCTCCACGTTATAATTTCTGTCCATGCGATAAGCCAAGGCACTCATGCCATCGTCTGAGTTGGTCAACACAAGCAACTGTTCCTGAAACTCATACATCAGCAGAATCTCTCTGGAAAAACTTGCTACGACCTGGGTGCCAGAAGCGCTGCCGTCGCTTTCCCAAATCACATATTGGTGATCAGGGGTTCGCGCACTCACATACATTCGATCGTCCTTACCGGCCACTTTCCCTCTATAGTACCAGTTTCCTTCGAGATCGGCGACTTGCAAAGAGTCCACGATCTCCTCGTGGCCCGAACCGTCAAAGATGTGCAACCGAGAATATTTCCGTTCACCATCAGGAGGATATATGACAGAAACTACAAAGGTGTTTTGTTCCGTCTGATGCACAACCGGAAGGTTGAGCGCCATGTGCAGGGTATCGACCTGCCCGCTGGCCAGATTGACACCAAGTACGTGGGGCTGCTTGTCCCAGAAGAAGACGCCGAACTCATCGGAGAGTTGATAGGCGAGCAGTTCTCCTCGGGATGATGGAAAATCCGCCGCTACTTCGGGTTGCGCAGAAAGAAAGCCTGTAGGGAACAGAATCAAAAAAAAAATGAGCAAAGATGATTTCATGGGAGAACCGATTGATATGATGGAAAATATATGATTTTATATTGACCTTTTAATGATTTTTTTTTCGATTTATCAACAAATCGCCTTTCCTCTTCAAAAGAGGCATTCGCTACGCCAATTGGAGGGTTCCGAATAAACACTCCAGATGAAAGAATCCCTCGGCGAATTATCGGCTACTGAAGGGCGAATCACCACGTGCTTCGAATATTCTCAGGCGCGTAATGACTGACACCTTGGTAGAATGAGACCCATACCAGTTCTCTCCTCCGTCACGATATCCGCAATGCCACCCCTTAACATCAACTTATCCATGTTTTGCCCTGAAAACATTTCCCCTTTCACAAAAATATCCCCGACCTTTCTGGCCGGGGATATTGTCATAGCTGTTTGTGTATCGAAAATCAGGGGTCTAATCAGTGAGTGCGCTTGATGACTCGAAACTGTTGATTGCGACCGTCTGGGAAGTTCACCATCACGACATACACGCCATCGGGTAGGTGGCCGACCGACAGTTCTTTGCCTTCTCGCGTAGATCCTTCGAGGATTTCGCGGTGCCAAATGCGGCCTGCCATGTCGAGAATTTGGAAATTCATCCGCTCATCTGTCTGAGGGAGCATCACCGTCACGAGATCCTCGGCAGGATTGGGGAATACGTAAAGATTTTCTCCACCCAACGCAAGCTCGATCACATTGGAATAGGCAAACTGTCCGTCGAGATCCACTTGGCGGATACGATAGCGCATACGCGTTCCGAGCGGATTCATGTCCAAGAAGCGATAGTGGCGAATTTCCCGAGAGTTCCCGGCGGCCATCACATAGCCAATCGAGACAAACTCACTGCCGTCATGGCTCCGCTCTACCTGGAAATAATCGCTGTTGATCTCGTTGCCTGTGGACCAATTCACCGCTACACCGTCTGTCACCAATTCTGCTGCAAGGCCCAACCAAGTCACAGGAAAGCTGCCGCTGGTACCCACATCGGTCAACTCAATGGCGCTGATCATGGGATCGCCAGCCACACGCTGAAACTCAAGGGTCAAGACATTTCCAGTGATAGAGGTCGTATAGGACATCATCAAGGCTTGATTGGCTCCGGCAATGTCATAAACATCAATGTTGTCATAGACGGCAGGCACCACACCGTTCACAGCCACATCAAATACCCTGGCACCAGCGGTGTTAAAGACAGTCTCTGCAAATAGCAATCGGATCTGAAGAATGGTTCCTGGCACCATCGCAAATTCATACACCATATTGTCACCACCGGCGGGATCAAAGCGCATGGTTTGGAACACAGCTGGACCAGCAGAACCCGGGATGGAAGGCCCCACAGTCACGGTCTGATCCGTGCCGAAGGTATTTTCACCGCCAGAAATCAAGTGTCCAGAGCTATTGCCGCTAGTGGCCGCACCACCTGCTACGCCCCCATTTGCCTGGTCTTCTTCGAAGCTGATGCCGTATCCGTCAGCAGGAAGGGCGATAGGTCCGCCTGCATTCACTCGGTTGAGCACCGTGATGCTAGAGCCGTTGGGGATCGCTTCCCCTGTGAGCATGAGCACTTGTGGTGATGCATTTACGCCAGTGTGAACAGCAGAAATACTAGCCAGCTTGGA
>DAITMB010000237.1:0-3579 GCA_036835375.1 Bacteroidota bacterium
TTAGACAATGTGCAACAATGTCATTATGCTATATTTGACCGAAAATACATTGTTTGTATAGAAAAATACTACCTCTTTTAGGGTTGTCTCTATTGTTGCCGGAAATATTAAATGCAATTCCGATGTGCCAGAGCGAATTTGGGAAAAGCCACTACAATTACAATCTCTGCAAGGATTTCTTGTGGATACTATTGCCTAATCGCTGGCCTGAATTCTTAACTTAGTAATGATTAAGAATCAAGGGTAGAATTAAGCGGCAATTCACCTCATTCTCACGTCGAATCGGCCTTCTGTGACACGTATGATTCTGCCAGTTTGTCTGTTGATGCCTTCAAACTCAAAGGTGCCGGCGAAGAAGGTGCAGTCTGGCAAAAAGGAAAATCCTGTGACGGTGAGGGATCCGCGTCGCAAGGTGTCGGTACCAAAGCTCAGGGTTAACCTATCGGGAGTTTCGGGATTGGGAATGCTAAAGGACGCACTGGCTTCAATCATCGTGGAGTCAGAAGTTCGTTCATCGAAGAGCGGGTAAGTCTGGCCAAGGACCCAAACTGGTCGAAAAGAATCGGTCGCTAACCCAGACAGATCGACCCGCAACCACAATTCCTCAACAGGCTCCTCTTTAATAACCTTTCTGGCATTGATGGTGACGCGTGTAGAGTCGGCAAAATTACTAAAGCGTCTAAATGCTGGGGTAATGAGATTTGTACTCCCGGGGAGCCAATTTACACTGTCATTCAGTCTCATGCCCAAGGAGCGGCCCACGCCTTCAGCAGTGATCGGCGGAAGTTCGGGATTGTCACTCCGCCAATTAGGCGTCGTGAGGAAGAAGCACCCTGAGAGGCTCAGCAGCAGCAAGAAGGGGGTTCGTTTCATACAACAAATGACGAACTGACAGCATCAAGCGCTGCCATGCTTCCTACAAAAGACAAAAAAAATTACATTGGCATAACACAGCCAAAGTTTGGGAATCGTCCCTCCGATTTGCCGAATGTCGAGATCTAACCACCTTTACCAGGTCAAAACATCGCGACGACGCGCTCTAAGGCTTTTACCATGCGATCGATTTCTTCGCGGGTGTTGTAAAAAGCGAAACTGGCGCGCATGGTGCCTGGAATACCCAAGCGTGTCATAATAGGTTGGGTGCAGTGGTGGCCCGTGCGGAGCGCGATCCCAAGTCGGTCAGCGATGGTTCCTGCATCATAGGGGTGAATGTCGCCCAACAAGAAGCTAATGACAGAGGCTTTGTTTTCGGCTTCGCCGATGATGCGCACTTGTGGGAAGTGTGCTTGTAGCTGTGCCGTGCCGTATTGCAACAAGTCTTTTTCGTGCAAATGAATGCTTTCCCAGTCAAGTCCCAACATGAAATCTACGGCTGCACCCAGGCCGATACCACCGGCGATGTGTGGAGTGCCGGCTTCGAATTTGTGGGGGAGCTCGTTGTAGGTCGTTTTTTCGAAAGAAACTGTCTTGATCATGTCGCCCCCTCCTTGATAAGGTGGCATTTTGTCGAGCAGCGCTTCTTTTCCATAAAGAATCCCGATTCCCGTGGGACCAAAGATTTTGTGTCCGGAGAACACAACAAAGTCTGCATCCAATTCTTGGACATCCATCCGCTGGTGTGGCAAGGTCTGCGCAGCGTCGATGAGGACAGGGATCTCAAAGGCATGTGCGGCAGCAATGATTTCCTCAATCGGATTGATGGTTCCGAGGGTATTGGAAATATGAACGACGGAGACAAATTTGGTCTTTTCGCTCAACAGGGCGTGGAACCGATCCATCTCCAATTCGCCCTGATCACTCATCGGGATCACGCGGAGCACCGTCCCGATTTGTTCGCAGAGCATTTGCCAGGGCACAATATTGGCGTGGTGCTCCATGGCAGAAATGAGGATTTCATCGCCTGCTTTCAGCTGACTGCGCCCATAAGATTGCGCGACGAGGTTGATGGCATCGGTGGTGCCTTTGGTAAAAATCACCTCGTGGCTGTGCTTGGCGTGGAGATAGCGCTGCATTTTGTTGCGCGCTTCTTCATAGGCCTCCGTCGCCACTTGGCTTAGGTGGTGCACCCCCCGGTGAATGTTGGCATTTTCCCGGCGATAGTAATGATTGAGTCGTTCAATGACAGCCGTCGGCTTCTGGCTGGTGGCTCCATTGTCGAAATACACGAGAGGGTGCCCATTCACTTTTTGGTGAAGGGCCGGAAATTGTTCCCGAATAGCTGCGACGTTGAAGGCGATGTTTTGCATGGGAGAATATTAGGGTCGAATAGGAATGACGTAAGCGCCGAAATCTAATCTAAAAGGCAGGTGGCGGGAGATAAGCCAACACACACGGTGAAGCGGCAGAGGGGAATAGCGTGCAGTAGCTGTCTTTCATGACTCAGGACATTCCATCCTTTTAAAATCGGCTGCTGACTCTTTCTTCCAAGTACGTGAAAACTGGCGCGATGTCCATATGTTCCAAGGTTTCCATGATGAAGGCATGGATCATAATCTTTTTGGCTTCTAATTCTGGGATGCCCCGAGCACGCAGGTAAAACAAGGCAATCTCGTCGATACGCCCGGTCGTGGCGCCGTGGGAGCATTTCACATCATCCGCATAGATTTCTAACTGCGGTTTGGTGTACATGTTTGCATTGTCCGAAAGGAGAATGTTGCGATTGGATTGGAAGGCATTGGTCTTCTGCGCATCTGGCCACACATGGATGTATCCGCTGAAAACGCCGGTGGCACGATCGGTAATGATCCCTTTGTATAGCTCATTGCTGTAGCAGTTCGGCATCGCATGGTCCACCTTGGTGTAGTTGTCCACGTGCTGCTGGCCGCCGAGAAGGTAAGCGCCATTGAGTTGAGCGTTTACATTTTCGCCACCCAAGTGAAGGTGGAGATTGTTTCGAACGATTTCACCGCTAAAGGTGTGGGTGTACATTCGGAGGCGAGAATCACGACTCATCGCGACTTCGGTGTGGCTCATGTGCGAAGACTGGTCAGATTCGGATTGAATCTTAACATAGGTCATATCGCCGCCTTCCAGCACAAAGACTTCATCCACCTGATTCGAAAAGGCATGTCCTTGCCCTATGCTAAAATAAGTTTCCACGACTTTGACCTCTGCCTGTTTTCCTACCACAAAGAGATTGCGGTGCTGGCTGGCCAATGCCTCTTGGCCAGGATGCTGCAAGTGAAGAATCTGGATGGGGTGTATGGTCGTGATGCCATTGGGCACAAACATCACGACTCCCTCTTCGGCGTAGGCGGTGTTCGCTGCGGTGAAGAGGTTATTGTCGGAGATCAATTCACCAAAATGGCTAGCATACACACCGGATAGCAGATCACTGAGCGCATGCATCGGCGCTACATGGAGGAAATCGCCATGATTGCCGATAGATGATAGGGTAGGAGAGAAGCGCCCGTTGAGGAACACCAGCCGGTCACCTTCCAGGCCCGGAATGAGAAAGTCGTCGATGTGATCTACAGGAAGACCTTCAGTCGTGTAGGATTGCTGAAGCAATTCTTTGACTTGAGTGTACTTCCAGTCTTCCCACTTTTTGGTAGGCAGTGGCAGGTCTTTCAGCGCTTG
>DAITMB010000238.1:0-3495 GCA_036835375.1 Bacteroidota bacterium
GAAAGAGGCTGTCGGACAATGGAAGGATATTTCTGAACAACGGTCCACCATCTATCCCCGCGGTACCTAAAAAAGCATCTACTTCCCGGCCCTCTCCGTTCCATCGGATTCCTCCAACATTGCCGGCGGCAGCTTCTACATGCCATTGAGGGGTAATTTTCCAGTCGATTCCCAACGTCGCTGCGGCGCCCCATCCGTTATTTCCCTCAAAAAGCTGGTAGGCAGTCTGCAAAGACACACTGTCGGCATCTAGTGCCGTGTAAAGATTGAGCTCCTCTAGTTGAAAAGATTGAAAATTCATCCCATGAATCAAGCCGAGGTGAATCCCTGTGCGCAATTGACCTTCTTTGCCCCAGCTCCTCGCGTAGCCGAGTTGAAGTTGTTGACTTCGCCCCAGTTGTAATGCTACGCCCTGGCCTGTCACCGTTTGCCCTTGAAAGGCCACATTTCCCATAAGTGCTAGTTCGGCAAGCTCGTTGCCGCGCACGACTGCCGCCAAATCTATGTTTTGGGCGTATCCAAGGGATAGGCTGTGACCGCGGAATTTGGTCTGGATTTGGATTTGACCACCCGATGTAGAGCGAAAATCATTACGGTCACTGAGGGCAGCGATCCAGTTGAGTTTTTCCGCTTCGTCCAGAAACCCGTCTGGCTGACTCAAAAATCCATAGGGGAAAGCCGTGCTGTGATACTGGGTTCCCCCATCTATTCCCACTCGAAACACGCCTTCGGCAAGGGGAGCAAGATGAGCGGGCTGTGCAGTGGTGCCTGCGGTGAGTCCCGGCAGGGCAATCATTTGCTGGATGTCCTGCGATCGGCCAAGTAGTGGAAGGATCACACAAACGACAAGGATAGTCAGGCGCTGACAAGTAGCATTCATGCAGAAAAAAATCTGAGGAGGTAGGAGCACAATGTTTTGCTAGGAGAAAGGAAAAGGAGATCTAACTCAGCCATTTGGCGAAAGTGGAAACTGAACCGTGATCGTTGCTTGGAGGCGATAGTCTTCATAGAATTTCACATCTCCATTGGCAGGTCGGGTGTCAAGTTCATAGCGGATGACGACCCTGGTACCTTTTTCCAATATTCCTTCCAGTTGCTCCTTGGTGATGGGGATTTCCAGGATGGTTCGCGTGGCTTCTTCGGTGCGACCGCTGGCAAGAGGAATGCCTGCCTCGATTCTGGATTGATCCGCAATGGTAAATAGGCTGGCACCAGCTTGGTCTTGCACGACTACACTCGCGACACCGAGGAGCGGAAAATCATTGTCCAGCAACATCCGAATGATGCCTCGTTCGGCAGGAATGTCTTGTGCCGGACTTGGGTTGAGCAACACCGTGTCCTCAATTACGAGGGTCTCCAGTACGCCATCGAGCGGCACTTCGAGGTCAACGACAGCCATGATTTCGCTCTGATTTGTGGCGAAGTCGTCGAAGTTGTTGGGATTTCGGTCAGGGTTGGTGTGTAGGCGAAAACGGTAGCGAAGCTCGTCAGCTTCCATATCCAAGATCTGGACGAGGTTGCTCTCTGTTTGATCAAAGGTTAGGATCGTTTCGGCGATGCCGAAGGTATCGGGCAAAGTAGGGCGCTCAATCGTTAAGGGGCCTGCCAACAAAGCTCCTGTACTGAGGCGTGCGGTGTTTCCACTTCGGGAGCTTCGCGCTGTGAGATCGACAATTTCCATATCGACGTCCACCCCCAGACTGCTTTGAATCACAAGACGTGCCTTTGGATCTGCAAACCTGATGCGCCCTACGTTGAGTCCATCACGCCATTTTACGCTGACATCTCCCTCAAATTCATAGGATTCAGATCCGAAATAACCTTTAGCAAAGGTAGGCCGCAGGTCCTTGACACGAAACGTGAGGTTGAGGCTGTCTTCCTGATCCATGGTCACGAGTTTGCCTGAATACAGCAGCTCTGCCCGGAAATAGTCTTGCAATTTGCTCCAAGTGGTCCCCCCCAATGACATATCGATGAAGAATCCTTCGAGGTTCTGCGAGGCAGTCTGGTTGCGGACGCCATTGGGTGGGGCAGGCAAAATTTTGAGCGCTACGCTAGGGCTTTCTCCCAGTGTATTGGTCGCATTGACAATTTCATAGACCGTGAACAAGGAGTCCTCAATGGTAGTGATGCTTTGCGTTTCAAGCGTTCCTGAAAGAACGATCATTTCCGTGATGCGAACTTGCTGATTGCCCGTACCGAAGGTGTAGGGAGCTGTTCTCGACTGTTCCAGCACTGTTTGAGCAGGGAAAACCGCATTCGCCTCCAAGGCCTTCAGGTCGCGCGCCACGATCACTACCTCTATGTATTCGCTTGTATCGATCGGGACATTCACACTGTCGCGGAGGTTCAAGTTGATAAGTTCTCCAATCAGTTCACTGCCGATTTCCTTGCCCGAGAGGTCGTAGGAGCGAGTGCGTGAACTCTTGGAAGGAATGTCAGGAAAAGTGTCTCGCACAATGGGAGAGCCTGGGATATTGGCATTTCGAATCTCCAAAATCACATTTTCCAGAGTAAGGGGAAATTCGTTGACGATGCTCAAATCCATGAAGCCAGAATCCAGCAAGGCATAATCAAAGAAAGAAGACGCATCAATGGGAATGGTCCCTGAACTCAATCCTGAGATGGAAGGCACCAGCGGGAGGGTATTGTTGTGATTGTTGAGAATAATTTGGCCAAGGATGTTGCCATCAGCAGCAAGTTGGGTGGCGAGCTGGCCCAAAGTCACTTGTTGGGAAATAGTATCTGGGTTGAGGCGGATACTGTCCAGCCTGACCGAAAAAGTTTGATCAATTTCAGGAAATTCAATCAGGTCGTCGAGCAAAATTCTCGTGAGTGTGTCGCGGAACACCAGTGCAAACACACCCTGCTGGTTCACTTCGAGGGTACTGTCTTGGATTATGTCATTGAGTCCACTCTCAGACGTAGCGAAGGGCAAGATCCACTCGCTGTTCCAGGAAAGCTCATTGAGGGTGTCAAGACGACAACCAGAAAAGAGGATCATGGGGATGAGGATGGCAGTCAGGAGAGAGCTGCGAAGGAAGCGCTGATTCATGGATTAGGTTCTAGTGGGTAGTTGTTCCAGAGGATGAGGTGCCCATCTGCATATCCAAGGACATCCTGGTCCAAGGGCCTGATCATCAATCGATCAAATGTTGTGTTGTTGCTCTTGGCTGAAATACTGAAATGGCCCAGGGGCATGGTCAATGTGTCTCGGGCAATGGCCCATTCCCCCCACACATCACGGGTCTGAAGCGTGGGGATGTGCTGTAAAATAACCTCTTTCCCTTCGGAAAATTGCTTGATCAAGAGACGAGGGAGGTAGTTGTCGAGTTCGTCCATCCGGATCCAGACGGAAATCTCCCATGGAGCCACCGCATCGTTCGAAGGCAAGTCACCCTCCCAAAGGATCTGATCCCAGCGCGTGCAGGTCCGCGCTTCCACGCCCGGCGGCGCTTCTGGGCGGTCCCCGAAGCCTAGCCAGATGGGGGGATT
>DAITMB010000239.1:0-3412 GCA_036835375.1 Bacteroidota bacterium
ACGGTCCCGACGGAGGTCCCTCCAGCTCTGAAACTACATCAGATTTGCTCTGACCTAACTAGCGATGCTCCATACGCTCTCCTTTTTGATAGAGATCGGCTGTGTGGTGTGGCTTACAGGTTGCAAAGGTGAATATTATCTCCAGCCGGGCCATATTCAAAAATCAGTTCGGGTGCGAGATTGGCAGCCAAGAGGTCGCAGGTGGCAATAGCCCAAGAGGCAGGTACCCGACCTGCCTCTTGGGTGGACTTAGCTCTACCGGGTGTAAGCGGCAACCTCATCATCACGGGGGTAAAGGATGAGGTGATCATAGGCTTCATCCACCTCTACGCTGAAATTGCCAATCAAAATCAAGGCTTGCAGCGCCGGAGATCCATCGAAATAGCCGACAACTTCTGCTACAAGATCAGGAGAAATAGGGTCACCGTTTGCGATGGCTGCAAGAACAGGTCCAGGATTGACCGTGATGGGATCACATGTCCAGCAATTTGTGGGAATGTCATCACAATCAGAACTAGGCCCGTGCAAACCATTCCAAGTACCGGTAAGTTGGCATCTTGAGGCAGCCTTGAAGGTAATTGCTTATGGAGCATCTGTGAATTCGACTTCTGAAGGATTCAATGAATTTACGGTTGGATCCTCAGGTGAGCAAGACAAAATCCCCCAAGCCATGATGGCCATGACCATCCACTTTGTGTTTTGATTCATGAAAGAAACCATGAGTGAAAAAATTGAAAATCGTTTCGCCTACTCATCACCCTTTTCGGCATCTGGGGTCGAAGCGCCTGCCTAGGATGGCTTGATCGACTACTAATTATCTCAAAAAAAAACGGCCAAGAAAATCTCGTGATTTAACAAAAAGACAATATCAAGAAGTATAAAGATCGTTTGGTTGGATTATTTGTGAGGGGATGAGAGCATCGGGCAGTCGGGGGAATATTGCCATGTGCTGCTGAGAGGGTAGGTTTCATTGTCTTGGCGGGCAGGACACTCCTCGAACTGATTGTGTATCGGAACAAGTTGCATGGGTTCTACTCTGCTTTTCGCAATGCCATTAGCTTGCGATTGAGAGTCGAAATCCATCTTGAATCCTCTATGTTTCCAGCAAGAAGCAATTGCCCATTTCGATCAATTAAGAACGAATTGCAGGATGTGGTAGGAGCTAGTCCATTGACATTGTTAAAATCGTCGTGAAGGTCCACAAAAACGGGGTGAGTATATCCTGCATGTTTGATCCTGTACTGAATGATCCCTTTGGAATTCCCGGTCGTAATCAAAATGACCGGAATCGTTGGGTCTATTCTATTTTCGATAAGGTCCTCCCAGTTTTGAAGCATGAGTATGCAAGCAGAGCAATCGGTGTGTAGCGTCCCCACTACCAAAAAATTTGTCTCACGCTGATATTCAGAAATCGTTTGTTCGCCTTCATTCAATGGAAAGATACTCCTGATGATGCGTAAAGTGTCTTTGCCATGGAGTTCGGGGCAATCATGGGTGGGGATTTCGGAAACGTGATTCCGATTTGAGAAATTGGCACAAGCCACTAAGAGTGAGACGGCAACGATCGACAAGATCGGCAGCCAATTCGCCAGGCATCGAGTTTGTTTCATCTCAGGGGGTCGGTAACTGATAGGAGATGATCTCTTGATTCGAATAATCCAAGCCGAAGAGCCTTTGATTTGTGGCATCAAATGCTATATCAAACATTAGCCGATCGAGCTTGAACCTCTGAAGAGGTTCCCCATCGATAGAGGTAACAAATACCTCATCACCCATCGAGATCCACCACACAGGGGCGGGCTCTGAGGGAGGCGCCATCGTCTCACTTTTTCCGGAATAGAGCAAAAATATCTTCTCTGGCGAGAGGTAAACATCTACATATGACTTCCTGGTGAGCTGAGTAGTGGCAAAGTGCTTCTCTTTTTCAATTTCAAAAATGCTCCCAACTACTGGAAAGCTATCAGGGCCCTGAAACGAAAAGCTCAAATCACCATCAAACCTGTATGCCGAGAGATGATCCGTATATCTTGGTGCTACGACCATGACTTCGGCTGTTGGGTCTGCAAAAAGATCAGCTTGATAGGCCTCGGCATGAACGCTCATAGGCGTTTTTCGGTTACGCTTTTTGGGGAGCTCTCCAATGGTGCGAATGTATTTCCCCGTCGTGTCCGAAATAAAGATCCGACCTCTGGCATCATTCAAAACAAGATGTGCAATGCTGTCTCCTCCAATCCAGTTGGGCGACATCACTGCGGGAAGCTCAAAGGTAATTTCTTTCACAAAAGATGTCTGATCGCCCCCTGTCAGCAGGCGCTCCAATGAATACCCATTCAACCGTTGCTGGATAAAATCAAAGATCCAGATCATGTCACTTTCCTGCACATAGGACGCAGAACTACACGTGAGCAATTGCCCTGTTTCGCTCCCGTCTTCCCCAAAATCGATTACTTCCTTCGTTTCCAGATCGTACAAGTGGCAATGATGTGAGCCCACCAAGCCATTAAACAACAAAAAGCGGTCTTGGATGATGAAAAGGCGTCGCGTTTTGTTGAGTTTGCCAGTCAGGTCAAGCCTTTCTCCTACCAAGGCAATGGAATCACCAAACGCCTCACGCTTCAACTGCCTGACTTCAGACGACAGTTCCATCCGTTGGCGCGACTCAATGCTTTCGCATTTTTGAAAACTCGCAAACGATACGGGTACAAAAAGGAATAGCAACAGGCTGTTTTTCATGTGTTTAGTGTATGTAGAAAACCCGTGGAAGCGCGGAGAATGGTATCAGCAGGAAAGCAATTTCTCTTTGATGTCTATAAAGAAAACTTTCACTTGGACTGAAACATGTGAACAGTCCAAGTGAAAGAGGTTACTTCGCTAAAAGGTTATCGAAGTCCCGTCGTCAAAAACCACACGGTGGATTTGTCCCTCTCCGGTACTAGCACCGACTAAGCAGGAGCCTTGTCCCAAACAAGAAGCGGCAACAACCTTCTTTCTTTTGAAAACAACGACCTCCTCAATTGGCTCCTGCCCTGGAGCTTCACTGTAAATGTAAAGCTCATCTTCGATTGGATTTTCACTAAAGTCAAACGATGTCCCGCCTCCCTCAATTGGCTGTCCGATTACAGGACTTGAACCTCCTTGGTCCGAAGCCACTGACTCCACGCTCAGCTCGTTTTGGCAAGCGAAAAGAAAACAGCCACAAAGGGCCAGCATTGCAAATACTTTAGACATGATCGTAAACAATTAAAACCATCGCCTACTCTTTCCCTTTTCGGCATCCGGGGTCGAAGCGCCTGCCTAGGACTGTTTGATCGACCGTTAATTATCTCAAAAAAAAAAAACGACCAAGAAAATTTCGCGATTTAACAAAAAGATAATACCGATAAGTCATATAGTCGTTTGGTTGGATTGTTTA
>DAITMB010000240.1:0-3355 GCA_036835375.1 Bacteroidota bacterium
TTGCCGATCAACCCGTAATCGTATGTGTGTTTTTTCATAAATCTCTGGAATCATGTAAATTTAGCAGAATGAGGGAAATGATAAAAGGATTGCAGGTGCGCTTGAGATTTTACAACAATATTATAGCAGCAAAACCTGATCATAGAAATACAAACAATCAACCTGCCCCAAGCAATACTTTCAATCCGTCAAATTTCATATGACAATAATTTCCACGGGTTCCCATTGATTGACCCCAATACGGGAGGAAATGATCCTAAGGGGCCTGAATCAGGGTGAATTTTCGAAGGCGATTACAAATTATAATTTATCTTCGCCGCGTATGCAACGGAATAAAAGAGGAATGTGAGACTTTTTGGACAGGGTATATTCTTGGTCATTTTGGGCATCTTCTTTCTTGATTCTGGGGTGGCAAAATGTCAAACAACTGGCGAAGAAGCCAGGGCTTTCCTTAACGATGGAGGGGTTTCAGAGACCAAAAATGTATTTAAATTCGGCGTCGCCTCAACACTTAGCGGGGATGCGTCGCTTGCCTATGAGCGCCTTTTTGGTGAAAAATTAAGCCTTGAATTAGGGGCAGGAATTATTCTTCCATTTGTGGTCGAAACCATAACCCATACACTTTTTGAAGAGGCCGATTTTGTCAACTCCCGCAATTTGGGTTACAGTTTTGTCATCAGCCCGCGGTACAAGATTCAGGTGCGTGACCGTGACGCTATTATCATCGGACTCCTCTACCAGCGCCGCTCCTTCGGCAAGGGGCATGCGTCCATCAAAAATGATTCATACCTCGCCACCTTTACCAGCAGGGTATTTTTATCCAAACATTTATCAGCTGAGTTTGGAAGTGGCTTTGGCTGGCGCAACAACGATATATTTATGGCCCAAACCACCTTCGATTCTGAGGAGAATCAGGGCCATTTTGAGTTTCAAATCATTGCCAAAATTGAGTACCATTTTTAATTAAACCACAAATCATGAAATCAGTAATTAGCATACTCAGCCTCCTGTTGACCACTCTAATCTGCTTTGGCCAAGGCCAATCTAATAAAGTGAAAGTGACGCAAGGACCTATATTCAAAGAAGCCAAAAGAATATCAATGAATGAAATAATAGGATGCGATGAGCAGCATTGTTATGGCCTTTTAATCAAAGCAAAACTGGGCTCAGCGGAATACGGCCTCGCCAGTTTCAGCAAGGGTATGGAGCTTGAGACAATGGCAGAGCTCGATCTAAGTGTAGAAGGCAAAAACCTGGTATTCGAAAAAATGATACTCAACGATGAAGGACTATTCCTTTTCTCTTCATTCAGAAATGATGAGCTCAAAAAGCGCGTAATTTTTGTGCAGGCCATTGACAAGAAAACACTCAGCCCAAAAAAGGACATTCAAAAACTCGCCGAAATTGATTTCGAAAGTGGCAAAGAGGCCAGAAGTTCCAATTTTTCAGTGACTACCTCAAGAGATGATTCGAAGGTGATGGTGTATTACAACACGCCTTACAAGAAAGGCGAGCCAGAAGAATATGGCATTCACGTATACGATAGCAGCTTCGAAGAGCTTTGGTCACAACAGGTAAAATTGCCCTACAACGACGACCTCTTTGAGCTGGAGCGAACCCATATAAGCAACGATGGGGAGGCGCACGTGATCGGAAAAGTGCTCTTGGAAAAGAAGGACCGGAAGCGCAAAGATCCCGATGGGAATTTCGTGATCATCGGCTACAACGGAACCGAAGCAGACCAAAAAATCTATCAGGTAGACCTGGGCAACAATTTCGTTAACACCATGATGGTGGGCAGCACTGACAACAATGAACTTCTGTGTGGCGGCTTTTACCGCGGGTCAAACAAGTCGGGTTCGACAGGTGCTTTTTTTGTAAAAATAGACCGGACCAGCAGGACAATGACGCACCAAAGTCTGCAGGAATTTAACGCCGAGTTTGTGGCCCAGGACTTAAAAAAAGGTGCGGCTAAAAAAGCGCTCAAAGCTGATGAAGGGAGCAGGAATGCAGGCGTGCCGAGCCTACTATCGCAAGAGCTGATTCCACGGGAAGATGGAGGCCTTGTACTGGTAGGCGAACAATATTACTTGGTGACGACAACCACTTCAAATGGACAGGGCGGGCAGACGACCAGAACAAGTTACCACTACGATGACATCATTGTGGTTAACATTGACCCAAGCGGCAACATTGAATGGACTGAAAAAGTACCCAAGCGACAAGCCTCTGGTGCAGATGGCTACTTTCTTTCTTACACCTCCATGGTCAAGGACGACAAGGTGTACTTCGTGTTCAATGACAACCCTAAAAACCTTGCCTACAAAGGTGATGGGAAGTGGAAGGCACTGAGCCTTAAAGATGCTGAACTTATGCTCGTTGAGATTGACGGCGATGGACGCGTATTTCGCGAATCCATGCTCGGAAAGAGCGGAGCAAACGTGATTGCACGCCCGAAGGTAAGCGCCCAAATTGATGAGAAGAATCTCATCATCTATGCCGAGCGGAAAAAGGATAAAGGACTCATGAACGTCGAA
Organism: Bacteroidota bacterium; assembly: GCA_036835375.1. Classification (GTDB taxonomy): domain Bacteria; phylum Bacteroidota; class Bacteroidia; order J057; family J057; genus JANQTF01. Next base: position 2,538 of record DAITMB010000240.1, read on the forward strand.
TTTGTGAAGTAGGCCATAAGGGTGGCCTCTTTGCAGGTTTTGCGCAAAGGGCAAGGCAACCCTGATTTTCAAAAGGTCTCTTCTGGGTGCATCTTTGCTCGAGAAAATGACAATATACCCGGGCTATGTTCCTGAAGCAGGATCATAGCAGAGCGTAATTCTGATGATGTCTTTTTTATTTCATAAAGGCTAAGGGGTCGCCGGGCATGTACATCCCTATATACTCGTGGGCGACAAAATTCTGTTTTTCATCCATAAGGGTTTTTTGAAAAGCCTGTTTTGATTCAGCACTCACCTGATAAATAAGTTGCCATCTTGTCGCTCAATCCCAATGGTGTGTACGACTGATTTGTCAAAATCTGATTGTGAAAATATCTTCATGTCATGACATGGGTTTGGAGGCAACCGCATTGGCAATGCTTGCTTTTGTTCCATTTATTCTTCAGGTTTTTTCACCTCAGGTTTGTAATGCTCAATCGAATCAATAATGCGTTATCGCTTGTCAATATAAGTAACGGGATTTGCAGTACTTCCAATCCGCATTCTCCAATGGAAGGAAATATTTATTAAAGTCTATTTCAGTTCCACACCAAGGCAAAGGTGCTCCCTAATCCCAAAAAAAATGATCCGTTATTATTCTCACCACGAAAAATAATATCCGATAATTTTTTGGCGAAAGCCTTGAGGCATGCTACAACCTACCCCAAAAAAATCTATAATTTCGCCCGTATGCTTCTAAGCACCTACCCCGCGTACGAACTCCTACGCAACGGCGATTGGTCATACTTTGACCTCGAGCGTTACGACCTTTGGCTGCT
>DAITMB010000241.1:0-3297 GCA_036835375.1 Bacteroidota bacterium
AACTTTGGATTCGTATCCACGTTTGTCTTAAGCAATAATATTTTTTCTATGTCAGCCTTCCACCTCCTTCGTGTCTCCTCTGTGGATGTTGGCACCCGGAACACGGCCATTATCCATTTCCATCAACCCCCATTTGGTCGAATCCACTACCTCCCGGGACAATATGTCACGTTGCGCATAGAGCTGGCTGGTAAGCAATACTTTCGATCCTATTCGCTTTGCTCCGCTCCCCGACTCGACACGCGGCTGAGCATTGGCGTCAAACGCGTGCCTGGCGGGAAAATTTCTAACTGGCTGGTGGATCATGTAAAAGTAGGGATGGAAATGGAAGTCATGGAGCCACGCGGAAGGTTTTACCTTGATAATTCTGTCAAAGAATCTCGTCATATCGTTTTGCTCGGAGGAGGAAGTGGGCTCACTCCGCTGTATGCCATCTTAAGATCCACCCTGTATAATGAACCCAATTCGAAAGTCACCCTCTTGGCTGCCAACCGGGAAGAGGTAGATATTATGTTTCGAGAGGAACTAATCAAGCTAGCAGCGAGGTTCCCGGATCGCCTACGAGTCCACCACTGGCTTTCGACCTTGAGTGGCAGAATCACTAGCGACGATCTTCACCTGATCTTGAGTCAACTAGACCCCTCACTTAGTGAAGTCCAGTACTTTATCTGCGGACCACATTCGCTCATGGATCTCTATCGTGGCGTTTTGAATCATCGCAATGTGCGTCTCTCTTCGATACACGAGGAAAAATATGTGGCTTGTGCCGAGGAAGTACTTCGCAGAAGCTTGGTGAACGGAAAGACACGACAAGTGCGGGTAGCATGGCTCTCCGAAGTTTACGAAGTGGCTGTGCCGCCAGGCTCCACGGTGCTTGATGCCGCGATGGACCGCGGCATCGATTTGCCCCACAGTTGCAAGCAAGGCACCTGTGCTTCTTGCCTCGCCAATCTCCAGCAAGGCTCTGTAGTGATGGCAAGAGAAGACGCGCTGCTCGATTTTGAGCGGGCAAAAGGAAAAATTCTTACGTGTCAGGCGCAGCCTACAAGCGACGATGTATTTATCAGATTTTAGGAGAGCGACGCATTGATACAGTCCGAGCGCTGGATGTTGAAGGCTTTTTCCTTGGTGCTCGTTGAACTTATCTTGAATGGATTCGTTCGATGTTTTCACTTTTGCTTGTTGGGCAGGTAATGATCGCGAGTTTGCTCCGACTGAAAGCAAGGCAAGTAAATCAACTGATTTATTATCAGTTGATTTACTTGAACTCCCCTTGATATTTCAACTATGAACCGGTTCACTCTAGCGAGGCACAATGAATCTTCCTATCTCGATGATCGTTTTTTTTTGAAAGTTTTTCTAAGAGGCGAGTAGCTTTGCCAAGACTTTTTTCATCAAGAATCTCCCATGATCCAAACTGACATCTGCATCATCGGCGCTGGCCCAGTGGGGCTCTTCGCGGTGTTTGAATGTGGGTTGCTGAAGATGCGCTGCCATTTGGTAGATGCACTCCCACAAGTAGGAGGGCAACTCACAGAGATTTATCCCCAAAAACCCATCTATGACATTCCCGGCTACCCTAGTGTGTTAGCTGGCGATCTGATTCAGAATCTCATGAAGCAGATTGAGCCATTCGCACCGACCTTTTCGCTCGGCGAGCGCGTGGAGTCGCTAGACAAACAAGCGGATGGGAGCTTTCTGGTACATACCTCCGAGGGCAACAGCATTTCGTGTCGGGTGGTGGTCATTGCAGGGGGATTGGGTTCCTTTGAGCCAAGAAAGCCTGCCGTAGCTCGCCTGGAGGAATTCGAGCGGCATGGCGTGACCTACATGGTGCGCGACCCCGAGCTGTTTCGCGATAAAAAAGTCGTGATAGCTGGCGGGGGAGATTCTGCCCTCGATTGGACCATCTATCTGGCAGAAATCACGTCTTCGCTCAGCCTGATCCATCGTCGTGGAGATTTCCGTGGCGCACCTGATACAGCTGCGAAGGTGGAAGCATTGGCGCAGGAAGGAAAGTTGACCCTATTTCTGAACAGCCAAATCCAAGCCTTAGAGGGTGAAGGTCACCTCAGCCGTGTGGCGATCCTTCATGATGCAGGCACTACCACGTGGGTTGAAGCTGATTATCTCATCCCCCTCTTTGGCCTCAGCCCTAAGCTAGGGCCTATCGCTGACTGGGGCCTGCAAATCGACAAGCGAGCCGTCGAAGTTGACACCCGCGACTACTCTACCAACGTACCTGGAATCTACGCTATTGGCGACATCAACACCTATCCTGGAAAACTCAAGCTCATCTTGTGCGGTTTCCACGAATCAGCACTCATGGCCCACAGCGCTTACCATTATTTGTATCCCGACAAAACCGCGACCCTGAAATACACCACAGTGACCGGAATTGAGGGAATGTAGCTGCCATGGGCTAGCACTGATTTTACCTAGCTGGACACAAGATTCCTTTTCAGTTTCAGCGACTATTTTTTACCATTCTTTATTGAGCACATGATCCAATTGCACGTAACAGACACTGACGGAAGCGAAAAACAGATTTCGTTCGAGGCCAATCGTTCTACCAGCCTCATGGAAATCCTCACAAAAGAGCGATTTGACGTCGCAGCCATTTGCGGTGGAATGGCTGGCTGTGGCACTTGTCACATCACTTTCCTCTCTGGAGGCACATCGCTGGATGCACCCGAAGAGGACGAAGAATTTATGCTCGATAGCCTGCCCAATATCACCGATCAAAGTAGGCTCTCATGCCAGATTCGCCTTTCTCAGGCCCTCGACGGCGCAAAAATCCAGATTTTAGGCGACGGTGTATAAAAACATGACCAACTGCTTTCTTTTCTTTCAACCATCAACTATGTGCAGTGGTCGTTCGTAATGAATGGCGAGGCTAAGGCGTTGGCATGGTAAGAATCTGAGCCATCCCTTACGAAGCATTCTTTTATCGCCTAAACCTGCCCTGTTCACCGAATAACCACCTTCCACTGATGACATTGTCCTTTCTGCTCATAGGCCTCAACCTGTTGATGATTGCCGCTCTTTGGACGTTGATGGAAAAAACGGGCCGACCTGGCTGGTACGCCCTCATTCCTGTTTGGAATATCTATCAGCTCGTGAAAATCGTCGGATGGAGGGGATATTCGATGGCGCTGTTGGTGGTTCCCATTGTGAACATTTTCTACTTGGTAGGCCTCTCCATGCACCTGGCGAAGGCTTTTGGAAAAGGAGAAGGATTCGGAATTGGAATCGCACTGTTTCCGATTTTGTTCCTTCCGATGTTAGCCTTTGGTG
>DAITMB010000242.1:0-3262 GCA_036835375.1 Bacteroidota bacterium
GCCCCTCCTGTCGTTGATTCATTTAATTCAATTCCGCCACCATTCATGGATACCTTCATTTTTTCTATGCTGTAAGCAGATGGCGTGAAATCTTTATTCCTTTGCTGGTGCCAGTCTTCCTCGCTCCCTACCGATGATATGCCTACTAAAATCACTTCTTCCATTTTGCTCGATAGTGTTTTTATACGGTAGCATCCTATGACCATTTCCTTCAACCACCAAGCATCTAAATAGTACAGTACCTTGTACTGTCTCTCTGGCACATAACCAACCGGCAATGTGACGAACAGCGTATAGGATTGCCCTTGCTCATTTTTAATCTCTTGCCTGAGCGTGATTGGCTCGTCTTTACTGGTCGCTAGGTCTTGAGCGGTTGCTTCAGCTACTTCAAAGAGCAGGGTGATCAACAGGAGGAAAAGCATTTTGTGCATATAGTTGTATGTTGTTGTTCAAGATGCGGTCGTGGCTGGTCTTAGGCAGGTTCGCCATGCCATTTGCTGAAAAACCTAAACCTACTATTTCTTCATCGGCTCTGCCCAGTCGGAGTTTCTGACGAATACGGTGTACTGCACATAAGGCTTGCCTTTGTCGTCCATGTTGAGTTTTTCTGCCAGCGGGAGCAGTTGGATGGTTTTATTCAGCCGAATGGAGTTTTCGTAGGGAGAATCCTCGGCATCCATTTTGATGAGCGATTTATGGTGGTTGGGGGTCATTCGCTTGAAATCCTTGATGCCGACCATGTATAGCGCGAGCATATTGTCGGCGGAGATGGGCATTCTGGAATAGGGCCCCTCATCTCTCATGAACCCGGGCAATTGGCTGCTTGGCATCACCATGTAGCTGTCGTTCATTATAAAATTGATGGATAAAATCTTGTCTGCTAACCCTAGGTCGGATATCCGGATTTGGGAGGCCAGTGGATGATAACCATTGACCCGATATTGAAAAATGTGCGTCAAGCCAAAGTAGCCATATAATCTTTGCCCGCCAAGGCCCATCGATTTGTACAGCTGGCTGAAGTTCTGGAACAGGATTTCCTCTCTGTCTAATTTTTCTTGCACATAGTCCACGTTGGTTTTTATGTGCGACAAGAGGGAGAGCGTATCCGGGTCACTCGTATGGGCCATCAATTCGCTCAGCAAGCTGGTCACGGCTTGGTCTTCGGGGATTTCCGCGTCAGGGTTCGCCGACATGGACCACAGGAATTCGAGGAGCAAGTTGGTGTCTTGAATCCTGTCTATGCCGATGAACTGGAATTTTTCTTCTTCGGGCAAGCTCGCGTAATATTTTTGGAGCTCGACATACTTGTCAAAATAATCTTGATTGTTCCGGCCCTGAAAGACCGCCCACTTTTTCAATACTTTTCGCAATGTTTCTTCGTCACCAGATTTCAAATACTCATTGAGCAGCGTTGCCTGGATATAATCGAATTCGGCCACGTAATGCCTCACTTGATAGTTGCGGTGCAGGTATGTAAAGAAGTGGGCATCAAACTTGTTGGGCTCATGAAAACCGTGGATTTCGCCGACCAAAATCAATTGGCTCTTTTCGATATCTGCACCTAAGCCCTGGTAGGTAAAGGACTCTTCGAGGGGTATCGTCTCGCTGTTTGCAGAAAGGTAGTCAACAAACTTGCCGCCGGTACTGTATTCCCACAAATGAAAAATGCCATAGGTAATTGCCCCGGCTAATATCAATCCCACCACTAATCGGAAGGTCCACTTGAAATTTTTTTTGATCATCTTGTACGTGTTTAGTTGAGTATGAGGGTGTAATGTTGTCTTGTAGGCTGGGAAGGCAGCATTCGCCGTACATTGGCCGTGGCTTGCCCGTACCCCCTTTGAGCCAGGGAAAACAAAAATGAGCACACAGGCACGGGACAAATCTAGGCTATTTCTTTGGAAGAGAAAAGTCTGTGGGCTGACAAAACGGGCTTGGGCTTTGTTGGCTCGGGTTTCGGGGAGGTAGAGGAGGGTGTACTACTATCAAGGTACTGTTTACTTGCACGGCAACCCGTGTTCTGCCTTCGTCAATTATATACCGAAGGTCTTGCAGTAAGTCCGTTTTTATGGGTGGTTTTTTTGCCATGATTGTTGGTTTTTTAAACGTAATCGTCTGAGTCATAATCTCGCCTTTTCTCTTTCAATTCTCTCAATTCAAGATTGTCATTTGAAATGTCTAAAAATTCATCCTCCGTATAATTTGCTTTTTGTGTCTTTTCCAATTTGTCTATTTCGATTTCAAGTTGTTCCTCCTGCCAGGTTTCATCTCGAAAACTTGGCAGCCCAAAAACTCTTACATAATGCCCCAGCACTGCCATGGACCAACCAATTATGGGAAGGATAAACCACCAAGTCCCTGGCGTTGTAAAAAAATTGATTGCAAACAAAGAAAAGGCTACAATGCAAAACGCATTGAGATGTGAATAGAACTCCTTCTTGTCCTTAACCTTCTTTTGTGCCGTTTTGATCAGCTCTTTTTTATTCATCTCTTGATTCTTTTAATTGGTGCATGGTATCTGTTTTTTGTCCGATTGCTTTTGTTTTGTTTTTTGAGTTGTGGTCTAACGGTTCGCATACCTTACGCTGCCAGCTTTTGCTGCTATAGGCAGGCAGGTATTGTTGGCTGGCGTGTTCCTTCTTCTTCGGAATCTATTCATGTATTTGCAAACCATGTAGCATAATCTCGAAGCAATTCATAGTTTTTTGATTTCTTGTCTATCGCTTCCAAATTGCAGATCGGAAAGGTAACTGCTTCTCTTCCGTGTTTCCCAATTCCGAAAATCCCATACATGTCGTCATAATCTTCGATGTCGAGCAGTTTTATTTCCGCCCCATTTCTGATGCTTCCCCTTACTGATTCTACAACTCTTGTTTCAATTGGGAACTCCAAATTCTCGCTTAGATATTCTTCCCATTTTTGATAAAGCTCATTGTGATTTCCCAATTTGATTCCTTGGAATAATTCCCTGTATTTGGTTGCTTTCTCTTCCTCTTCAAATAATTCAATCCAATACAATTTTGAGTCCAATTTTGATTTCACTTCTTTGATTTGATTAGGGTTGTCTCTTTCATTCGCTCGTTCCAATTCCGAAATACCCAACGTCATTATCCTATAATCGTATCCCCCTTTGATCAAGTCTATTAAATATTTATCCGGCGTATTCAGTAAGGTCTCAGAGTCCCATTCAATCTCAATTAATTTTCCATCTTCATGAATATCTACTACTCTCCCTTGCCAATTGTCCATCAATTGGTACTCA
>DAITMB010000243.1:0-1776 GCA_036835375.1 Bacteroidota bacterium
GGATGAGCATCTGTACCAGTTTGTTAAAGTCCATGTTTCTGGTTTTGTGTTTTTGATTATTTGCATCTCCAACGTTTTTCTATGCCTCGTCACAAATATACTTACTTCTTCGACAATGCATCCGCCTTGCGCTCCAACTCCCCCTCCTTGCCCTCCTACCCATCCGAGCGATAGACCTGCGCCCAGCGGCGGAGCAGGGTGGCGTAATCTTGGCGGATGAGCGGCTCGGCTTGCCCGGCGCGGGCGACGGTGATTTCCAAACTACTTAAAGCGAACCTCTACCCGACGAGCCAACTTCTTCTCCTCATCTGTAAGTTCGCGCTTGCCGTCATAAGTATTGCCGTATCCTATTGCTGCTATTTGGCGAGAGGGATACCCCAACTCAGTGAGAACGGCCAGTACTGCATTCGCCCGGTTCTGAGACAACTCTAAGTTGTGTACATCACTCCCGTCAGGGTCTGCAAAGCCTGCAATTTCGATGGCAGGAATAGGCTTCAAGCCTTTCAAAGTATTATAAAGACTTCGAATGGCCTGCAGGCCAGTAGCTGAAATATCGTACTTGTTCTTCTCAAAGTAGAGGTTAGGTAGCGTGAGCTTACCGCCTTTCCCTGAATCTAAGGAGGTTGGCATCTCTACAATGATAGGTTTGCGGTCGTTTTGATTGCTAAGAGCAATTTCTATGGGTACTGAAAACTCCGATGGCTTTTGGGGCTTGTTTTCTATGGAAAACCGCTCCAAGCTATCTGGCACAGGAATAGTGATCTTGCCTTTGGAATCGGGGCGTGTTTCCATGATGAGGTTTCCTTTGGAGTCTTTGATGATGATAATTCGGGTTGTATCGGCATCGATAATCTGCATTTCAACAATTTTCTGTTTTACTTCAGGTTCCATTTCCCGAGGCAATCTAACTGTGAAAATATCCATCTTCGAGCTTCCTACTGCCGGTGTGGCAAAATAAGCGGTAACCCCGTCTATGGAAATGTCAAAGCCGAAATCATCTCCCAAATTATTGATTTCTTTTCCCAGATTCACAGGCTTGGAAAATCTGGTATATCCGTCGCCCTCACGTACTGACTTATAGACGTCCAATCCTCCCAAGCTGCCATGGGCATTGGAGCTAAAATAAAGTGTTCTTCCGTCCTGATACATAAAAGGACTGCGCTCGGTTCCCCAACTGTTGATGCTTGATTCAACGCGAAAAACTTCTGCCCACTCTCCTTGCGCATTCTGCCTGGCAATGTAAATATCCTGTCTGGCTTGGTTCTCTATATTGCTCTTATTGGGGGTCGCAGATAATATCATGACTTTCCCATTTTCCGCTAACACGCTTTTTCCTATCCACGCGAAAACGTTATTGATTGCAGCTACCTCAACTGGGATAGCCCACCCATCCCTGGTTCTTTCGCTCAGATGAAGTTTACTGCTTCCCATTCCTTTCCTCACAAACAGCAGCATTTTTTGGCCATCGGCAGTGATGGATAGCGGGATGTATTCGTCCTGCCCAGAGAGATTGGCTACCCGTTGGGGCGGTCCCCATGTATCCCCTTCCCGATAGGCGACAAATACATCGGCTGTCCTGGGGTTTACATTGTCTTTTCGCCCGCTTCCTGCAAAGTACAAGGCTTGGTCATCAGGAGCTATGACTGGGGAGAATTCATCGCCCTCGGGCGTGTTGATACTTGTTACCGGCTTTTTGATCAAGCCTTCGTCAGGGCGTCCGAGTATATCGCTTGCTGTTGTGAACCAATACTTCACTCCATTAAGATTGAGGTGTTT
>DAITMB010000243.1:1876-3258 GCA_036835375.1 Bacteroidota bacterium
TTGCTTTAGCAGAAAATCAATATCCTGCTCGGCAAAGAACTTGCTTATAACCTCCACATCCCGATGCCGGTTGGCCAATGAGGAATATACTTTGTATTTCTTGTTCGTGCTATTGTGGGCTTCCTGCACGATTTCGTTTCTAAGAGCCCTCAGCCGCTCTTTGTGCTTATCGGAAAATGGGATTATACGGGTATCGTCTTTTATGTCCCAAATAGAATCCAGCGCAAAGAGACCTCTGTTTTTCGCCAGGTATAAGATAATGCTGTCTTGTATCACTTCGGAGAGTTCTGTAGATTTTTTGGGCAACCAGCCTTTACCTTGAAGTTCGGCTTTTGCCTTTTTCATTTTCTTCTTTTTGGTAAACACCTTGCTCTGGAGGCTACGCATTTTCTTCAAATGTTCAGCCGATTCCATGAATTTAGCAATGCTTCCCCCCTGATATAAGGAAACCTTTGCCAAGCCATAGTATGCGGAGGCTCCATACAGATTGTGTTCCACATCCTGCTCAAAAGCTGGACGGGCAAGCTCCAACTGCTTATCCTCCAAATGTTGGAAACCAAGCGCTACCTGTGCTTGCAAGCCTTGCGCAACAAGAATTGCGAATAAGCAAAAAAAGAATTTAGGGTTCATAGTGACACTTGTTTTGTAGGAGGTTGTACCTCCGGTGGTTGTGAAATTGGATTGTATTGTCATTTTTTTCGTCCAAGAACAATTCAAAAGAGGCAATATGACCTTGGTGCTTGGTTGCCCCATCTTGGAGAGACGAGGCGACGGCGGCATGCAGCCCGTAGCAGTTTGGCCAATTGTATCTATCTTGCGAGCAAAATTACTAATTTTGGCACACTGCGGCGATGCAAATGCGACCTTTGTGTATTTTTTTCGGGTAAGAAGAGAACTTGGCAATCCGACTTGAACCAGTTCAGCTCATAAAGTTGGAGAGTTGGAAATTATGTACCTTTGCTATGAGGCTCATCTCATACCCAACTTGGCTAAATCTACTTTTTAACGCAACACAAGTAAAAGACGCGGGCTACATGGCAATTAACCGACTGACAAATAAAAAGTTATGGATGGAGATGTAAAAATATTCTTCGATAATCTTCGCCAGCTTTTGGCAGATGATCAATTATCCGAGGCTTTGGCTCAAATCCGAGGCTTGCTAATGGGTAGCCCCTCGCTCAACGAAGCGGTTCAACAATCCGCTCGTTATCAAGACATCTGTCGAAAAGTACGGCTTGGCTTAGTTGGTCATGAAGATGCAACCGTGACCAAGAATCAAATCCGCCTAAGTGTGCTAGACCTCCTAAGCCACCTTGAAGAACAGCGCAACCTAGGGTGTTCAGTTTGATTTAAAATCTGCCCTACAGATTTAAGTAGGTAAA
>DAITMB010000244.1:0-3234 GCA_036835375.1 Bacteroidota bacterium
ATTTAACAAAAAGATAATACCGATAAGTCATATAGTCGTTTGGTTGGATTGTTTATGTGGGAGCTAATGGGGGGTTAGGCGCTCATCCATTGAGGAGTAGGCAAGGAGAGAGGCCCTCACTTTAGAAGCTCAAATAGAGAATTGTAGCGGAGTACTCCATGATAATCAATCGGGATCAAGATCAGAGGCTTCTGATGAGGGCGAACGGCTCGCACTGCCTGCTTCAGCGCAACAGCTCCTCAATGACTTTTTGCAGTGCTTGTTCTTTTCCCGGGCCAAATCCCGATTGGGTATAAGCCACGCGATGCGTGCGGTCGAGAATCACCAGGGTAGGATATGCGTTCACGCCATAGGCTTTTATCAGATCTGCCCTGCCACGGGCTAAGGCAATGGGATACGTCACGCCCCGGGCTTTCAGAAAGTCGCGCATGAAGTCTTGGTTTTGATCATAGGTATTGATGCCTACCACAAGAAAGGGCTGATCGGCAAAGTGATCCTGTAGCTGCTGCATGCTGGGAAGTGCTTTCACGCATGGGCCGCAGCCTTGGTACCAAAAATCGAGCAGGATCACGGTATCACGCATGTGGCTTAGTCGCAAACTATCGCCATCCAAAGCAGGCAGCACCCAGGTTAAGGCTTCACTTCCAGCCTCCATTTCCTCATGCTTTTTCTCGTAAGGATCCTGTTCCGTGTAGGAGGCAGGCAGGAACTCACGACTGTACCAATTGTCGGGCACGGTCACTTCGTCCAGATAAGATTCCTCCTCGAAGCGGTAGGATTTGTATTGCAAGCCAAGTTTTGTGGTGTACACTTGTACCACCTGCCTTAGGAGTGTATCTGCTTTGCTGATGACATAGCGCATCTTCAACCGACTCGACCCCTTCTCTACCATCCAGTCATCAGCCGTCTCCGAAAGAGATTGAAAATGGGCCACTTTGGCAAATCTGAAAAAGGTGTTCGGGGCAAAGGCGGGAAGAAAAAGGCTGTATTCATTCAGCTTACTTTTGTAGTTCTCGGCTGGAAGAACAGAGAAAGTCTCGCGGGCTTCCTCGTAGCTCAGGAATTCGTCAGAGTTGTATATGGTGGAGTACCCAAAGGCTTCGAAGTGCTCATGCACCTGAACATCTTTTTTCCCTTTGCCTACGCGGCGATAGTAGATGACAACGTCATAGGTAGTGGTGTCTCCATTATACACCCCCTTGAAGTCACACTTGACGTTGATTTTTCCATGCGTATAGGGCAGATACTTTGCTTTGGCAGCCTGGAGTAGTGCGTCAGCCTGGTTTTTGGAGGCCTTGTTTGAAGTCCTCGAAGACTGCGCCTGTACTGGAGCGGTAAAATGAAGGCCAAGCCATACACAGCAAAACCATGTTGCGGCACGCCAGTAACTCATCCTTGGAATCACACACTTTTTCATCAGATGCTTGTCGAAAAGGGAAAACCGTAGAAAAAGCCCACCAGCCCATGAGTGCTGGACTGGAGAGGCAAGGGAAGGTCCTTTTATCGGATTGCTTGAGACATCTACTCAATTTTGGTAACTTAGAAAGGCCATACAGCCTCCAGCCACAATAGAAATCCGCCGCTGGATTCGTGGTTACAAAATCCCACCGAATTACAGACACAGCCCGTCACACCACCGAACCTACCTCTTTCTGGGGAACAGGAACTACATGGAGACCCACTACACTTCCAGTGCGCTCTGTCAAAAGAGCTAGGTGGATCCATGAGATAGTTTCCTGAAGCACGAAGGATTTCAATCCCTATGACAAAACTGTGCCCTGTTTCGTTTTCGTGACCTGCGAGAACTAAATAAGGAACGGACTCTTCTTCGGGTGAATCAAAAATAAAAGCACTTTCAAAGTTAACCTCAAGAGAGTACACTTGCAAAGTGGCATGTTCAAATGGTTCTTTGAATATTGAAGATGGAACACTCATCACAGGTGAGCCACTTGAGTAAGTACCAATTACTTGTGGTTCAGAATTTTCAGTGATTCCTGCACTGGGTAAAACTGGGTTTTCATTTCCGCTCATGAGGAGCAGGAAACACACCGAAAATTAAAGGTAAATGCATGTTGTCAAAAGCTTGACGTATGATTTCATGAGTGAAAATTAAAATCATTACGCCTACTCTTCCCCTTTTCGGCATCCGGGGTCGATGTACCTGCCTAGGATGGCTTGATCGACCACCAATTATCTCAAAAAAACTGGCTAAGGAAATAACTAATCTATAAAAAAATATATTAATATGATAAAATATATTAATCACAACATTGAAAAATAAAATACTCGGATAGATCATTGCACTGCGACAGGGCTGCCCCATCCTCATACAACCATTGATCTTCAGGAGATTCAGGGAGAGGGGAATGATTCCGTGTCAATGCCAATCATAGGTCCTAAGAGAAAGTCAATGCTTCTGAGTCAAATCATAGATTGGCCCAAAGTCTTTCTGTCGATGGGGTTTTCTTACACTAATATTTCTCCATATTTTATCATTGGACCAAAACTCTACGCTTTAGATTGCTTACTTTTCATCATGGGAAATAAGACGTATTTATCAACCAGTAGAAATCCTCCGGCAAAAAATAGCAGCCTACTAAGCGGCATCAAGATATAAATTGAAACCTTACTTTCCCCGAGAGAAAACACCATTAAAACAAGTCCTATCAGCATAAGTCCTACGATCAGCCCTGTTGATAGCCTTTCTTTTTGTCGAGAAAAGGGAAGAACAAAACCAAATATGAATAAGAAAATAGTAATAGTTAAAGAAAAGGATGCGATCAAGCCTGTTGAGGATTCCCAGTATTGACCGACGGTATCTTCGGCCCACCAGAGGTAGGTCAAGAATGTTACAATCATCAAAAAGATCAGTGAAACAGTGTTGAGTTGGTTTTTCATGTTCGTCAATTTTCTTTTTAAAAAACTAGTTCCTTTTGAGCAGATAATTGGTGGCTTCTATGTCATCCCGGATATCCACAACAACAGCTGACTTGAACGTTGTCACAAGAAAAAAATCTCCTCAGAGACTCTTAGATGGCTGATATGGCTCCGCCACAAGAAATTTCTTGCTTCGTCAGAGTCTCTATAGATCTCCTTCCAAAAAGATAAGCATTTTCATCCATCTAGGATAAAATAAAAAAAATTACGCTAATGCTTCCGGAACAAAACCTTCTACCAACCCCAATGGGTTCAGCTACTACGATAATGTAGGAAATATCCCGCGCACTGTCAAGT
>DAITMB010000245.1:0-3221 GCA_036835375.1 Bacteroidota bacterium
TGATGCTTTCCAAATCGTGTACATCAATATTTTCTCTTTCCAAATTGGTCATTATGATGGGTATGTTTCCGTCCAGATCCCGAAAGTCTCCGATGTCCATACCCGATAGCGCCGTCTGTAGGGATAGTGCAATATCCTGGTTGGTTACATTGGCTCTGCCTGCTTTGTCCTGGTCAATAGCAATTGTAATTTTTTTGATTTTCGGTCCCCAATCATCTTTGATGTTTTTGGCACCATCCATTTGTGCTAGTCGCTGCTTGACCTGCTGCGCCAATCTCAACAGTTCTTCGGAATCCTTGCCGGTGATACGTACACCCACATCATACTTGGCACCGCCTGCGCCGCCCAAAGGAGCTACTGAAATTTCGGCATTGGGGAACTGCTCAAAGGCATATTCATCCAATGCTTCAATAATTCCTGGATTTGCCTCAAATGTAGAGGTATTGATGAGTAGGTGCGCATAGCTCGAATTGGCTTGGCCGGGTTGATAACCCAGGTCATAAGACTCTGGTCCTTTTGAGACAAAAGAGGCCCAACTGGTCACCCCATGTTCATCGAGTGCCGCATCGGGCTTGATGAATAGATTTTTTTGAATAAAATCTGAAAGCCCGTCAATCACTTCTTCCGTTTCCTCGATTTTTGAGCCTAGCAGTAAATCTACATTTGCCACCACTAAATTCCGTTCGCTGTCCGGCATAAATATGAAAGGCAACTTAGGAAACAGCATCACCGTTCCGAAGAACATGACCGTAATGAGAAGGGTAAATACTAGTGGGAAGTCTAAGGTTCTAATCAGAATTTTTTTATAAACGACATTCAATCTGTCGAAAAAAGAAACTTTATCAGATGCATCTGTTTTGGGCTTTACTTTTATAAAATAAACCGCCAGCATAGACACAATGCTCAAGGCCATTACCCACGATGAAAGCAGTGCGATGGTGATGACGATGAAAATATTTCCCATCATTTCACCCATGTTGTTTTGAGCCAAAAAGAAAGCTAAAAACGCCGCTGATGTAGTCAGCGTAGAAATCAATAATGGAATCGTCAACTCCTTGGCGCTATCAATGGCTGCCTCTTTAGGCGAACTGCCTTCTTCCATTTTTACCAGTATGGATTCGGAAACAACAATCGCATTATCCACCAACATGCCGAGCGCCATAATTAGAGATGCCAAGGTCACCTGATTCAAACCAACGCCCATGGTGTTCATAATGAGCAGCGTCATGGCCATCGCCAAGGGGATTAGGCTGGCAACCACCATTCCCGTCCTAAAACCCAGGAAAAGCAGCATCACGGCCAGTACAATTACAATGGATTGTACTACGTTTCCTACAAAATTATTCACGCTTCTATTGACATAGGTGTCTTGCGAAGCCACCCGTTCGACCTTCATGCCATAAGGTAGCGTAGCATTGTACGCCGCTATTCTTTCATCTATGACCAAGCCCAAAGTAGTCAAGTTAGCACCTTCCTGGAGTGCCACCGCTATCACAAGCCCCGTATTTCCGTTGATTTTTACGATGTTATCCTTTGGGTGCTTATAGCCCATACGCACATTCGCAATGTCTCCCAGTTTGACTTTTTCAGTGCGGCCAATGGATATCAAAGTGTTTTTTAAATCGTCCAGTATTTCATAATTGCCCGTAGGTTCTATAACGATCCGCTCTTTTTCCAAACCTACTTGGCCTCCAGGAAATACGATATTAGTAGCGGAAATGGCATTCTTGATTTGATTGCTGGAGATGCCGTACTGCGCTAGACGAGCATTGTCATATTCTATAAAAACTTGCTCCTCTTGCGCGCCACTGATTTTGACCCTTGCCACTTCGTTTAACCGAATTAAATCATCCCTAATGGCATCAGCCTGTTCCTTCATCTCTGCATAAGAGTAGCCATCTGCTTCCAAGCCTATCTGGATACCATACACTACACCTAAGCCGTCATCCTTAATATCTGGGCCTATAATACTGCTGGGCAGCTCCGATTGGATAGCGTCCACTTTTCGCCTGATTTTATCCCAGATAGCCTGTAGTTCTTCCTTTTTTATCTCCGGTTTTAATTCCGCTTTGATGATGGAGAGGCTTGTCCTGCTCTCGCTGGTCACTGTTTTTAATTCAGGGATTTCTTGAATGACTTTTTCAATTTTATCCGTGACCAAGGTTTCTACTCTTTCGGGAGAAGCGCCGGGGAAGGTAGTGACGATGCTGCATACCCGAATTGTAAAAGGGGGCATTGCATCCCTTGGCAATTGCTCATATCCTGCCAAGCCAAGTATGCTGATGATAACTACCATCAAAATAGTGACTTGATGGTATGACAAGGAAGTCTTTGTAATATTCATGATTCAAGTGTTTTTAATCATTGAGCAATTTAACTTCTTGTCCATCCATCAAAGAGTTCAAGCCAGCAGTAGCCACAATTTCCCCTCCTTGCAAACCACTGACCAGTTCAAACCCATAAGGTGTCAAATTACCAATGGTGATCACTTTTCTTTCTGCCGCGTAAACGCCATCACTTTTGGGGTTCAACACAAATACAAAATTACTTTTTTCGTCTTTACCAACAGCTTCCACGGGAACGATCGTAGTAGCTTTCGATTCGCCCCTTTTTTCAGAAAAGAAGAAGCTTACATTCGCAGCCATACCGGGTCTAATATCTTCCACTGATTTATCAATTTCAACGAAAACGGGATAGGTTGGTGCGTTGCCAGACGCATAAGCTACTCGGTCAACGATGCCCTGGAATTCTTTCCCTACAGCAGAAGATAAAGTGATGCCCACTTTTTGCCCTTGCTTGACTTTAGTAATGAAAACTTCGGGGACACCTACCTCCACCTCAGGCCTGCCAACCGAACTTACCGAAACGATTATCTTCCCTGAATTGACCACTTCGTTGGCTTCTGCCTGTACACTAGTGACTACGCCATCCATAGGCGATACCAATCTTGTGTAGCTCACTTGATTACCTGCTGCCTTTACCTGCTGATCTGCTGCATTGATCTGGGAATTTGCAGCATCAAATTGGGATTGTGCTGCGTCAAGCCCTGCTTTTGCTTGCTGGTACTCGCTCAATGACACACTGTTGTTTTCATAAAGCTTTGCCACCCTGTCGAAGGTTGCTTTCGCATTGATAAGCTGTGTTTCCGCTGCTTTTGCATTGGCTACCGCCCCCTCTTTTTGCGAAATCGCCTGATTGGTTTGGATGCTGTAATCCAAGGG
>DAITMB010000246.1:0-3209 GCA_036835375.1 Bacteroidota bacterium
AATGAATAGTCCAGTTTTCCGAAATAGATTCATGCGGAGAAAGATACGCTTATTGCGTAGAAAGTCAAGCAACCGGACGGGTTGGTAGGCGCTCACCAGCATTTCAAGACCGTATTCCTTATCAAGTTGATGGACTTTAGTAGGGAGGGAGTCCCAGTTCAAATTTATCCACTGCCAGATTCATTGTCCCATGGTAGAGAATCCCTGAAAGATCACCCATCAAAGAACTAGCTGGCCCCACGAAGACGCGCTGATCGTTGATCGAGAAAATCAGGCGGTGGCCCTGCTGCTCGACCGAGAGTTTGTTTGGATTTTTGGGGCTCAAAATAAGGCTTGTTTCGGTCCAAGGCTGAATGAGCTGATACCTGCCCCGCTCCATGCGAAGGATGGTAAACTGCTGATCGCCACTGATGAGGAAGGCATAATAATCCCGCTGATCCAGGCGTGAGCCCCAACATAGTCCATAGCCCATCGATTTTTTTCCCCCCGTTTGCGTGAGCGTCACTGACAGCAGGAAAGAGTCGGATTCAACTCCGGGGCAAGCTATCCCCACGAACACAGGCAGGGCATTGGAAGATCCCGTCAGGTGAAGGGAGCCATCGAAAATCTGTGCGCTTCTTCCCGGCTCCTCAAATTGGGGCCATTGGCGACGATTGTCGTCGAAATGTTCTATGATCGGAGAAAGTTCGCTTGCTGCAGGTTGAGCCAGTAGGTCTGCTGAAGTGACCGCCCAAAGAGAAAAAAGGACGAGGACAAACCTCAACGATAGGGAGAGTTTTTGTCGTGAGAGACTTCGATGAAAGGAATGATCGAAAAGCGAGGTGGAGAATAAGGCTACTTTCATGGTTGGGGGGACTAAGAGATCGTAAATCGGGGCTTCAACATGGAATGAGAAAGTGAATAGAAAAGGCGAGAGCTGATTCCGAATGCAAAGAAACGATGGAAGTGAGACAATAGAGTGATCCGATATAACTTCAGGTTCAGTATTCAAAATCCATGCCTCGACGAATTGACTAAAACAACTTGAACATGCGTTCAATGAAAAATACCAATTTGGAATGATCAATATTTCACCTATCTTGTTGCAACCTTAGCTTAATTCCAATTACCATGCGTCATTTTATCCTGTTGTGTGTTATTCAAATCTCCGCAGGAAGCCTCTTGATAGGCCAGCCAGCTGGAGACCAATCATTTCCTCCGCAGCACGTCGTAGCATCATTCGAAAGGGTCTATCATCACGGCATCAATTTGCGCTGGACTGCCAGTCGGGATGGGGGGTACATTGCCCTGTTTCGTTGGGAAGGGTTGGAGTCCGAGGCCCACTATCGCGCCGATGGGAGCTGGATCGTCACTGAATATTTCATGCAGCGGGAGCAACTCCCGGAGGCCATCCAAGCCTATCTTCGTACCCACTACGGGGGACATGCGCTGCGCAGTGCCGGGCACCACGACACCATGGATGACAGCTATTTTTTCGTGCGACTATTCGTGCGAAATACCTTGAAAGAGTGGAGGTTCGATCGTGAGGGCAACTACCTCGGCGAATTTTGAGCTGTAGACATTTTTTCGCATCACTCACTTCCAGCGTTTTTCTGATCACCGGAACTCCCAGATCCGGGGGATCCGGTCCTTTTCGCGGAATCCATTCGGAATATTGCCAGCAATCAAAGAACTTGCGTTACTTGAGCTAAAATCGGCTGGATGGACAGATCTATTCAGAAATCCGATCCTTTTCCAAGCCCATGCATCTCAAGGCAATAGATTCCTATGAATGACGAAACGATGGACCAGATGACTGGTTTTTTAGAAAAAAGCCAGCTCATGATGCTTGAGTATGCCCCACGGGTCATCTTGGCAGTAGTCCTGTTTTTTGGAGGATTTTGGGTCATCAAGCGCATCACGCGCCTCATTAGCAACGCCCTGTTAGCGAGAAATGCAGAGCCGACGCTCTACACTTTTCTGACAGATCTGGTGTCAGTGCTCCTGAAAGTGGTCTTGCTCATCAGCGTGATTGAGATTCTTGGTGTGGAAACTACCTCCTTTGTTGCCATCTTAGGTGCTGGGGGGCTTGCAGTAGGCTTCGCCTTACAAGGTACCTTGGGCAACTTTGCCGGGGGCGTGCTCATTCTGTTTTTCAAGCCTTTCAAAGTCGGCGACCTGATCGACATTGACGGCAAAGTAGGCCATGTCACAGCCATCAGCATCTTTGTCACGACCATTCTCACCCCCGACCATCGGACGGTGCTCATGCCCAACGGATCCCTCGCTGGAGGAACTATCGTCAACCTGAGCGCTCAGGGCGACTTACGGGTGGACTTGGTGATTGGTATAGCCTACAAAGAAGACGTCAAGCAAGCACGTGAGGCACTCATGGCCGTGATGCTTGCGCACCCGAAGGTCTTAGCAGAACCAGCCCCATCAGTCAATGTCTTAGAATTGGCAGATAGCTCCGTAAACCTGGCGGTGCGGCCCTTTGTGTTGGTGCCGGACTACTGGAGTGTGTACTTCGAGATCCAGGAGCTGGGCAAGGAAGCCCTTGATGCAGCAGGGATTGAAATCCCCTTCCCACAGCGGGTCATTCATCAAGGATAATTTTTCTCTGGCTCAATTTTATCTTTCATTTATTCCTTCCAGAAATCTTCTCTTGTCACGCGAAACCGACTCACGGGAATGGTGTATTCGTGGTGATGGGTGAGGCCGAGATCTTTCATCCCCAGCTTCGAGGCCACGAGGTGAGAGGCTGTATTTTCCGGCACGAGAAACGTGTCCACGTGCGGTAATTTCAAGACAGAAAAAGCGTATTCCAAGAGCTTTTGGGCAGCTTCTGTCGCGTGGCCCTGGCCCCACAATTCAGAGTGAATGACGAAATAAGTTTCCGTTCCAGTGCCATCTGGCAACTCGCTCAGTCCACAGAACCCGATGTACTTTCGGCTGCCTTTTTCCAAGATCGCCAAGCCAAACACAGGCTGTGCAGAGCCCAACGTGCCCACAACTTCAGAGAAAAATGTCAATAACTGCTGTTTGCTTCGGTCCTCTTCCGACAGATGGATAAACCGCATCGCCTCCTTGTCTGTAATCACACGATAAAATCCTTCGAAGTCTTTCATCACGTGGGGTCGAAGCAGGAGTCTGTCAGTGGTAAGGAGGTCGGGTAGTAGCATGAGGTTCTTGTGCTTGGAAAAAATCGATGGCTCAAAAATAGGAAATTA
>DAITMB010000247.1:0-3030 GCA_036835375.1 Bacteroidota bacterium
AACGTCAATGATGGATCTATATTCGACTTGACAACTGACAGATCCAATAACTTTAGTGTAAAGTGGAGTCCCGATGGTCAATTCATCTATTTCCTTTCCGATAGAGGCTTTAGTACATTGGTAGGTAATCCGCGTGGGGCAAGGTTAGGCGGAGTACATTGGGATAAAAGCGTAAATGTGTACCATGTTGCCTTGAAAAAAGAAGCAAGATCACCCTTCAGAGAAAAAGATGAGCTTTCAAATGAGCCTTCCGAGGGGGAGGACCCTAAAGGTAAATTAGTGGTAAGCATTGACAAGGTGGATATTCAATCCAGAACTGAGGAAGTGCCTGTTGCTTCAGGCAACTACAGCCAAATGGAAGTCAATGATAATGCTATCTATCTCTTGGCCAGAGAAACAGGCTCTAAGACCAATTCCCATCTGAAAGCAGCCAAAATCACCAGTGGAAAAGCCGAATTGGCTGATATGGCTACCAAAGTTAGTGGGTTTGAATTGACCCATGATGGCAGCAAACTGCTTATTAGAAAAGGAGAATCCATTTTCATGGTTAGTGCCGGTACAGGAAGTGTGAACCTAGACAAACCAATAGATGTAAGCGGATGCAAGTTTTCTATAAACCCCGGAGAAGACTGGAAACAACTCTACAAAGATGCCTGGCGGATGGAGCGGGATCACTTCTACGACAAGAACATGCACGGGGTAGATTGGGATGCGATGTATCACAAGTACCTCCCTTTGGTGGACCGTGTGACCACCAGAAATGAATTAAATGATGTACTGGAACATCTGATTGGCGAATTATCTGTCTTGCATACCTTCGCAAATGGAGGGGATATGCCCAGCGATCATAAAAACATTGAAGTGGCCACTTTGGGAGCGAATACGAGTAGAGACATCATAAATGGGGGGTTCAAAATTGACTATATCTATAAAGCCGACCCAGATTATCCCAACCGGAAATCTCCATTAGATGATCCTTACCTCGACATCAAAGAAGGCGATGTGATTACAAAAGTAAATGGAAGGGAAGCTTTGACCGCCATGGATATGGGTGAGTTGCTGAGAAATCAGGCAGGAAAGCACGTAAGGTTGACGCTGAAAAGAGGTGCCACCAACAGAGATGTCATTGTCAAACCCAAAGGAAACACCTATTGGTTGAGATACGGTGACTGGGAATACCACAATCGCCTGAAAGTAGAAAAAGAGAGCAATAACGAGATTAGCTACCTACATCTCAGTGCCATGGGTGACTGGGACATTGGTCAATTTTATCGGGAGTTTTATCCTGTATTTAACAAAAAAGGATTGATTATCGATATGCGTTATAACGCAGGAGGATATGTTGATGCTATCATTCTTGAAAAATTATTGAGACAAGCATGGAATTATTTCAAAGACAGAACAGGAGAGCCTTATTGGAACATGGACTACGCTTTTAGAGGCCACATGGTTGTATTGGTCAATGAAAGAACAGGCTCTGATGGAGAAACATTTGTAGAAGGGTTTAGGCGACTCGGGCTAGGAACAACCATTGGTATGCGATCTTGGGGCGGTCAAGTCTGGCTGAACACTCGGAATCGCTTATCAGACAATGGAGTGGCAAGTGCCCCAATGCACGGCGCTTATGGTGATGAGGGTCAATGGTTGATCGAAGGCCACGGGCATGTACCAGATATCGAAGTGGATAATCTTCCCTATGAAACGTTTAACGGGAAAGATGCGCAGTTGGAAGCGGCTGTAAAACTTCTGCTAGAAAAAATCACAGACGACCCAAGAGATGTGCCACCCGTACCAGACTACCCTGATAAATCATTTAAGAACAACCAGAAAAATTAAGTTTGTAACTTTCAAATAGGGGGCGCCAAAAAAATAAATTTTCCTTTTCGCCAAAGGATTAGATAAATAAACACTTCATTTCAAGTGCCTTACATAATCCTTTGCCCCACTACCAAGCTATTGGTTTTTAGACGTTATGAATCAGATTTGTTTTTCAAAAGCACTTCGGCGTGCTCGATTTCGGCTTCCAATCTTTTTTCTAAGGCCTCCATGCTGGGAAGAATGGATTTGTAAGCATCGGGCAACGATTTGGAAAAATGATAGGTGCTGACACCGATGGGCTTGTTGATGTCGAGCAGGGCGTACTCTGCCACGAGTTGGTTGGCTTCCTTGCAAAGCAGCAAACCGATGGAGGGTTTGTCGTCGGGCAGTTTGAGTTGTTTGTCCACGGTGGTGAGATAAAAATTCATTTTTCCGCTGTACTCGGGTTTGAATTTTTTCATTTTCAGGTCAATGACGAAATAGCAGCGCAGCGGGATATGGTAAAAAATCAAGTCTGGAAAAAACTCGTCACCCCCGACTTCGAGCAGTTTTTGTTTGCCGACGAAGGCAAAACCATTGCCGAGTTCGAGCAGGAAATGGGTGATTTTTTGGAGCAAAGCAGCCTCCAAATCCCGCTCGTGCATTTTGCCCTGCACAGAAAGAAACCCGAACGAGTAGGGGTTTTTCAGGGTCTCACGGGCGAGGTCGGAGTACTCGGGGGGCAGGGTCTTGTCAAAATTGGTGACGGCTTTGCCGATGCGGTGAATCAGCCCAGACTCGATTTGGGCTTCTAGCACAGCCCTCGACCAGCCTTCTTCTACGGTTTTCGAGGCGTAGAAATCGCGGGTTGCCGCGTCTTTTACCTTGTCCATGAGCAGGCAAATATGCCTCCATGGCAATTTTGCACCAGTTGGTGCAAAATTGGGAAAATCAGGGTAGTTGATGGCAAACGACTTCATATAGTGCAGGTTTCGCGGCGAAAGCCCTTTGAAATCAGGAAATTCAAAGCGCAAGTCTTTGGAAAGCTCGTCAATGACTTTGGCACCCCAGCCGCGCTGTTTTTGCTCCCGGACGATGGTCTGTCCGATGTCCCAATACAGGCGCAGCACGTGGTTGTTTAGCATCACCGCCGCTTGCATCCGGGCGGCATGGATTTGGGTTTTCAAGTTTCCCAATACTTGGAGATAGTGGCTATCGGTGGGTGTTTTTTCC
>DAITMB010000248.1:0-2997 GCA_036835375.1 Bacteroidota bacterium
GGCGGCTGGCGGGTAGGCCCTGTGCCGAGCTGGGGATGGTGCTTGCAGAGAACGTCACGCTACCCGCTGTGCCGCAAAGGCATAGGCGGGTAGCGATTGTTAGGCCACGTGGGTTTTCTATGGTAGAATCTGTACACCGTATGGGACCTGTTCTACTCTATTGATTACCAGAGCAGACGTATCAACAGAAATTCCCCCTTGTCCGTAGCAAAAGTTTGTTCTACGCCTACATGCTACTTCATACAGGGCCAAGCCTCTTACAAACCTACTAGGCGGCCCCAAAATATCCATCACTTCTTTTGGTGTTTTTCCAATAAAGCAATCTTTCATTAATTGAGGGGTCCACATTTCAAAGCGAGTGGCGGGTTCTCCGCTGTTGTTATCCGAAGGTCGATATTGCCTGACAGCCTCTGGGTCTACCCATTCTGCTAGCGTGTCGGATAGATAATAGATGCCTGCATTGGGAACATAATGAGCATACATCTCCCAATGTCGTTTGAAGGCATTGCATTCTTTATCGGGAGCTTCCGCGATTGGTTTGGAGGATTTACAAGTCCACAGGATCATAGCCAGGCAAAGCCCCAATAATCTGAGTAGATGACTTTGATTACTCATGGCGTATCCAGATTTTATGGGTGAAAAATACATCTTCAGCCATGATATGAAGGAAATAGATCCCTTCACTTACCTGATGCCCAAGGCTGATCTTTCCGGGGTGCGAGGAAGATAGAATACGCTCCTCTGTGTAAATACTCCTTCCTTGCAGATCGAGCAGTTGAACGCTGCCTCTCTTCCCATTCAGTTCTTCAGGAAATTCGATGAATACCTCAGAACTGGCAGGATTGGGATAGATGGAGATGGTTACGCCCTCCCAGGCTTGCCCAATGGAGTTGACGTTACAGACAAAGGGAACCATCGCATCGCCACAACCGATATTGTCGAGAATCGCACTGTAGGTAACTACATCCTGGCCTGCAAGGGTATCTGTAAAAGATATTGTTCGCCTTTGACCAGCGGGAACATCCCCATACATGATCGCTGTCGGGTCCAACACGTGATCGATCATGTGTGCGTGCCCTAGTTCATGAAGGATTACCGTATAAAAATCTTTTTCCTGTAAAGTGGGGAGGGTGTCTCGGAAATTCCAATTAAGAAAGGGGTTGATTTCGATGTCAATTTCACTTGTGAAAATTTCTTGATTTCCGGCACATTGAGTAATGCGTCCCTGGTCACTCCATGTCGTTTTGGCACCTCCGGGAAGTGCTCCTTGGCTGAGGCTAATCAAGCTTATGCCATCAACCTGAGCACCCACTAAGTTAGTATCCGCCCCTCTGGTGAAATTCACCAGGGTTGCGCAGTTCCAATCTGAAATCGCATGATTAACAATCTGACTTACGTCGATGGTATCGCTCAAACTGCTTTGTACACGGATCGTGTATCCGCCTTGTGCGTTGATATCACCTAGATTTGCCCGTCTAATCGTTTGTGAACCAGAAAAATATGCATTCTGGATCGCATATAACACTGTCAAATTCGACGCACTGGTATCCCGATTGCCGTTGGCATCTTCCACAATAAATCTGCCTGTGCCAGCCGGAGAAGTATTGCCAATGTCTGTCGATGGTACTGCCACCTTGATCATATTCGAGCCCCAAACCACTGCTGCATCTGGCGCCTGCATGTAGGTGACCTGATTGAAAGCATCGGCATCTCGAAAATATACCTTGCCCTTAACTGCTCCAAAGTCATTGCCCACGATCACGAGCGTATCTCTGACTCCTGCTCGCACCGTATCAGGGAAAAACTCTATGATCTCCGCAACGGTGAAGCTGCCGGATGCACCTGCAATGCTGTCGTAGGCAAAGACGAAGGGGAACTGGGCATACGTGCCACTAGCAGGGTCATAATACTCGCTTTCCCCATCCATGAGCAAGGACTCAAACGAGAGTTCGATCTGCTGGGTGAGTTGGGAAATGTCAATTTTGACATGGATAACATCCTCCAGCCAGCCATCGACTTCCCCCAAGGCAATGGGAGGATCGGCAGCATCTATTTCGATCTTGAGGCGGTCGGGCTGGTCGTCGGTTACAAAGATACTGTAGTCACTGCTGGTGGTGATGTCGCCTTTGGTAACTGTGATCATCCCGCTGGCCGCGACATTGCTCAAGAAGCCTATGGTATCATATTCCAGGTATATCTCGGCCCGTCCATATTCATAACTGCCGCCCGTTACCCTCGCCTCAATGTCAAATTCCAGGTACTGCCCGTTGCTGCCTGTGATTTGCGGATAGCCAAAATAATACTCGATACCCCAATCGCTGCGGGTGGCCAACTGCCCTCTTTGATTGAGCCACGCTTGTACCCGCTGCTCTCCTTCACTAAGGCTCAGCGGCTGGGCGGCTTGCTGCATCAAGGCTTGGATCGGTGCTATCAGTTCGACCTCAACATTTTCATAGCTGCGATAAAATCCCCTTGCCGGAGGATTGATCCGGTCGTAAGCATATTCGATGTATCCTGCTGGTCCGGCGTACAATTCTGCTTGTGCACTGGTAAAAAACTGATGAGGATATGCCGACGCCTGCGCAAAGAACAAGCCCTGGTCTCCAACTTGGAGGTTGACGCCAGGGCAAACGATGGAAAAGCGATCTTCGGTGATGCCGCCTTCGGTAATAAGTTCAAGGGTTGTGCCACTGAGGCTACCTTTGTAAAGGGTAAAGACTTCGATTTCGTGGGCGGTGTAAATCTTTCGGCTTGCTTCATGCCAGAATGCCCGACTTTGTTTGACTTTTCCGGTGAAAACATGGGTGGCTGCTGTTGTTCGGTCGGCCAGGGTGATTTCGTAGGCGGGTTCTTGCGCGTTGACAAGACTCGCAGCCAGCAAGAACAGGATGATGAAAAGGATAAGTTGTTTCATGATGATGAACCGTTATTGAGTGGAAAAGTTGATTTTCATTTTTCTCTGGCCCTTCTGGTATTTTATTTCCATGTGGCCTAACG
>DAITMB010000249.1:0-2993 GCA_036835375.1 Bacteroidota bacterium
CAGAGTGGCCTGATTATGTGCTCGCCTGCGTCGGTGGGGGAAGCAATGCGATGGGCGCTTTTTACCACTTCCTGGACCATCCAGAAGTGAAACTCATGGCGGCAGAAGCTGCGGGCTTGGGGGTGAATTCCGGAAAATCCGCGGCAACCACAGCGCTGGGGAAGCCGGGGGTACTCCACGGAAGCCGCACGATTCTGATGCAGACACCCGACGGGCAAGTGGTGGAACCTCACAGCATTTCGGCAGGGTTGGACTATCCCGGCATTGGGCCCGTTCACGCACATCTGTATCAGACGGGCAGGGCGCAGTTTTTTTATCTCACAGATGATGAAGCCATGCAGGCTGGATTCATGGTGAGCGAAGTCGAGGGCATCATTCCTGCTATCGAAACAGCCCACGCCTTTGCCATTCTCGAAAAATTCACCTTTCAGCCCGATGATGTAGTTGTGATCAACCTCAGCGGTCGTGGCGACAAGGATTTGACGACCTACATCAAGTATTCCAAAGAAGCACACTAAGACATTGGAAATGTGCCGGAAAGATGGGTATTACCGATATTCACCCGCTGTGCAACATCCTTCACCTCCAGCTCCGCACCTCAATATTTTTCCAACTCCTTTTCCATGTCTAGACTCTCCGATTTGTTCGCGCGAAAATCGCAAGGCATTCTGTCGATCTTCTTTACCGCTGGCTATCCGCGCTTGGAAGACACCCGGTCCATCATTCGCGCTCTGGCTCAATCCGGTGTGGATTTGATTGAAATTGGAATGCCTTTCAGCGATCCCATCGCCGATGGAGGCACGATCCAGATGAGTTCCCAGCAGGCCCTTCACAATGGCATTACCCTGGAGCGCATCTTTGCGCAACTGGAAGGAATTCGCGAGGAGACCGACATTCCGCTCATCCTCATGGGCTATGTCAATCCCGTACTCCAATATGGCATGGATGCATTCGTGAAAAAAGCTGCCTCATTGGGCATTGATGGCGTCATTTTGCCAGATTTGCCCCTTGCCGAATACCAAGCGCAGTATCGCGAGCTGATGGAGTCGGAGGGCATCGCGAACATTTTCCTGATTACCCCGCAGACGGCGCCATCGCGGGTGCAGCAAATGGATCAGGCCAGCAGGGGAGGATTTCTCTACCTGGTGTCAAGCGCCAGCACGACCGGAAGTACTAGCGGATTTGGTGCGGAGCAGGAGGCATATTTTCATCGAATCCAGGAAATGAAGTTGAGCAGCCCTACGTTGATCGGATTTGGCATTCACGACCATGCCTCTTTTCAGTTGGCGTCCCGATATGCCCAAGGCGCCATCATCGGTTCGGCGTTCATTCAAGCGCTGGGAGATGGGGAGCATTTGGCGGAGCGCATCGAGGGGTTTGTAGGGCGAATCAGAGAAGGGGATTGAATGAGGACAAATTTTCTCGCAACTTGCCCCGATGCAATCACCCGTCACGATCAAAGAAATTCAAGTAGGCGCAGTGCGATGGATCGACGTCCTGCGGCCGACACAAGCAGATTTGGAGCAATTATCCGAAGAGTTTCACCTCGATTACTTCACGGTGAAGGACTGTCTGGAGCCTGGCCACTTGCCCAAAATAGAGCATACGCCTTCGTATTCTTTCGTCATTCTCCGCGCCTATGCGAACAATACTGGAGACAATCTCTCCACGGTTCAGGAAATTTCGGACAAAGTGGCATTTTTCTACAATGAGCAATTTCTCATCACGATCCACCGACCCTTTTTCTCATTTATCCCGATGGTCCAAGACCAGATTGAGCAGCAGCGGATCATCGAAGTGACGGACATCGTGACAGAGCTTTTTTGGCAAATCGTCAATAGTTTTCGCATTCATGCAGAAAATCAATCCCATCTCGTAGATGATATGGAAGAGACGATTTTCTTGAAGCAACTCCGGGGTGCATCGCTGGAAAATTTATACTACCAGAAGAGCGAGGTGCGAATTTCAAAAAAACTCCTCTTGCTGTCGCAGCAGGTCGTAATGCAGTACAAAACCCACGAGGACGGAGCCGCTGCGCTTCAAAATGTGCGGGATTTGCTCGTGAAACTCATCCTCGAATACGACGAGGCGCTGGACGACATTCACAACCTCATGCAGACATATCTTTCCGTCGCCTCCCAGAAAAACAACGATGTGATGAAGCTGCTGACGGTGTTTTCGGTGTTCTTTCTTCCAATCACCTTCCTGGCAGGATTGTACGGAATGAATTTCGACCACATGCCCGAGCTACATTGGACCTATGGCTACCCGATCCTGCTGGCTGTGATGGCGGGGATCTCGGTGTTCATTTTGCTGTGGTTCCGGCGAAAGCAGATTTTGTGATTTTGGCGAAAAATACCTCTTTACACCCGCTCTTCGATGATGGCCTCGGGGCCATGCTCCAAGCGAATGAGGGTCACTTCTGGCCAGATACCCACCCTTCCCGGGAAAGCCAGGTAGCCGAATCCGCGGTTGACATAGAGGTATTTGCCTTGAGATTCGTACATGCCTGCCCAGCGCGGGTAGCGATATTTCACAGGACTCCACTTGAAGCCGGGGATTTCGATGCCCGCCTGCATGCCGTGGGTATGGCCACTGAGTGTGAGGTGAACCGGAATTTTGCTTTGAACTACCTGGGCATCGAAGTGGGAAGGGTCATGTGACATTAAAATGCGAAAGGACTCGCGTTCGGTTCCTGCGAGAGCTTGGTTCAGGTCTCCGTATTGAGGAAACGGTGGCAATCCCCAGTTTTCAACGCCAGCGAGTACGAGTCTTTCGCCGTTTCGCGTGAGGGTCACGTGCTCATTGAGCAACAAACGATATCCCATGCTAGCGTGATGCTGCTTGAGTTTTTGGAGGTTTGCGATTTTATCTTCTATGCTCGACCAAGTTCCGTAGTCGCCATAGTCATGATTACCCAACGTAGAAAAAACACCTTCTCTGGCTTCGATTCGGTCAAATACATTCATCCAGGGTTCTACCTCCGAGGCATA
>DAITMB010000250.1:0-1677 GCA_036835375.1 Bacteroidota bacterium
TGTTATATTCCTTGGCCGCAAGCCCCCTTCCTTCACACATTTTTGTAACCTTCATTCAAACAAACATCGACCATGATTTTCTTATATTCATTTTTTCGCAGGATTTTTTTTAGGCCCCGTCGTCTCTTTGTCACCGTGTGCAGTGCGATGCTGCTGAGCTGTTGCCTCCAGTGTGGTGAGGCTGATCGCAACCCCGAGCTTTCAAGCAAAGATCCAGCAATAGACAGCCTGGCGCTAGCGAAAATAGATAGCCTGCACAGGGTTGTACAGCTCATATTTGCCGAAGGAGGAGACTTACAACAACCGCCTAAATTGTATTGGGAGATGGCGGAGATCGCCAAAAATGCAGGGCTGACAGATAAGTACTGGTTAGCCCAGCAACAACTCCAATCCTACTTTGCGATTCAGGAGCAATACTTGGAAGGAATCGAATTCTGGGAACAAATTCGGGACAGTGTACACGATATGGCCCCGGAGGCCGATCCGTCCTTTCAGACGATGGTGTATGTAGCAGGCGCGTGTTATTCCTTGGCGGGGTTGATGGCAGAGGGCCGTGCAGCGCACAGTTACCTGGAGAAGATGCTTCGTGAGCGTGGATCTGCTTCATATAAATTGAAATTTTTAGTTCGACTGGCTTTGATCAATCATGCTTTGCTCGGCAAAGATTTTGAGCTCATGGCAGAGGAAATTCAGCGCCTGGATACCTTTATAAAAGTCAGCACCCGTGAATTGGTGAATGCGCAAATCCCGGTGGGGATGCAACGCTACACATTGTCTAGTGCGCTGGAGGAACTGCACGCGTGGCAAGGAGACTATCAAAGCGCCTTGAGCTATGGTCTGCGAGGGAGGGAAGAGCTGGCACAAGACAGCTCAAGGAAAGCCAATGACCTCGTTCCGCGTGCAGAAAATGCCTTCAATATTTCAGAATACCATTTCAAGTTGGGAAATATCACCGAGGCCGAGCGGTACCTGACCGAATCATGGAACTTGTATCAAACAGCATATGGGGAGGAGCCGACATGGATCCCAGATCTGTACGCTTGCCTGGCGGCAATCCAGCACACCTCGGGCCAACCTCGTCTAGCGACCCAAACGCTCCTGAGGGCATTTGTCAACATCTCCGATACATGGCCAGCCCAGAGCTTGATGCAGCCGCCACTGGATGCTTCATTTCTTCCAGATGATATTCGGATGCTTTACCTCATCAAGACTGCGCAGCGCCTACTGTCCTCTTGCTTAGGTGATCCATCGCAAGCAGATCGGGATTCCCTCCAAGCCCTGTGGGCTTATTCTAAGTTGGGGATGGACTTTGTCGATCAAGTCCGCCACAACGTGTACGCCCAGCAGGCAAACAGCACCCTGCTGTCGGACTCATCCTATCGGGTGCACGATGTGGCGTTGCAAACGGCACTTACCTTGGCGGAAAAAGAGCCTCAGATGGCAGAAGTGGCGTTTGAAGTCGCCGACCGCGCGCGTGGCAACTGGCTGGTGGATCACCTCCAGCAAGGGTATTTGAGAAATATGGAGGGCTTACCACCGGCACTTGCCGCTACCGAGCGCCGTCTTGCTTTTGCCTTGACCAAAGCAGGTAATGAGCCTCATCGAGGGGCGGCCTCTTCCCTCAGGCAGGAATGGGACTCGCTACAGCAGGTCTTACAATCAGAATATCCGCGCTAC
>DAITMB010000250.1:1777-2989 GCA_036835375.1 Bacteroidota bacterium
GTGCAGCTCTATGACTTGTTGCTGTGCGAAGCGCGGGAAGTGCTCGTTGAGAAAGGAGGACACTGGTCCCTCACGGTTGTACCGCACGCTGACTTGGTAGATCTGCAGTGGGGCTTGCTGCTTCGCGAGCCAGTGCCTGCGGCTGACCTTCCATACCACATGTGGCCCTACGTAGAAACAGACCCCAATTTGACCATCTCCTATGAAGTATCCGCCTCGCAGGCTCTCACCCAAAACTTGGCTTCTCGACCTCGCGGAGAGGGATCGGCATGGTTTGCCAGCGATGCACCAAATTTGCGGCCGCTTGCAGATCAATTGAAGGACCTTTGTAATCACTACGGCGGATCCTACTATCGTGGGCCTGGTAAGGCGGAGAAAGTATTGAAGACGAAGGGGCCAGATTACCAAATCATTCACACCATGATGCACGGTCGAGGGAAAGCGGGACGGCAGCAAGGGCCAATAATCATCTTGGCGGAAAAGCCAGACGCGGAGGAAGACAATCGACTCACGTTGGACGAGATTTATCAACTCGAGTTGCGGGCTGATTTGGTGGTGCTGGAGGCTTGCGAGACAGGAGTCGGTCGCGCTCACTTGAGCGAAGGAATGCTCTCCATCGGACGAGCGTTTCGCTATGCAGGTGTCCCCGCAACGGTGACAGCGATGTGGGAGCTGCCATCAGATCCCACACACGAGATTGTGGTAGAGATGTACGCAGGGTTAGCGCAGGGCTACCCACTGGACCTAGCGCTTCAGCGGTCAAAAATCAAGTTTCTACGCCATCACTCACATGCTGATGCACTTCCGTGGAAATGGGCTGGCCTGGCGGCCCAGGGGCGCTTGCCTGACGGGTTTGAACTAAAGCCATCGGCTCATTCAGGATGGAGTATGCTGAAAAAATAGAGGAAGGATGCCTGTGAGTGGCTGAGGAAGATCGCAGGCCGCCGAAGCAAGATTCATTCATGGGGAAGCGAATGCGGAAAGGATCAACCGCGAGAAGAACGAGACAATTTCAAACTGCGACTTCAGGCAGGGTATTCGCAGCGATCAGCGTGAATTCATGATTCGGTCGATTTCGGCAAGGTAGCGTGGTGGGAGTCCTTCTTCGCGAATGGCCTCCCATCGCGCAAAACCCGCAGCGGTGTTTCCGGAAAGGACCTCCATCAACCCAAGGTAGAAACCCGCTTCTCTAGCCAGGCTCAGGTCCGTGAT
>DAITMB010000251.1:0-2823 GCA_036835375.1 Bacteroidota bacterium
ACAGAAAATCCTCGCTCGTGACGGCCTCTGACATGTTAATATTGATCCAGCGGACCTTTGGACCAGATGTCGTGATCAAGCATGATCTTGATGTGAAGCAACCTTGGGTCGAAGTGGCGCCAGAGCGCTTACCCGAGCTGTGCCGCTGGCTCCATGACACCCCCACGTTGCATATTGATTTTTTACACGCTATCTCAGGCGTGGATGAAGGTCCAGAGAAACAGACCCTCCTGGTGGTCTATCACCTCTCTTCTCTCATCCATGAGCATCAGCTCGTGATCAAGGTGCGTGTGCCTCGCTGTGAAGATCCTCGGTCGGCGACGGTCAAAGTCCCTTCGGTCAGCGGAATATGGAAAGCGGCAGATTGGCATGAGCGAGAAGCCTACGACTTGGTGGGCATACCCTTTTCCGGCCATCCTGATTTGCGCAGGATGTTGCTGCCAGAGGACTGGGTTGGTCATCCGCTGCGCAAAGACTACCGCACAGACGAGACCTACCACGGCATCGAGATCGACTACTGATCTATGCAGAGGCAGGAAGCGAAGAAAATTTTTTAGTTCTCTGACAATTTTGGCGCATACTAACCCTCATAAGGGTTTCCTTACCCTTATGAGGGTTAGAGCACGAGTTTTCCGCCATTTTTGTCAGAGAACCAATTTTCTTTAACTAACGTTTAGCTTCCAAGCCAAATCTAACATACCCTTCGGGTGGCCATATATGCCACGATGTTGTCGCACCAAATCAAGGCCCTGGCATCCCCCGAGCTGGGCGACTCACTGCCAGCGAGATTCCCAGATACCATTCCCTCGGATTCCCAGGATAGTAGTATCGGGGCTGCGCGCCCCCAAAACTACCTGCATTGACAAGCACCATGGAGGCATAATTCACATTGGTGAGGTTGTTCACCCCGCCATAGACCGATAGCTTTGCAGCCGCCAACTCGAAGCCATAGTCCATGCGAGCCTGAAGCAGAAAGTACTCCTCCGAATAAATGCTGTTGTCATCCCGAAGTGGAATCGCCGAGACGTACTGAGAAGACACCCGAACCGTGCAGCGAGGAAATGGTTCTACGTCCACCCCAGCGCTCGACTGTCGAGCGGGCACGCCCGTCACGGCATTTCCTTGATAATCAACTCCTTCACTTACAAAGTCCGTAAACCGAAACCGCTGCTCGGTATAGTTGACCCACAAAGTGACAGCCTCTGTGATGCGGGTTTGCAACGCCAGCTCCAGGCCGTCGTGAATGGACTGACCTGCATTAACACCTACAAATTGATCATTGCCCACCCGACGGGCAACCAGCAGATCGGAGACCCACATGCGATACAGCGTTGCATCCAGCCACAGGTGTTCTCGTATCAAGGTGCCGCGCCAGCCAGCCTCCAGGTTCCAGCCTTTTTCTGGTTGAATGTCAGGATTGATTTGTCCGCTTGGCGTCAACGTTTCGGACAGCGTAGGAGGAGAAAATCCATGGCTGAGTTGGAGCCTCGTTGTCCAATTGGGCTTGTTCCACAGCAAGGCCAGGCGAGGGGACAGCGTCGGCGCGAACGTGTAATTCCCGCTGAGGTTGTCGGAACCAAGGAAGAAGAAATCCTCGTAATCGTAGTGGGTCACATTCAGATTTGCGCCAGCTTCCCAACTCAGAAAACGCCGAAGGTCTCCCCTCCCCTGCACAAAGAAATTGGCATAGCGCCGATATTCCTGATTATCGCTCAGAATGGGACCGCGATCCCCAAGGCCCGCGATATTTTCGTAGGTCTTCCATAGATAGCCTTCGCGAAATGCCTCCAATCCGGCGGTGCCGCGCCAACGAGTTTGCCGAAAAATCCACCGCGCTCGAACGCCTTGCTGCATACTATTCTCCCGAAGAATGTCAAAGGGCCTGGGCTCATCCGCATCGCGAAATCCACCAAACACGCTGATCACATGTTCGAGATTGGCGTGGTAGCGGTAGCGCCAGGAAAGTCCTGTGAACGCGCGGTCATAGGATTCGAAGCCCCGCGTTCTTAGCCACGTAAAGGCCGCCTGAGAAGGATCTGTCACAAAGGCGAGGCTGTCGATTGAGCTGGGGATCAATGCTTTGACCCGACTCCATTGCCCGATCCAGGTGAGGGTACTCTTGCTGCCAGAGGCCCAGGTCGCTGTAGAGGTGAATCCTGTGCGTTGATATTGGCTGTTTTGCCGAAACCCATCCGCCCGGCTGTCATGCACGATCAGTTGCAGAGACATTTGATCGTCGGCTACCTGGTATCGCCCCGTCATGCGCTGGCTACCAAAAGCTCCAACCTGCAGGCCGACTTGTGCTTCTTGGCCTTCCCAGCCAAGCTGGCGGGCACTGATCCGAATGGTACCGGCCAGCCCGGTGCCGTAAATGCTGGAAGTGGGGCCACGCATGATTTCCACCCGTTCAATGGTGCTCATATCCAAGTCTTCTAGGGAAGTGCCGCCTTCTCCGTCGGTGAGTGGAATGTCTTCGAAGTAAGCTCTCACCTTGGTCGTGCTAAACAAACTGCGCGCGCCAATGCCGCGAATGCTGATTCGAGCTGTGTTGAATGCGCCTTGCTGCATCTGAACTCCCGGTACTCGGTTCAATGCTGGGGCTAGACTCAGCTGGTTGTCTCGATCAAGCTCGTGTCGGCGAATGAGGGTCACCGACCCGGCTTGCTGGCGTAGATACTGCTCTGTCTCCCCGGCAGCAATCAGCACCGAGTCCATTTCATAGGCACGAGGAGACAGCATGATCTGCAGCAGTGCCGTTGGCGGCGCTTGAAGGACGACCGTTTGGGCTTGATATCCCGGATGGCTGATCTGAAACTCCACGGG
>DAITMB010000252.1:0-2813 GCA_036835375.1 Bacteroidota bacterium
ACTAGCCCTTTATTTGGCGGTCAACTTCGCGCTTCGTGTCTCGATCCTTGATGCTGTCTCGCTTGTCAAAGGTCTTTTTACCGCGCCCCAATGCAATGTCCATCTTAACAAGGTTGCGATCACCGAAATACACTTTGAGCGGCACGATGGTGTAGCCTTTTTGTTCGAGCCCCTTGCGGAGCTTCGCGATTTCTTTTTTTCTGAGGAGCAACTTTCTGGTTCTATTGGGGTCGTGATTGGTGT
The DNA here is from genome assembly GCA_036835375.1 of Bacteroidota bacterium. Taxonomy (GTDB): domain Bacteria; phylum Bacteroidota; class Bacteroidia; order J057; family J057; genus JANQTF01. The sequence continues at coordinate 244 of DAITMB010000252.1, forward strand.
ATCCCCCTTTGTCATATACAGGAATATTCATGCCTTTGATGAATGCCTCGTTGCCTTCCACATAGCAATACGCTTCCTGCAAATTAGCTTTTCCGCTGCGCAGGGACTTGACTTCCGTGCCGGTGAGCATGATCCCAGCCTGGAAAATTTCTAATAATTCGTATTCAAACTTGGCGCGGCGATTCGTTACCACCACCTCATTCCTGCCTTTCTCAGCCATGATGTATGATGTTGTGCCCTTCTCAAAGCTGGGCACCGGAGGGATCCGGATAGAAGCGAAATCTACGAAAGTTCTTTGGCCAAGTTGGAGAAGAGGTTGGAAAGTTTTTCGCGCAGCAGGATTTTCTGGGTCTGGGTGCCCTTGGCCAACAGCCTGGATCCATGATACACCTCGAAGGAACAGAGAATCCTGTGTTCTTTTATTTCTTCTAGTGTGGCCACCACCAACAGCTCTGACCCGACAAGAGCGGGAGCGAGATGTTGGATTTCTAAGCTTTGCCCAATCCCTTCTTCATGGTCTTCCCTCATGTCGAGCACAAACAGCCTGCAAGCCCACTCTACGTCTCTCGCAAGGGCAAAGGTGCTGTACACCGGATGGACTTCTCTACCTTCAAATTGAGCGGTCATTTCGGCAGTCACAGAGAGGCGATAGAATTTTTGATCACCGGAACGAAAGGGGTATTTCATTTCGTTAGTTGTCTGTTATCAGGAAAGGGCAGGATATGCCCAAAGCCTGTTTTTTATAAAAATTGACACAGTTGGTCATTCATACTTTGCGCAAGGTAGTCCTTTCGGTATTTTTACCCATCTTCAATTCAGGGAACTTTTCGGAGGGATGCAGCACAGTGCTCTCTTTTGGCCGTCTATCCCTCATGGATGATTCACCAGTTTTTCTATGACTGCAACCATACGCACCCTCACCATTTCTGCTGTTCTCGTCGGGATCTGCTGGATCTTCTTGCCTGCCAATGAATCGGAGCAGGAAGTCCTCATTCCAGAACCCGCCCTCGGAAATAGCGATCTTCGAATTATCCAGAATAATGGACAATGGGATTCGCGGATTCGATATTCGATTCCACTCAACGGAGGAGACATTTTCCTTGAAAACAATCGACTCACCTACGCGCTGTATCATCTGCCCGCCCGCGGACATGGGCACGAGCATGAACATGGAGCTCACGCAGAGGACAGCCTTGCGCTGGGCCACGCCTTTCAAGTGAGCTTTCCGGGAGCACAAGCACAGCCTGTCCTGCGCCCCGACCTGAAATATTCTACTTATCACAACTATTACTTGGGCAACGATCCTTCCAAATGGGCCTCAGGTGTGCCGCTCTATGGTTCGGCTACTTATGAATCCCTCTGGCCGGGCGTAGATCTGCGAATATATGGGTACGGCGATGCGCTGAAGTATGACTTCCTTCTCGAAGCCGGGGTCGATCCCGCGACAGTTTCCCTCTCCTATGAGGGTCTTTCGGACATACGGGTGAGCGGCGACACCCTGTATCTTAAGACCACAGTGCGGGAGTTGACCGAATATCCACCAGTGGCTTACCAGGAAAAAGATGGCCGTAAGATGCTTGTTCCCTGCCACTATGCCTTGGATGGTACCACCTTGCGCTATGAGTTTCCAAATGGCTATGACTCCACCCTGCCACTTACTATCGACCCCAACTTGGTTTTTTCGACCTACACGGGATCTTTTTCAGATAATTGGGGATTCACCGCAACGTACGACACCAGCGGCAATGCCTACGCGGGCGGCATTCAGTTCGGAGCGACTTCTGTGTTCGGTGGATATCCAGTATTTGGATCCGTCCAAGTAGCTTTTCAGGGTGGGACCAGTGATGCTACCATCTCAAAATTTAACCCTACGGGCACGCAGATGATCTTTTCCACCTATCTCGGTGGCAACAGCGACGATCAGCCCCACTCCTTGGTCGTGGACAGCGACGACCAACTCGTGGTGTTCGGCAGGACCAATTCTGCAAATTTCCCCACATTCAATGCCTACGATCCTACGATCAATGGAGGGTTTGATCTTTTTGTGACGAAATTCTCTGCTAATGGGCAGCAACTGCTGGGATCGACCTTTGTGGGTGGAAGTGGACAGGACGGAGTCAATGTGTCGGAAAACTTCACAGTGTATAACAGTACCAAATACAACTACGGCGACGACTCTCGGGGAGAAGTGATTGTGGATTCAAATAACTTCATTTATGTCACGGCACCTACCCAATCCTCCAACTTCCCCGTTACGCACGGAAGCGGATTTGCGACGGGGCCTCAAAGTGCTGCGGTGATCTGTCTCACGCCCGACCTCAACGTTCTGGTATGGTCTCGGTTGTTTGGCGGATCTGGCACAGACGCCTCTCACGCTATCAAAATCGAGCCGGGCACCGGAAAAGTGCTGATCGCGGGTGGCACCGACAGCCCCAACTTACCTGTCACGCCGGGTGCTTATCAATTGACCAACAATGGTGGCGTTCTGGACGGCTTCATTGCGAAGCTGATCCCAGGAACCAACATTGTGGAAAGGTGTACCTACCTCGGCACGAACAGCTATGACCACA
>DAITMB010000253.1:0-2798 GCA_036835375.1 Bacteroidota bacterium
CTGCCCTGGGTACAAGGCTTCATGCAAAAATTGATTTACTTTCGACTCAAGGTGAGGAAACTTTGGAGTGCTTGACGCAGAGATGACCCTTTCTCTCATTTTTTCAGTTGTCTAAAACTCGAGTGTGGTCGAGGAAGCCCCACGACGTGTTGGTTTTGTTCAGTAAATGATGATCGTTATGACAGGCTTGAATGTTCAACAGGATGTAGCCATTTGTTGTCCCGTTTGTAGGGAGCAGGTCGCCTTTTCGCCCCTCAGGACTTATCAGATTGAGGAAGCCGCCGAACACTTTTGTCCCGCTTCCCGGGATGCAGCGTTGAATCGTCGGATGTATCAGAAGATCCAAGAACTGTGGGGTCAGGACGAGAGCTATTTTCTGCGCTGTGAGCATTGCAGTTACGGTTTTGGATATCCTTTTGCTGGAGGGGACGAAGAGTTTTATGACTTGATGCATGCTTCGGCGGGCTACCCGAGCTGGCGCTGGGACTATGGTTTTGCGATGAAGCGTATCAGTGAATCGCGACCCAGTGCTTCGGCAAAGGTCTTGGACTTCGGTGCAGGTCACGGGTTATTTATCCGAAAACTTGATGACCGCTACGAGACCTACGCCACAGAGGGCGGTGAGGAAACCCGCAAAGTGTTGAGGGAGGCAGGGGTGAAAGTGCTCTACGGGGAAGAACTTAGCGGAGATACCTACCGCGATTTTTTTGATTACATCACGTTGTTTCAGGTGCTGGAGCACCTCTCTGACTTTCGCCCGATTTTGGTCACTTTTCACCAAGCGCTCAAGCCCGGCGGAGAGGTCATGATCACTGTGCCGCTACAGGAGGCGATGATTGATCAGGAAAAATTCACCGGTTGTCTCGACATGCCACCTAACCACATCAACAAGTGGACCCCTGATAGCCTCAAAATCGTGCTGGAGCAGGTAGGATTCAAGGTCGTCAAGATGGAGCGGGAGTCCTCTTCGTTTCGATTCTCCAATCTCAAAGGAATCCTCCAAATGACGATTGCCGCCGCTGCCAGGAAGGGTCGTTTTCCTGCACGGCAGGTGTATGGGATCAAAAACAGGCAGGTGAGGATCATGGGAATGGCTCTTCTCAGTGTTTGGTATTTCTTTGCTGTGCTGCCACATTTGCCTGCTCTCCTGAAAGGGCGTTGCTTTGCGATCGTAGGCCAAAAGAACTGACCTCGCCTTGATCCACGTCCTCTATCGTTGACCCCTTCTCGTATGCGAATCGCCTTGGTTACCAATGGAATCACTCCTTATGTGATGGGGGGGATGCAACGCCATTCCTTCCACTTGGCGCGAACGTTGAGCAGTCTTGGTGTGGGGGTGGACCTGTACCACTCAGATGGGGGAAGCGGAGCAGCGATATGTGAACTTGAAGGGATGACCGATGCTGAACGATCGAATATCCACAGCATATTTATTCCTACCCCCAAAAAAGAGAAGGGAAACTTGCCAGGGAGCTACCTGAGAGAAATGGCAGCCTATTCACAACTGGCCTACAAAGCATTTCGAGAGAGGCCGCGCGTCGATTTTGTGTATGCCAAGGGGTTGTGTGGCGGCGCATGGTTGGAGGCCAAGGCGAAGGGAGTCCCGTTACCTCCCGTTGGTATCAAAGCCCACGGCTACGAAATGTATCAGGCTCCGCCTACCTGGTGGGTGGGATTGCAACACTTGATGATGCGACCTGCCTTCCGAAGGCAGGCCCAGCTAGCCGACGTCGTGTTTTCTTATGGCGGCAAGATCACAGACATTTTGGTGGATAAAATAGGGCTTAGCCCTACGAAAATCATCGAGATTCCGAGTGGAGTTTCGTCGGATTGGATTGTAGAAAGCCCTCAGCTAGCAGAGAAGCCGATCCGCTTCGTTTTCATGGGTCGTTATCAGCGTCGCAAAGGCATTGAAGAGCTTCATTCGGTGATCCAAGACCACCCTGAGTGGGCCAGCAACGCTCGTTTTCGCTTCATTGGACCCATTCCAGCAGATCGGCAACTCCAGGGTGATCACATCGAATACCTGGGCGGCATCTCTGACAGCCTGCTGCTGAGGTCGGCCTTGAAAAACAACGATGTGCTGATTTGCCCGTCGTTTTCGGAAGGAATGCCCAATGTGATTCTGGAAGCGATGGCCAACGGGCTAGCGATCATCGCTACGGATGTGGGAGCCATTTCAACTTTGGTGCAGCAGGGACTACACGGAGTCTTGGTGAGGCCTGGTGATACAGATCAACTGGCCCAAGCCATTGTGGAGTTCGCGGAGATGCCTCTTGATGAGTTGAATGAAAAAAAGCTGTGTGCGCTACAGACCGTGCGCGATTCATTTACGTGGGAGTCAGTCGGGCGGAAAACCATCGACGAAATCGAGTCATTTCTTCGTAAGCAGCCGTCATGATCGATTTCCTGAAAAAATATGCGTGGTTGTGGGCGGCTCTCTTGCCACTATGCGCGGCGTTGGGCCTTCTTTCCCCCTATGTCGGTTTAGTAGCTATTTTCTTGAGTGCGGTAGGGCTGATGCTCTTGGGGGCAAGAGGGGGAATTTGTCTGTTCTATATCAGCATGTTGATTTTAGGAGACAGCCGTAACCCTTTATTGGAATTTTTTAAAGATGGAAGAACAGTCGTCCTCTTGATCCTGGCTGCTTGGACATTGTATGATTTGATGACCCGGAAGTATCGATGGAATCCGGGCTTTAAATGGATTCTTCCCTTCATCGTGTTGGCATTTATCTCACTGTTTTTGTCCAGCCCCGTCCCGTTTTTGGGATTTCAACGAACGGTGTCTTACTTCCT
>DAITMB010000254.1:0-2798 GCA_036835375.1 Bacteroidota bacterium
AGCGCGGCGCCATTGAAGCATCTTTTGTCGATGATGTAGAAATCAAGGAAGCCTTGAAGCAGTTTACCGATTTGGCTACCTACCGACAGTCCTTAATGCCATAACGGAAGTTCAACTACCCGCCATAAATCTGAAGAGGATTTAATGGTCAGGGAACAAGGATCAGCGCATAACAAAGAAGAAATTCGTTCCGATGAAGGGACGAAGAATGATACAGGATAAGCCTCGCGCTTGTCAAAAAACCGCCCTCGAATTGGGTGGTTTTTTTTATGCGTCTCGCAAACAAGTCCTACCCTCTGTTCCTTATCTTGCTGCGATGGAATGGTTGTCAGCAAATAAGTGGGTTTTTGGATTGTTATTCCTTGCCGGGCTCGGGCTCACGGTCGCCTTTTCCTTGCCCAAGAAAAAAGGGGGCGGAGCTTGCGATTGCGTGCCGAAGACTGCGGCGCAAGCCATTGAAGAGGCAGATTTGATCTATATCGGACGACTGACATACACCACCACCAACTGGATCGCAGGGGGGATGAAATACAGCTTTCAGATTGAGAAAGCCTGGAAGCGGCGCTGCGATTCGCTCATGATCGTGAACAGCGGTTGGGAACAAGACTGTGGCATTTCCTTTCGCGACAATCAAGAATACGTGGTATTTGCGAAGAAAAAATTCTCTTACCAGACCAATCGATGCTCGGGTACCATTCGGATTGAAGATGCCGCAGAGGTATTGGCACTGCTCGAAAACGAAGATCCTGCGCCAATTGTGGCTTCCCCAATTGTAACCATCATGTATTGGACCATCGGGATGCTGGGCTTTTTGTCCCTTGCGTTCGTCTTTCTGGTTGTTATGAGGAAGCGGATGTTCAAAGGCAGCTCATAGCCGTCGTGTGCCGTTGAGCGACATTTGGAGTAATTGGCCGTCTGAGGCTCGTGGCTAACACGAAGATTGCGTGAGGCCTCGGTGTGACTCTCCACACAATCAAATTCTTCTACATTGTTTCTTTTCAATCTCCCGATTCATGTCTCAAACTCACCCTGCTGACAGCGTGCGGATCGAGCCAAGTTGGAAAAACGCGCTGCTTCACGAATTTGAAAAGCCTTATTTTCAAGTGTTAAAGGCGCATTTGCAATCCGAAAAAGCAGCTGGCAAGGTTGTGTATCCCCCTGGAAGGCAAATTTTTTATGCCTTTGATCAGACTCCTTTTGAGGCGGTGAAAGTCGTGATTCTCGGGCAAGATCCTTATCACGGACCCGGACAGGCGCATGGCTTGAGTTTTTCGGTGCCTCCCGGTGTGCCCATTCCTCGCTCCCTCGCCAACATGTATCTCGAATTGCAGCAGGACGTTGGAATCGCCCCACCCCATCATGGCAATTTGGAGCACTGGGCCAAGCAGGGGGTACTGCTTTTGAACTCCTTGCTGACTGTTCGTGCCAACGAAGCGGGTTCCCACAAAGGAAAAGGCTGGGAATACTTCACTTCCGCTGCGATCAAAGCCCTCAGCGATCAGCGAGAAGGAATTGTGTTCCTGCTTTGGGGGCGCTACGCCCAGGAAAAAGGAGCAATCATTGATCCGCAGAAGCATTTGATTCTCAAAGCCGCCCATCCCTCGCCTTTGTCTGCCCACAACGGATTTTTTGGGTGCAGGCATTTTTCCCAGACCAATGAATACTTGCTGGCGCGCGGAACTGCCCCCATCGACTGGCAAGTGTGACGCTGGGAAGGATTACTACCAGAGCGAATGCAATCAGCCCGGAACCAAAACAGGTCCCGGGCTGTAGGGAGGAAATGTGAATCATGGCCTTGAATCGGAGCTTATGAGCGATACCTTTAGCTGGCTTTGTCATACTGAAGCTCTGGCTCTCCTGCCGCATACAGTCGGCAAAGGCGCAGGACGGGGTAATCGATTCCGAGGACTTCGTGCGCATCGGTGAGTCGCTTAGACTTCGCCTGCTTGAAGTAGTTGCTGCTGCGATGGAGAATCTTGCCATCAACCTCGGTTTCGATCCAAGGAAGAATGTCGAGGTGCCCGGCTAAGTGAAGATTTTCCAGATAGCCGTAGATTTTAGTGGGCTCTACATTTTGTCTGCGAGCGATTTCCGCCACTGCTATGCCCGCTTCAAACATTTCTTTGACCTTGCGATGGCCGGGGGAATGGGCTTTGCCAATGGCTCCGTAGAGTGCTTCGTCGCGCTTCATTTGGACCGAAACGGTCGCTACGCGGTCCAAAATCTTTTCACATATGCTTTGATCCAACTTCTCGGTCCCGGCAATGCGCCGCAGGATCGCCATGTCCGCAGGGAGTTCACGAGCGATCATCAGCATCGCAAAATTGGTGAAGATCTCATAGACCTCTTTTTGCTGCTGAAGTGCTTCCTGGCTGCGGAGCAAACGAAGTTCGCCGATCAAGAGTAAGTGATACCATTGCATTCGCAGGTGGTCCTTCTCGACCATCATCGGGTCGGACTCATTCAGGAATGCTTCTCCCTTGAGACTGGCCGAAATGGTGCCGTATTGGGGATTGGCCACTTCGAGGTAGCCGGTTTTCAGGAGGTGGTAAGCGACGTCTTGGACGAGGCCAAAGTTCAGCTCTTCGAGCGCTCCAAAGGTTTCGAGTTGCTCATGGTCGGGCTGCTTGAGATAATCTCGTTGTCCACGAACAAGCATTTGGAGGTAGGAAAAGCCAAAGGGGCGAGGCAAAAGGAGTGCGGTCTTGATGATGGCTTCAGCAGCGAGCCGAATATCCATGAGAGAGCTGGGGCTAGCAGAAGCCGAGGAGGGAGCAGTGGTGGAGTAACTCATGATG
>DAITMB010000255.1:0-2778 GCA_036835375.1 Bacteroidota bacterium
TCATGCTGAAAATGAATCTGAGCTTCAGAGAGGGATTTTCTCGCTGCCTCAAGTGCTTGTGTTGCATCGGCGAGCGCATCTTCTATCGAAGGCGCCTGGGTCGGTCCGGGGAGGTCTTCGAGGTGAAGGCGAATGCCAAAAAAGAGGTCATTGATCCGATCCAAGGCCGGAAACATCCCCCGACTTTCTAGCACCTCCGCGGCGAGGAGTTTTCCTGGTCCGGCCTCCCAGTCCGGATAATTTTTTGTCAACCAGTCGCGCAATGTGTTCTTGGGGCGGCGAAGCTCGGACTGGTATTCCTTGACTTGCTGCTCCAGGAACTCTTTTTGTTCTGTGAGGAGGCGGAACTCTCCCTCTTGGCGCGCGAGCTGCGCTTGATGATCAGCTTCTTTTTCCTTTCGCAGGGAATCAAGCAGGGACCGCGCTCGCTCAATGTTAGCCAACTTTTGGGGTAGTTCTTTTTCCAATGACCGAAGCCGCGAAAGAATCAAGATTTCCTCCCCTTGGTCTTCATGGTCATAAGGTTGCACCAGCTTCCTGAGCGCATCGATTCTTTCTTGGGTCAAAGCCGTCAGGTCGGCTTGGAGTAATTTACGAGCTTCCCACCACAACCTGGGAGCGTCGAAACTGACGTTGGCATCTGAGGTGGGAGGAACGCTTTGCTCACTTTCCTGAATGCGCCATGTGAGCCATGCGAGTCGGCGTTCACAGGCTTCCAGTGCGTCTTGCTCTGCACTGGGCACGTCCAACGCTTGTTGTCTCGTGAGCAATTGGCCTTTTTCCGCCTGGTGTAGAGATAAGATCTTGGGGAATTGTGACTGCAAGAAAACCGATTCCTGGTGTAGTTCGCGCCCTGCCAAGGCCCACTTCCGAAACAAAGGAAGGTTTGTCGCAGCGGCTTCATCACGGGATAAAAGGATGCGCTGACGTCTGTATTCAAGCAATCGTTCTTGCCACGAATCCGGGAATGAGGCGGCCTGGTGAATTTCTTTCACAAGCAGAGATTGCCACGCGCTTTGCGTAGGTAGTGGACGATATCTCAGCCAAGAGAGCAGGTCGAGCGAAAGACAGGGAGATGGCGGAAGGAACCCACGCTTTTTGGCGGAGGATTCAGTGGTCTTGCCGCACAACCAATCAAACCAAGCCTCTGCCCCTCGCCACAGAGTTGTAATGCGCCTGCCCTCTTGCTGAAGCGACAGCCGCCATGCCTCCGGTGCTGGTAAGGGTTCGGATTTTCCCCACTCCTCTTCTGCCTTTCCTTCTAGCCCAAAAGCAAAGCATTGCCCCTTTTCCTCATAATGGATGGTGCAGAATGCCTTGCCTGCGCCTTCCCATTCATAAATGAGATAAGCAGGGTGAGGACCATTGGAACATAGATTGGCGGCGCGCTGGAGATACCAATGGGCCAGGAGTTGCTGTAGTTTTTCCTTTCCATGACCTGCCGGGCCGGAGAGGAATATGGGATGGTGTAGCTGAAAAGAGATCGAATCAGGCCCGCCAAGGTGTAGAAGGATGGCCCGCGTCGGGCTGATGGGCTTGTGTTCAGGAGGTTGTGCGTGGACGATCATGGCGTAGCTCAATGTGGTCGATGAGTTGGAGGAGATAGTCAAAGGAGGAGAGGACGCGGTACTGTCCTTCGGAAATATTTTCCAGAAAGGTTTCCCGTTCCAGGGCGCGAAAAAGTTGCTTGAGCTTTTCTTCCGGCAAAGCACCTGCGGGCTTGAATGAGAGTTGATCAAGTCGCTGCAAAAGCGCTGGCTGGACCTTGCACCTTTCCCACATTTCCTCCCAGGAGATGGAATGCCCGGGTCTCAATTCTAGATCAACCATCAAGAGAAAATCCAATGTATCCAGCTGCCGCATGACCTTGTCGAGGCGCTCTTGGAATTCGTCACCACGGGCCGGTCGGGTGAAGTAGAAATAACCGAGACCTCGTTGCAAGTGGAGGTCAATCGCAGCAAAATAGTCTCTCAACCCAGCTTCATGTTCGGCGACGGCTTGGTATAGGCGCAGCTGAGACGCATCTTGGCTATTGATGCTAAGAAATTGGCCTTTGCTAAGAAAAGTGAAGATGTCCGATGTTTGGGGTGGAATCTGCATGATCCATACTTTTCAGCAAGTTCCAGGATTTTTACTAAAAAAAATAGATAAATCTGATTTTTTTAGCGATTTTTTTGATCGATAGCGAACATATCAAATGACTGAAAAATATCGTTTCTTCATTGTGACAGATTGTCGATTACTCCCGATACCTGTCTTCGATACCCCATTTGAACAGGAATATGGTTCCCCTAAACAAAATTCTCTTGGTCGCCACCATGGTGTGTGCGACTGCTTGCCCGGTTTGGACGCAGGACTCCGCCGAGAGTGAAAGCTTTGGAATCAATCGCACGCCCGAAGGACGCAAGTGTCATTTGCCGATAATCTATTTTGAGCCGGAAAGCATCCTCCTCACCCAAGGTTACGAGGTGGACTTGGCCTATCTGGCTTACCTGATGCTGAAGTATAAAAAATTGCAAGTTCGTATTCGCCCCGACGTATTGCCTGCGCCAGATAATGTAGCGGCAAGGCTTTTACTAGAAGAGCGACTGTCTTTTTTGGTGGCCTATATGAACAACCAGCATGGCATCTCTCGTGATAGATTTGTGCGTGATCAATACAAGGATTTGTCCCGGGGCTATGAACCAGAAATAACCCCCGTCTTGCCGCTGGTAAAGCGCCGAATTGTATGTGAATGCGTTTGGGAATGATCCCTAGGATCGCTCAAGGGAGCTCGCT
>DAITMB010000256.1:0-2690 GCA_036835375.1 Bacteroidota bacterium
AAAGGCTGACATCATGACAGGCCAGCGAAGCCGAATGGCCAGTCTTAGCCTTCTTCCGAATTAAAAAATACCTGGTAATAATACATGCCCCGGGCTTCGTCAAATCCCCGCTCGACGTATTCGCCAGCCTCTGAAGCGTCTTTAGTGAGGAGCCGGATCTCGATCTGGGTGTCGAGACGAATGAGGGATTTGAATTCTTTTTTCATCCTCCGAACGGCAAATTTAGAGATCTGAAAGCCTTCATCGGCTGGGGGCAAGCCGAGGTCATTTTCATAATCCTGGCGATATTCATCAAATCGCTGGCGGTGCTGCGGCTCCACGACCTTGGACTTGAATTCGTCCACGTCAAATTCTTTGTGCTTATTGAAATAGTTGAGCGAGCGATTGAGAAACACGAGCTGCTCCTTTTTGTCCTTTTCGGGTGAGAGAATTTCCTCGCAAAAATCCTTGGTGAGGTGCATGAAATGCTGTGTCTGGAAGCTGCTGTCTTGGATGCGGGTCACATGCAGAAAGTCGTCGCGCCAATAAGCGGTGTCTTCGCTGTTTCGGTCCACCATCATCACGGAGTAGCCATCCTCGGGAAAGGTGTGGAAAACGAGGCAGCCTTTGTCGAGCTTCTTGATCGGAATGCCATGCCGGAGCGAGACATCCATCGCGTGCAGCTCTTCGTTATTTTCGACATTGAGAAAGAGGTCTTTGTTCTCCGACTTAAAAATCCCAATGGCCTCCAAGGTCACACCGTCCACGACACATTCGCGGAAGTGGGCCACATAGAGCTCGCCGCTCTTGATGTGAGGGTGCATAGAGCAAGCGTAGAGGTGCTCAAGAATGCCCACCGACTGTGGCAAAAAAACCTCTCGGTCTCCCTCAAATATTCCCTTGCAGAGGATGTACAAGTCATTGAAAGCCAAGTCTGTATCATGCGAAAATTTGAAGTATTCCTCCGCTTTGAAGGGCGTGAGAAAATATTCCTGTAGGGCCAAAGCAAGGTCTTCATCTAACTCGAAGAGTGATTCTGAGATGATCATTCCTTCGTTTTTGACCTTGTTGCCTACTTTATGCACCGCCAAGGTGGTGAGGCGTGCCTGAGAGAGATCGATCATGAGAATGGGTAAAAAAATACTGTGGCGAAGCTAGCCATTCGCCGTTGAAATTTTAGGATTCCCGAGGAAAAACATGCTTGAGTTCCGACAAGAGTGCGCTGGCATGAAAGCTTTCTGATGCGTATTTCTTCACCCATCGATCGGCTGCCGCCCCGTGCAAATACGCGCCAATGGCTGCGGCAATGCCCTTGTCGTAACCCTGGGCCAGCAGGGCAGCAATCAACCCTGCGAGCACGTCGCCCGTGCCGCCTGTCGCCAAAGATGGATTGCCTGTGGAATTCACGAAGGTCTTGCCTTCCGGTGTCGCGACCAGTGTGCCAGCTCCCTTGAGTACGAGTGTCACCCCATTCGATTGGGCATATGATTCCGCGATTTCCAGCCTGCGGTCTTGCACATCTTCTTCTCCACAGAGGCGCTTCATTTCGCCGGGATGAGGTGTCAGGACCGCGCCAGGCGGCGGCGACATCCCCAGCGAAGCGATCGCAGAAAGGCCGTCAGCATCCATGAGCAAGGGGATGTCGCGCGCATCGCTCTGCACCAATTCTACCAAAAAATCACGAACCCATTGAAGGGTTTCCGGTGATCTACCGATACCGGGGCCGAGGAGAAGGGCCTTTTTTCCGGAGGCAGCTTGCAGGCATTCAGCCACATCAGCAGGCATTAAGTGCTCTCTTTCTTCGTCGCCTAAGGGCAGGCACATCACTTCAGGGCAAGCACCAAGCAGCGGTATCCGCAGCGACCCGGGCCCTGCTACCGTCACTAGTCCCGCTCCTCCGATCAGCGCAGCCTTGGCAGCCAATATTGCCGCACCTGACATGGATCGGCTCCCGGCGAGCACCAACACGTGGCCAAAGCTGCCCTTGTGGGTGAGCAGGGCGCGATGCTGCCAGTGCAGGTCCACCCAAGTTTTGCTCAGCCATGTTCGCTGGAGCTGCAAGCTGGCGATCACCTGTGGCCAAATGCCAATGTCTAGCACGACCACTTTGCCACATCGCAACGATGCCGGCGAAACTGCATGGCAAATCTTTGGCAGTTGAAAAGTGTAGGTAACTTGGGCTGGAATCACCTCCTGTATCATTTGTCCTGTGTCGGCATTCAACCCGCTGGGCAAGTCGATCGCGACGCAAGGCAAGCAAGCACCGCGTGCTTCGTCGATCATCGCTGCGACAGGACCTCGCAGGAGAGCGTTGATGCCCGTGCCGAGGAGCGCATCGATGAGCAGGACGCCACTTCCAGCCGCTGATTGGATTTCTCCGCCTTGATAGGTGTCGATGGGAACGGGCAAATGCTTTAAAATACGCAAATGAAGCGCGGCGTCTCCGGTGCCGGGCGGCTCAGCGGGAGATATGGAGGTCAGGCACCTGACGGTTTTTCCGGCGAGGTGAAGATACCTGGCAATGACCCAGCCGTCGCCCCCATTGTTTCCGGGACCGACGAGGATCCAGTAGGCGCTGGCGCCGGGAAAATCTTGAAGAATCTCCGTGGCGGCACGGCGCCCGGCCTGCTCCATGAGCAAACTGCCCGGATAGTCGTGATCCTGCATCATGCGGCGATCGGCTTCGCGCATGGCAGCACTGTGGGTGAGTA
>DAITMB010000257.1:0-2594 GCA_036835375.1 Bacteroidota bacterium
ACATCCATCCACGCAACAAGCAGGACGTGGGCTTGCGCCTTGCCTTAGCTGCGCTCCACACTGCCTATGGTCAGTCGATCACCTATTCTGGCCCTACTTACAAATCAATGAAAATCGCAGATGATCGCATCATTTTGTCATTTGATCACGTGGGCGGCGGACTTATGGCCAAAGACCGCTACGGCTACCTGAAGGGGTTTGCCATTGCAGGAGCCGATAAACAGTGGCACTGGGCACAAGCGGAGATCCTGGGTAATACCATTTCGGTGTTCTCCCCTCAGGTCCCACGACCAGTCGCCGTGCGTTACGCATGGGCCAAAAATCCCGACGATGCCAATCTATTTAACCAGGAGGGCCTTCCAGCTAGCCCCTTTCGCACGGATGACTGGAAAGGCATTACGGAAAAATGAAAATGGAAAGCATTATGGAAGACATTAGATCGTCGATCGAAGGTCAACCACGCCATTCAGGACTTGCCCAAACAGCCTCTTATTCGCTTTCCTTCAAAGATTTATCTCCTTCTACTCGACTTTTGTGAAGGGAGCTTGTATGTTTGTTGGCACATTCAGTCAACATGAAAAGGCCCAGGATCGTCGTAATCGGAAGTGCCAACACAGACATGGTGGTGCGGCTCACTCGGATCCCCAAACCGGGGGAGACAGTCGGCGATGGCTTGTTTTCGAGAAGCCAGGGAGGAAAAGGGGCAAATCAGTCCGTGGCGGCTTCTCGTGCAGGCGGGGATGTCACCCTAGTCGCTTGTGTAGGAGAAGATCCCTTCGGGCAAGCAGCCATCAATAGCTTGGCCCAAGAAGGTATTCATGTGGAGCACGTTCATCTGATCACGGGTACGCCTACGGGTGTAGCGCTTATCACGGTCGATCGATTAGGCGAAAACTCTATTTCTCTTGCGCCAGGTGCAAACGAGCGTCTCAGCCCTGCTCATATCGACGCCGCGGAATCCTGCATGGCGAAGGCAGACATGATCTTGATTCAGCTAGAAGTGCCATTCGAAACGGCCATGTACGCCATCCGGGCAGCCGATCGACTGAAGGTTCCCGTTTTACTCAATCCTGCACCAGCGCGCGAGCTTTCGACAGAAATCCTTCAAAAGGTGGATACCCTGGTTGTCAACACGCCCGAGGCAGCGCTGCTTTGCAAACGTCCCCTCAAGAAACAGGAAGACCGCGTCAAAGCCGCTGAGTACCTCCACCAACAAGGTGCCAAGCGCGTTGTGATTTCGATGGGTGCCAGAGGCGTGACGGTGCTGGAGGATGGACATACGGATGTCGTTCCTGCATTTCCCGTGACGCCCGTCGATACGACTGGGGCAGGCGACGTCCTCTGTGGCGTTCTGGCCCTGCGGCTCGCCAGTGGAGATTCGATGCCAGTAGCACTCAGGGCTGCCAGCGCTGCTGCCTCCATCTCTGTGACCAAGCAAGGTGCTCAAAGTTCCGCACCAGATCGGCTGATGATCTATAATTTCCTGGACCTTCATGGCTGAATGCGGAGGGCAGCCACATGACAAAATCCCGTCTCTGCTCGCGCTGCGTCGCCATTTTCAGTGATCGAGATCCATTGCTTATTCCCGGAAACTTTTTTTTCATTGATTGGAGATGACTAGCTTTGGAGCAGTGTATAGGCAAGCAGCCAAATCCTTTTTCGCTTTATTTCATAGGATCATTCCTTCGTAGCGACCGCTGTTCACCGCGAGATCATGAGTGAAATTTATCAAGAAGTGTTTGAATTGCTCGGTGTCGGCATGGCGACCGTGTTCCTGATTTTAGCCAGCGTGGTGTTGATCGGCCAAGGATTAGTGCGCCTGATCAATCGGTTTTATCCTGCGAAAATTCCAGCTCCCAGCGCTACGTCAGCCATTCCAGATCAGCATATTGCGGCGATCACAGCCGCAGTCGAAGTGCTTTCCGAAGGAAATGCACGGATCCATAGCATTCGACCTGAGCAGCCCTAGCTTTCCCCTCGGTTCATCCTCCCATACAAACGAACTATCCCCCCATTATGCCAAGAGACATTCAACTATGCCTTCTTTATCGAGACATGTGGCAATCAGCCGGAAAGTATATGCCACGCGTGGACCAATTGTTGGAAGTAGCAGATCCTATCATTTCGATGGGCTGTTTTTCTCGCGTAGAGACCAATGGCGGGGGATTCGAACAAATCCAGTTGCTTTTCGGTGAAAATCCTAACACCGCTGTTCGCCAGTGGTGTGCCCCATTCAACCGTGCTGGAATTCAGACCCAAATGTTGGAGCGTGGACTGAATGGCATTCGGATGAGCCCGGTTCCAAGAGATGTTCGCAAGCTGATGTTTGCCGTCAAAAAAAAGCAAGGAACGGACATTGCACGCTCCTTCGACGGCCTCAACGACGTGCGCAATCTTCAAGATTCCATCACGCATGCACGTGCGGGCGGCATGATCGCCCAAGCAGCCCTATCGGTGACGTACTCGCCGCTCCACAGCGTGGAGTACTACCACAAGCTGGCGACAACACTCATTGAGCATGGCGCTGAGGAAATCGCTGTCAAAGACATGGCTGGCGTAGGTCGTCCCGCCTCTACGGGCGAATTGGTGCGACG
>DAITMB010000258.1:0-2579 GCA_036835375.1 Bacteroidota bacterium
CTATTTTGCAAGACCATCCAAACAAGCAGAAAAAATTATTGTCCTATTTTTTCATTTTTTTTACAGTTTGTTAACGTTCCATAAGGATTCTTTCACTAGCTTTGATCCATTCTTTACGTTCACCAAATTTTTTTAACCATGTTCCAGTATCAAAACTTAATGAGGGTTTTCTCTCTCTCTCATTTGCGTTGGGCTAATTGGGTGTAGCCCGCAACAAGCACCAGAGCCTATCTCTGCAGAAACAAGTTCTGCTGACTTAATCAGCGTCTCCAAGGAGCGCTGGCTTGTATTCGCTAGCGATGATTTCTTCGACAAAACGGTAGCGGAGTTCTATAAAGACCGTACGTTGCTAGAAAATTTTGATCAAGCAAAAGGCTACACAAGTTATTTCAACGCTTGGCGAAACATCGACAGTGCGACGTACGAATCGATCATTCCAAAAGTATTATCAAGGGAATCATTGGGGGAGCTTTCTCACCTCATCTTTTTCACCCTAAATGCTGAAAGGGATTTGGAGGAGCAAATGCAGATCGATCACCCTATCTTTCAGTTTCTCGCAAATGAGAGGGGACTGCTACAAGTAGGGGATTCTCTCAAGAAGTTTACCTACGACTGGATCATCTCGGTGCCTGTTCGTGATCTTGAGTTGGTAAATGCGTTGCAGACAAGCACTGACTTCTCGGCAGCTTCATGGATCCCTTACCGAACTGCAATCAAGAGATCAAAAATTCAAGAGACTGTACTGAACTTGAGGGCTGGGACAAACGTCGCAGCGGCTCTCTACAAGCCTAACAATCTCAACATGAGAAGGGTGTATGGGGAAACGAAGATGGTTTCAACAGGTACTGAACTTGTCGTCACATCCGTAACCAAACATCAAAGAAGAATTTCTGGTATTTGGTTTGGAGACGAGGCTCCGACCCTCATTCATCAAAGTTCGGGAACTGTGAACTGGGGAAATGGGACTCAAGTGGACGTGGTTGATGAAGATCATTTGCTTCCCAATGAAAAATCTACCCCCAACTACCCCCTAAGCATATGCTTTCCAGGATGCATCCAAACATCTTGTGATGTAGAAAGCTTCCATAAATGTGGAGTCTGTGATGGAGGAGTCACAAATCGGTATTGTGAAACAGACTACCAATTTGATTAACCCTGCGCTACACAACTTACATACTCAACCTTTTTCAAGGCTATCCTGGAGAGGTTGAGTATGTTTTTTTCTACAAAACAGAAAAATGAATGAATCTAAAATTTCGCTTCCTTTGCCAAGCAACCTACCCAAATTTTGCTTCGTCTTCCGAACAGATTCTATTGCTGAATTCGACTTTCGATTGATCCCATTTCTCTCCTAACATTTCTTCCCATGCGTTTCACAGCACACTTCTGCATCGGTTTGTTGTGGTCAAGTTTGATCTTGGCCTGCATTACTGGCTTCTCGCAACCCGACTCACTTCTCACAGAGCCTCTGAAGGAAAAGCCTAAGTCAGGAAGCTACGAGAAACACTCCCTCCATATCGCCTATCGCGTTCCGGAGTTTAGGACCTTAGCTCTTACCATCCCTGGCTATCCGCGCTTTTATCCACAACCATTCCCGATTGTGCTTGGCTACTCCTATTTTATCGGGCAAAGACATGCGCTCACGGCAGAAGCGGGCTGGTCAATCCGAGAGGCGGTCAGGCTGTACTCCGACTTGGGAGTACCAACAGACTACTTCCGTGCGGTCCGACCAGAGCTTAGGCTCAGCTACCGATGGATGCTGTCAAAAAGCCGTGGATTTGTGCCCTACCTGGGCCTTGCCACCACATTCTCCGGGGACTACTCCTCCACCTCACCAAGCGACCGATGGTTCCAATACGACTTCCGTTTGCAAGCCCTCGCAGGTGCGCGGATCTATCCGTTGGATGGACCGATATTTATCCAGCTCGAAATTCCTTTTTCGATTTATCGAACGATTACGATTAAGGACAACATCCTCCCCACTTTCAAGGAGTTTTGGCCAAAACCCTTTACCTCTCAGTTCTGGCCCGTGGCAGGGATTGGCTTCAGGTGGTAGCTCATGAAAAATCAAAACAAGGAAAATTGGCACCTCAGATGCGGGGCCTGCAAGCACATCGCGATGGTGCTGCTCCTCATGGCAAGCCTCAGGCCCTGCTTGGCCCAGGTGCCTACGGTGCGGGGATATGTGCGGGAACTTGGCTCCAACGAACCCATCGCCGGGGCGAACATCACACTTGAAGCCAGCCAGCGCAGCATTCAAACGAACTCGGTGGGGTATTTCAGTTTCAGCGCGCTGCCGGGCCAAGTGCAGCGGCTGCGGATTTCGGCAGTGGCCTATTCGCCAAGCGAGGTAGAGGTTTCGCCAGATACCATCGCTGAGTTCCTCACCATCTACCTCAGGCCCAAAACCATGGACACGGTAACCATTGAAGGCAGTCGAGTCCCTCCATCCATGAGCCTGGGCCGGGTGGTGGTGCCCATTTCCGACCTGAAACGCATTCCCATGATATTGGGAGAGGTGGACATCATCAAGGCCCTCGACCTGATTCCCGGATTCAGCCTCGGGGTGGAGGGCAGCT
>DAITMB010000259.1:0-2478 GCA_036835375.1 Bacteroidota bacterium
TCAATCGGAATGATCAAATAGGCATTGTCGTGATTCGGAAAAAAGCCTTTACCAGAATGGCGATATGAAAAAATTGACTTGTCATGAAGCGGAAAAAATGGCTTTCCCCCGTTTCGCAGTCCGATGCCCCACGCAATGATGCTGCGTAGTCGATCCGCCGACATGATATTGAAGCGCAGGTGAGGCAAGGGAACTTCTTCCTGCGATGCCAGATCGAAGGCCGTGATCGTAGGTAAAGGCACCTGGCCATGATCCCCCTCGGGATCGTAGTAGCGCAAAAAAATTGAGTGTTTTCCTTCGGAGGGATCCGAGAACAGCGCATTTTCATGGTTGCTCGAATCGCCTGTGGGAAGAATCCACACTTCGTAAGCGCTATCTCCGGATGGAGTAATTTCCCGGTCAATGAGGCTCCCGATGGACTGTCGGGTGTCATGAAGGTACAGATTCAGGCTCATGTAGCGGGCTGCCGGGAGCACTCCACGGATACAATAGCCAAGGGTTCGATGCTTGTCAGGGTTGAAAGTATAGACCCAATAATTGGCGAAGTTGTCTGGATAAAAGGGCATTCCCTTGGTCGTGCCGAGATACTCATTTTCCCAACCGTTCTTCACCTGTTGCTGGTGGGTGCAAGCCCAGGGCATGACACATGATGCCGCGGCCAAGAGCAGCAGGGAGCGAAACCAATGGTGGTAGATCCGGCCCATCAGATGAAAAAGTCGGGGAGAAGTGGCTTGCTCGGATCTATCGCATAGGCATCGAAATCCGTGACGCCAGCCTCGGTGAGCACTTCTTCGTCGATGAAAAACATTCCAGTAGGTTTAGGATCTCGGGTGAGAATCTCGTAAGCAGCATCCGCCATGATGTCGGGCTGTCGGGAAGCCTGCATCATCGCGTCACCGCCCAGCATGTTGATTGCCGCAGTAGCGATGGCAGTTTTGGGCCAAAGGCTGTTTACAGAAATGTTGTGCCGCTTGAATTCCTCGGAAAGGGCAAAAGTGACGAAGCTCATGCCATACTTGGCCAGGGTATAGGGGAGGTGAGGAGCAAACCACCGCTTCTCAATGTTCAGTGGCGGCGACATGTTGAGAATGTGGGCGTGGGAGGATTGTTTGAGATGAGGAATACAGAGCTTCGACACCAGAAACGTACCGCGATAATTGACATCGGTCATGAGGTCGAATCGCTTCATGTCTGTCTGCAAGGTGCCGGTGAGCTGGATGGCGCTGGCATTGTTGATCACAATGTCGATGCCGCCAAAGGCATCGATGGTGTGTTGCACGCCCGCAGCGACCATGTCTTCGTCGCGGACGTCCACCACAAGAGGAAGCGCCTTTCCACCAGCAGCTTCCACTTCGGCAGCAGCCGAGTATATGGTTCCCGGCAGCTTTGGATGTGCATCTGCGGTCTTTGCAGCGATAGCAATATTGGCGCCGTGTGCAGCAAGTTTTTTGGCTATGGCCAAGCCGATGCCGCGGCTTGCGCCAGTGATGAATACTGTTTTTCCTTGAAGAGACATGCAAATAGGATTGATGGAGGAGGTGAATGGGGGATTTTCAACAGAGAATACCTTCCCGGAAATTAGGATGCATGCATCATTTTTCCCAGTCTTATCCCTGATTTATTCCTGTGTCAATAACATTTTCCGTATTTCGTTCTTCAAGAAGTCTGACGTTTGATTCAATTCCTTATGAAAAAGTTCCTTCTGCCTCCTCTGTTCCTGCTGTTTTTTGCCGGAATGACCCTGGGATTTCTGCCTTCCAGCGAAGTCACTCTTCCCCGTGAAGCCTTGGCTGCCCGCCAGCAATCTTATCAAGCGTATGTGAGCAACCAGCCCAGTCTCTGGCTATCGGCGATGAGCACGCTTCGGAATTTGAGCCAAGCTAAGCGCCACCAAGACCCTGAGTTGCTGTATGAATGGAGCCTGGCAGAGTACGCCTACGTGGGGTATTGTATTGGGACCGAGTCCATTGCGCCGGGATTCGACGACAGAATCATTACTTTGCAGGAAAGATTAGAGGGACTTCTTGACTTGAGGAAAAATGACCCGAAAGTAGAAGCGATGCTCGGAGCAGTGCTGGCCATGCGCATTGGCAGAAGTCCCGCCAGAGGAATCTATCTGGGTCCCAGAAGTAGCAGTTACATCGAAGATGCCATGCAGCACGGACCACAATCCCCTGAAGCATGGGTTGAGCAGGGCAACATGCGTTTTCATGCTCCTGCGTTGTTTGGTGGAGATATGGACCAGGCGATTGTGTGCTTTCGACGAGCGGCAGCACTCTTTGCTTCCCAGCCGGATCGAGCCCATCATAACTGGTTGCACCTCCACGCGCTGGCCTGGCTTGGAAAATCGTATGAGGCCAAGTCCCAATGGAGCGACGCACGCCGCGCCTACGAGCAAGCGCTGACAGTAGAGCCTGAATTCTCTTGGGTCAAATCGGAGCTCCTTCCGGGCATCAAGCAAAGGCAGGAGTAGGTGGG
>DAITMB010000260.1:0-2371 GCA_036835375.1 Bacteroidota bacterium
GAAAGGGGACGAGATAAACTATTGGCCACTAGGCAGTTGAAAAAATGGGGGAATGGGGGAATGAGCCCCACGCAAGCTCTTTCCCTCAAGCGCTTAACGACTGACCTCTTGATAAAATCCGACCGATGCAAGCCCTCCCCCTCTGAAGCGATTCCCTCGAAACCAATTTTTTACATCAACTCATTTCATATCATGTCCTATACGCAGTGCATTTACTTTCAAAGATGGCGAGTGTAAACGGAAATCCGCTCTTCAGATCTCGATCTTCACTTCCCGATACAAAACTTCCCGAAAATATTACCCAGCACCTCTTCCGTGGAGATTTCGCCAGTGATCTCGCCGATGTAATGCAGCACCGTGCGAATGTCGATCGCCATGAGGTCGCCGGATAGGCCATCGCGCAGACCAGCATCTACGTCGATCAGGGCATTTTTAGCACGCTTCAACGCTGTGTGGTGCCGTACACTGGAGATCAGGGGCTGGGTCTCGTTGCGGTCGGTGAGGCTGCGAACGCTGGACACCATGAGGGCGCGAAGTTCTTCTAAGGAAGTGTGGAACTTAGCTGCGATCAAGAGTCCGTGGTAGTTTTCTCCCAAAGCCATGTCAAATCGCCGGGCAAATTCTTTGGGCTTGCCAAGTTGATCGAGCTTGTTGCCAACCAGAAGCACAAGGGTAGAGTGCGGCAAATCTAGGCTCTGAATGTATTTTACAGCAGCCCGAGGCGTTTCTGACGTCACATCAAAGAGGTAAATTACCATCTGTGCCTCCCGCGCAAGGGTCAGCGCACGGGTCACCCCTTCTCGCTCAATGGGATTGGAAGTGCGACGCACCCCGGCCGTGTCCATCAATCGAAACTCGATGCCATCCAGCACAATCCGGTCTTCGATCACATCTCGCGTCGTGCCAGGCGTATCCGACACGATGGCGCGATTTTCATTGAGCAAGGTGTTGAGGAGGGTAGATTTACCCGCATTGGGCTTGCCAAGGATCACCGTTGGGACCCCTTGTTTGAGGGCATTACCGAGACGAAAACTCTCGATGAGCGATTCCAATTTAGCATATATCTGATCTACCAATTCTTGCAATTGGCTCCGATCGGCAAAGGCGACGTCCTCTTCTGCGAAGTCCAGCTCCAATTCGATCAGCGAAGTAAAATCCAGCAATTGTGTACGCAGCGCTTTTAGTTCTTGGCTCACTCCGCCGCGCAACTGCGACATGGCGAGGCGATGAGCGCCACGGGAAGTAGATGCGATCAAATCGGCTACCGCCTCTGCCTGAGCGAGGTCCATCGCCCCTTGAAGCCAGGCCCTACGGGTGAATTCGCCTGGTTCTGCAAGGCGGGCGCCACCGTCCAACAGCAGTTGCATTACTTGCTGTAATATGAAGGGGCTGCCATGACAAGATATTTCGACGACATCTTCCCGCGTGTAAGAATGGGGAGCGCGAAATACACTCAACAACACTTCATCGATTAGCTCACCTTCCGACACGATGTGCCCATAGTGCAGGGTATATCCCGCGGCTTTCCGGAGGTCCTTGGAAAACACCCGGTCGCTGATCGGAATGGCCGCTGGACCTGAAATGCGAACCACGCCGATGGCTCCTTTGTCTGGCGGGGTGGCAATGGCTACGATCGTGTCTTGCGAGGGATTCATAGGACGAATATACGGCCAAAACCCCAATCCTTGAAGCAAAAGATGACATTCCAGCTGGCGAGAGAGTCGGAAGGATAGTACATCAAAGTCCTCCTTTGAATAAATTCGTCGGAGCAGCCGAAATGATAAAGTAGTAATTGGGGGATTCTTTAGAAGAATTGATATTCACTATGACGGAAAATGGTAACAACTAAAGATAAGGCACAAAAAAAATCGAAAATAGTCTTTATCTTTAAGGATAGAGCTTAACTTATCTCGTCGAATAATTTTGTTTAGTTCTCTGACAATTTTGGCGCATACTAACCCTCATAAGGGTTTCCTTACCCTTATGAGGGTTAGAGCACGAGTTTTCCGCCATTTTTGTCAGAGAACCTTTTGTTTCTACTATTTTTTCCCCTTCACATCTAATGTACATCATGAAACACTTCTCGGCACTTATTTGTCTCCTCATGGCGGGATTTTACACCCTCTCCGCCCAAGAATCTATTCGGATCACCTTCTCGGAGAAGCGAATTTCCGCTCACCCTACCTCCAGAGGATTTCAGACACTACACCTGCCAGTACACGACTCCATTGGCTTCAGAGGAACTAAAATATTACCTGTGTATCCTGACTTATCGCAAGCCAGTGATACTGCATTTGGATTCATCTATTTCAATCATGAAGTGGACACCCTCTTCTCTAAACAGGCCTTTTTTCTTGTAACAGACTACCTC
>DAITMB010000261.1:0-2229 GCA_036835375.1 Bacteroidota bacterium
AAAATCAGAGATTGAGGTAAGTTGATTTGGGTAGCAACAATGATTGGACGACCTTTCAAGCTCATTTTACAACCTCACACCGCATGAATTCCCCGCTATACCCGCTTACCTTTCACACGATTTTTAAAGACAAAATTTGGGGCGGCCAAAAAATCCGAAAGATCCTTGGAAAGGACTTTGGGGCCTTGCCCAATTGTGGCGAGACCTGGGAAATATCAGGGGTGGCAGGCAATGTTTCGGTCGTGAAAGATGGGCCATTGGCCGGCACGTCCCTGCGCGAATTGGTGGAGCAATACGGTGCGCGGCTTGTAGGAGACGCTGTTTATCAGCGATTTGGGAATGAGTTTCCACTCCTTGTCAAATTCATTGATGCAAATGACGATTTGTCGATCCAGGTTCATCCAGATGATGCGTTGGCACAAGCCAGGCATGACTCATTTGGAAAAACAGAGATGTGGTACATCATGCAGGCGGATCGCGATGCGAGCCTCATCACCGGATTCAACCGGGCGCTGGACCGGGCTACCTACGCCGAGATCTTTGCCGAAGGACGGCTGTCGGAAGTGCTGAATCGCGAATGGGCAGAGGCAGGCGATGTATTCTTTTTGCCAGCCGGAAGGGTTCATACCATCGGTAAAGGGTTATTGCTGGCCGAGATCCAACAAACTTCTGACATCACTTATCGGATCTATGACTTTGATCGTGTGGACGATGCCGGTAACCGCCGTGAGTTGCATGTGGAGGAAGCCCTGGATGCCATTGATTACGAGTGGTATCCTGATTACAAAACGAGCTATCCACAGACAGAGAACCATGCAGTTCCATTGGCCGAATGCGAATATTTTCACACAAGCAAGCTCGTCCTCACGGAACCGATGCGCCGGGACTACCATGAAATCGACTCCTTCGTGATTTTGGTGGTAGTAGAAGGGGAAGGGATCTTGCGCTGGGAGGGTCGGGAGATTCCATTGTCCCGAGGCCTGGCATTGCTCATTCCTGCCGAAATCAACTCCCTGGACTTGATCCCAGACGGATATGTGACCGTGTTGGAAGCGGTAGTACCTGGCTGAGTAAGCAAAATTGGATTTTGCTACGACAGGGCGTATATTACCTCACTAAAAATTGAGCTGTAATGCCCGAACCCATCCAACCGCTTCTCCCAGAGGAGCAATCGCCCGACGATCCTCAACCCCGGGGAACCCCACCCATCCCAGCGGCGATGTGGAAGCGTATTCTCACGGAGGTGAGAAAAGAGGTCTCGCGTGAAATTCGGGACGACGACGAATTTGATGACGAGGCTAATTCTATTGCCATTGGCCTCATTGTGTTGGGATTGCTCGTAGGTGCTTTCTTTCTCATTCGCCCGCTTTTTCGCGAAAAACCGGTCAATCCCGTCTATACCAAGCTCGAAGCCATCAAGCACATTCGAGAGCTCACACTCGTGAAGCAACACTACACGACCTTGATCCCGATCACAAGAAAAGGACGAAGGGCGGAGGATGAATCACTAGAATTTCTCCTTCGGGCTCCAGTCCAGGTCTATGGCAGCATTGATCTCAGTCGAGTAAATTTCGAAGTGCAACCCGACAGCTTGATCACAGTGCTCCTACCGAGGCCCACGATCGCCGAGCCTTATATTGATATTGAAAACACCACGGTCTTCAATACGGGCAAATCCCTGTTCGAACGGCTATCCGGACGATTCTTCACGCGCAACACCCGCTATCTGGATGCCTACGACCAGATCCGAACAGCGCTTGATTCTGCTTCCAATGACGTGCTACGCAAGGCGTTGATCAATGACATTGAAGACGAGACATTGAATCAATCTGAAATTTACCTTCGGAGTCTCATCGGCAGCTTAGGATATCGCGTGCAGTTTGTACGATCGATTGAAATCCCTGCTGATGCAGACAGTAGCACGCTCAACCGGCTTCAGCGACAGCTCCTGGAACGGGAACTGAATCTACCTGACATCAAGCCCGATCGGGGGACCCTGCTTCGCAGAATGCTCATCAACTAATCGCCAGTAGCCATGCGTGGAATTCTTTCTTTGTTTCGATTTGTAGGGTGGCGAAATCTCCTATTGCTGTTGATGGGCATTGCTATATTTTTGTTAGTGCGCAAACAGTTTTTTCCCGACAATCCCGCCAAGCCGAGGGTCACCTCCCTGTTTGATCGCGTAGAATACGTCCGAGAACTGCGGCTGGTCACTTTTTTCTCGGAAGA
>DAITMB010000262.1:0-2222 GCA_036835375.1 Bacteroidota bacterium
GCTGATTGTCATTGTCGAAAAATATCCAGACCGCATCGTAGGGGTTTTTGTCCCGTCTTGCTTTTCTTAGCATTTTTTCCGCCTTGTCGAGAAGCTGTGCGGCATTGTTTTCGTTATTCGGCTTTGGCATTTCAACGGAAATGCTCCTTTGCTTATCCCTAGGCAAGGAATTCCTTAGCGCTTGGGTGTAGTTGTATTCACACCACCCTTCAGGAATGACTAATATGTGTTGACCTGCTCTTCTCATCCTGCCACCTCCTCTTGCATGGCCATTACAAAATTGGTATCGTTAATAATGGCTGTGCCTCCAAGCCTTCCGGCCACATACCATTTGTCGAGTGGGGCATTTAGTCGCAGCCCTTTAATGTCTGAGCAACGGATTACTTCAGTCACGCCAAATTCATTTTTTTGAGAGAACCAAACTTGGTCGCGGTTAAATGACTCTTCGTTTAACTGCGTGACATCGTGTGTAGCAAAAATAAGCTGTGCATTCTTTGGGTTAAAGAGGTTTGCATTGAACAGCTTGATTAGATATGAAGTAATAATGGGGTGGAGATTTTTTTCAAATTCGTCAATCACCAATACCGACCCTTTTTCTAAGGCATCAATAATTATCCCTCCGATAGAAAGCAGGCTTCTCGTCCCTGTTGATTCTTCGTCAATATCAAAATCAATTGACCCAGATTTTTTATTGCTTTCATCAAAAAGCCCGTGAACGGTTTTAATTTCATACTTGAAATCATCTTGGATTTTTTTCCGAATGTTATTGGGGATACTTTCAGGAAACTTGACCGAATTCCAGTCCGCTTCTTTGGCACTGATTGAGTCAATGCCCGTATCTAGTGCACAAATGAGGGCATTCAATTTCTGTGCAAATGTAGAATCGGGTTCATTAGCCAATCTCTTGGCATAAAGTCGCTCTAGCCCTGATTCGCTATACTGATTTAGAGATGGGTAAATTTTAATGCCATTTTTGAAAAAATGAAAAACCGGCAAAACACTTTCCGCATTGTTTTCTGCTGCTTTAGAGAGGAAAAGTTGGTTGGGTAGCGTAAGTTTCTCAATGATTTTTTTCTCCCCTTTGAAATACTCGCCAAATTGAATTTCTTTTCCTTTTATCCTATTGAACAAGGTCGCTTCCTTGGCTAAAGGAAAGAAAAGCAACTTTTCTTGTTCAACTGCCTTTTCGCCAAAGACAAGTGAATAAACGTACCTAATCTGGTCAATAAAAAACTCCAATTCAATGCTGACAAATTTTTCGTCAAAACCTTTGGTTAGCCTGAAAGGCTCGAATGGGCTTATTTTGTCATCAGGGCCAAACTTTGAAGAGTTGAGAACTAAGTATTCCAAAGCCTTGAATGCTCGTAGTATATTGCTTTTGCCGGATGCATTGGCGCCATAAATAACTGTGGTAGTCGCTATCTCAGCATTGCCAATAGATATGTAATTGGGCAAATCGCTTTTTTTCCTGTTGGACTTAGAAAAGTCAAGCGTGATGGGGTCTTTGATTGACCTAAAGTTACTTATCGACAAGGCTTTAATCATTGTATTTGCGTATTTTGTGCAAAAATACAACTAAAAACCGAATTAAGTAACTTTACGAGCCTTTTTCTTGTTCTTTGGTGACTTTTCCGCACAACGAGGCGCCTGTAGCTCGACAAGCTTACCAATAGGGTGACCTTCCTCCCGCGCAAGCCGACCGGATGGAGCCGACGCAGGAGACGATCGCAGCGAACCCCGCAGGACGATCGCAGCGAACTCCGCAGGAGACGCCAGCCAGTGGCTGGCGGGCGAAGTGAGCCGCGCAGCGGATGGGAGGCCAGTGGGCGGGTGGGCGAAGAGAGCCGCGACAGCGGGTGGGCTGGCCGCCCAAGTACTTGAATGTCAAAACCAGAAGACCGCGAGCATCATCTCTCCCATCCGCAGTTACATTACCTCGCTGTCATATACGATGACCTTTGACCAAAGATGCTTGTTTTTCTCCACAAAGGCGAGGTGAATAGGGTCGATTTGGTAGGCATTTTGCGCTGCTACGTCCTTGAACCAAAGGATGAAGGCGTAGCTGAAGGTATTGTCCACGACCCCGCGTTCCTCCGTAGCCGAAGGGGGGCCGATGAAGGCCCGTTGCACGGACTCGATCGCTTTTAGCTTCTCTAGTTCGTCCAGCAGTTTGATAACGACATTAGGAATCAGTAAAATGAAAGTTCTCGTTATTGAAAAAA
>DAITMB010000263.1:0-2203 GCA_036835375.1 Bacteroidota bacterium
CAAATGCATGTTCACAATACCCGTAGAGGGTACCATATTCAGCCCATCGCTTGTAGCTACGTTCCGAGGCCCACTTAGCTTCATAAGAAAGACAAGCATGGAGTCCGGTTCTAGAGCGCGGACGATCGACATTGAGGAGGCTCGCCCAGTAACCCGGTTTGCCTTCGGTATGAACAGCATCCTGACGATAGGGAGCGGCTAAAGTGCTCGCGTTGGTGTGGGGTGCCGTTTTTAGTGGCAATACAACCGCAAACGGGACGGTGAAAGCGCGATCATCCGGGCTTAGCATCCAAGCCGGGTTGCCATCCGGCTTGACGGTATCTTGGGTGATGATGCGATATTCGTTCTTTTGAAAATCCAACTTAACCGGAAGACGCAAAATGTCTTCCCAGGCTGCGGAATATGGATATGTACTGGTTCAGCGTGAATGTCCTATTTAGCGGGAAGGGTTAAACTACAGATCCGGTTGTGTATTTGTGTTGGTTTTGTGGTTGTGGGTTGAGGGATGGGGGCTCTGCCCCCAAACCCCCGAAGTTTATCGCTTTGGAGGCAAGTTGAGGTATGATCAACCAAGACTTATTCTGTGAGATCACCGGGAGGTCCAGAAAAAGACCTCCCGGAGAGGTTGATTTCTCAACTCGCAAGCCCAAGCCGCTCAGGTTGCGCTTCCGCAGAGCCTTATCCTGCAAGGGCTTAAAATCACTGCTAGCAGTGACTGTCTGGCTTGTCGAGTGGGATGTATTGACCCATATCGAATAAGAGAGACTGTTCATGACGCAAATGCCTGTTGGCGCTTGTTGGCTCGCTCGACTCTGGCTGCCTCAAGTTTCTCATCGCGCAGGCGTTGGATTTCCTGGGCACGACCTTCGAGCATGTCTCTGGGGGCGACAAAGCCAATAGCGCTGTGCAGGCGCACGTTATTGTAATGATCAATGAACTCACCTACCACGCGACGTGCATCCTGCTGGCAGAGCGGCGTCCTGGGACGAATTGCCTGTTCCTTGAGTGTGCGGTGGAATCGCTCCAACTTGCCGTTGCTCTGCGGATAGTGCGGCGAGGTGAGCACATGCGTGGTCTGCCAGAGCCTGATGAACTCCTTGAAATCGCGGGAGACAAACTGACTGCCTCGGTCTGAGATGATGCGGGGGCGAGCGTCGGGAAAGAGCTCTCGAGCTTTCTGGAGGACGATCTCGGCATCTGCCTCTTGCATAGAGGTGCGCACGTCTGCGGCAACGATGAAGCGTGAGCATCCATCAAGGACGCAACACAGGTAATAGAAAGTGCCTGCAATGTTGATGTAGGAAAAATCGATATGCCAGTGCTTGTGAGGGGCCAGGGGCTGAACGAAGCCAGTGCCCTTGCGTGAGGGTTTTGCAAAGCGGTCGGCGATCAGTCCGGCCGCCCGCAAGACCCGGTAAACGCTTGAAGGGCTCACCGCTACGACATCGGCATCCAACATCATGAAAGTCAGGCGACGGTAACCCTCCAATGGGTGTTGACCAAAGAAAGCGATGATAGCCTCCTTTTCCCAATCTTCGAGCCAATGGTCTCGCGGAATCAGCGCGTTGTGTTCGTTGGCCATGCCGTAGCGCTCCCGCCAGCGATTAAATTTGCGGGGAGAAAACTCCATCCATTTGAGCCATCGGCCCACAGGCAATTGGGTGCGAGTGCTCCAATGGAGGATAAAATCGACCACGGCATCCCGGACATCGTGTGCAACCCAGTTCACAGTGAGTTTTCCCCAAGTTCTTTTTTTAGGCGTACCATCTCCGCTGCGATTTCAGCTACGACTTCATCTTTCTGACGCAGCTTGTGTTCAAGGCGCTCAATGAGTTGGTCGGCCGAGCGCTGATGGCCTTTTTTGCCCTTGTTCTCGAAAACTGTGCTGCCATTTTCAAAGAAGAACTTTTGCCACTGGTAAAAGAGGGTGGGATGGATGCTGTGCTCCTCGCACAATTCCGAGATTGGACGACCCTCAAGGAGATGTAAGCGCAGGATTTTGATCTTGTCCTGCGGGCTGAAATGTCTGCGTGTTTTTGCTGGCATGCTGCTTTTCCTGTTTGGTGGAAAAGTAGCTTAACTCAAGACCTCATTTCGGACATTCCGACTGAAGCGGAACAATTCCTATTGTGCCGACATCGTACTTTTAGAGGTATGACTAAAAAAAAGCTAGGCGAGAGGTGGCGACAGCCATCGTTTCAAG
>DAITMB010000264.1:0-2141 GCA_036835375.1 Bacteroidota bacterium
CCAGCCAGATCGGCAGGGTTGTCCATGCGGTGAGTGCTCGAAACACCAGGACTGGCTCTAGCAGCACAAGAATCAGCCACAGCACCATAGCGATGAGCCACCGTACGGTGCAGCCAATGATCTTGGATATCGAGCGATACCGGGCAATGGCGAGCTCTTCTGAAAACCCTTCGAGATAGCGGTAGAGCCACAGGGCGCAAAAAAGAAAGATCGCACCGTGTGCCCACTGGTTATCGAGCCACCGCAACGGAATAAATCCAATCAGGGTCCACCCGGTCAGCGCCAGGCGTTCGGTAAACCCGCCCATGCGAGGGTAGAGATACAAGGCAAGGAGAATCATAAAAAACACAAAAAGTCCCCGCCTGATGACATGTGCCAACATCAGTCCTCCTTCGAGATATTTGGAATAAGGGAAAAGATTGGGGGGCGACCTCTGCGATCGCCCCAGTAAGCGTCAAACAAATCGCTGAAGCAGCAGAATCAGAACGCCACCACAGACGGCCCCGAAAAAGGCCCACATAAATGAGATGACCGGGGATATGCCCCCAGAGGTATGCTGAACCAGCTGCCGACTAAGGCGGCTAGCGGTGACATTGATGTCACTGGCCACATCCCGACAATCCTGAATCTGTCCACGGCTGAGCGATTGCAGGGTGACAAGATGGGCCTTCATCTCATCCGTGAGCGACCGTAATTCACTGGGGATGGGGGCGATCGTTATCTTGGCCTCGGTTAGAGCGAGCAATGCGAGAAACATTGGATCATCAGGTTCCACCTTCGATCGTTCAATGATCTGATGCACCATGAGTTTTGTTTGGGCATCATGATTCTTCATCACCATGTCGAGCAGTGACAGGGGCTTCTCCGGCTGGTCATCTACAAGCTTGAGATTCACAGCATCCCCGCCTTCTCGATTTCGGCAAAAGCCTGCCGGAGAAAGTGCTTGATGCGCTGCCGCGACACTACCGACAGATCATTATGGTTCACAGCATCAGAGAGGGCGAGTTGATTAGCCTCTACAAAGTTGCGCTCCAGATACGAGAACTTGGGCAGGTCAATCACCAGAACGGAGTGCTCCTCCACAATGGCTTGAAAATCTGGGTCTTCATCCACGTGTCGCCAGTCGTCACAAAGCCCAAAGTTTCTAACAAACACATGGGGCATCCATATCCCGAGGTCACGAACGGTTTTGTATAACAGCTGCAACGAGTCATACCCGCCATTGGAGACATACCAGTGGCAGAAGGTCACACCCTCCTGTTCGGCTAGCTCGTACAGCGCATCTTCGGTAAACCAGCCAAGCATCGGCTGATGTACCTGCGCAGGCAGGTTGGCAATGACAGTCCCATTAAGAGCCTCAGCAAACAGGGCATCGGCCTTACTGCGCTTTCGCTCATCCTCACTGAAATAAGCAAGAATGATCGGTTCTTGATCCTTGTAGACGCGCCCAACATCAGGATTCACGCGATCGCATTCGGCGATCGTAAATTTCTTTCCTTTACTTCTCAGGTACTCAATCAACATCCGGGCAAAGAAGCTCTTCCCGACACCTCCCTTACGTCCACCGACAAAGTGAAGCCGTTGGTTCTTTCTCCTGTTTCCATCAAATTTTTCCACCATACACGTCACCTCCTTGTGAGGTTATAGATTTTCAAATTCGTCCTCGCTTACCTGTGCTGGATGATCACTGGCTAAGAGGGATTTTCGTGGTGGCCGAAGCCGCCCTTCTTCCCCTGATGGCTTTCTAACTGGCGTTGAAATCGGTGCAGCCTTTTGGGGCAGTGGTATGGGATCCACGCTGGTATCCACAGCACCACTTTCTTCTTTGGCCGCTCGGTTCATGTACTTGCGAAGGGTGCCGGGGGTAATCCCTCTGCCCAACTGGGACTCAAACAGACCCGCTAGATCCGCATAGGAGTAACCCTTTCCCTTAGCTTGTTTCAGGAGCTTGTAGTGCTTGAGCACGAGACCAAAAGAGGTGTCCCTTCGACCTCGGTTCCTTGGTTTCTCAGGAAGCGCTGCGAGTGCCTCGACGAACAGATGTTCGTTGACGCGGTTATCATAGGGAACAGCGCTTGGATAATCTTCCATGGCATACGAATCACATCTCCTTGCGAATGCAGGACAGAACAGGTGCCATA
>DAITMB010000265.1:0-2047 GCA_036835375.1 Bacteroidota bacterium
ATTGTAGCTTCGGAAGTTCTTCACCATCTGTTGAAGCTCCTGTTTGTTTCTCATGCCAGCAAACAATTCCATCGCTACGATGGCGGGCACCCCTGCCCGCACGAGCGTATGGGCCAACCCAGTTTGATCGGCGGCTTCGCGACCTTGAGCCGTTTTGCAGGCCGATAGGACCACTAGTGGCGGGGTATAGATGCCCGGCGCGTGCAAGGCCGCAACGATGTCTGCTGCGCTGGTCATTCGCCGGTTCAGGGTGCCGGATTCTTCCAGTTCCAGCACGCTCCGGCCATGTTGGTAATCTCCGTGGCCGATGAAGTGAAGCGCATGATAGGGTCGCTCAGCCAATTTCCGCTTCAGCGCCTCCAGCGAGCCGTCGTCGGTGAAGTCGATGTACACCAGTCCCTGCTCGATCAGCGGCGAAAGGGCCTTGATCATCAGGTATTCTTCTCTTTCGTAGTCAAGCTTGCGGTGATCTTCCTGGTCCACTGGTGCCGAGATCATGACCAGGATGCGGAAGGGTGGTGCAATGGTTGATTGGTAATGCGGCAATTCCCCGCTAGCCGGCGTTGTGACGATCTGCACATTTGGCAGATCAATGACAGCTTGCCGCCAAGGCAGATTGAGCCAGGCAGGATCTGTGGACCGGAGGTAAAGAATCTGGGATTCACCGGGCTTTCGTCTGGCTTCCTCCAGGCAGGCGGCAGTTTCAGGCTGGGCTTCCAGCCAGGCGCGGAGTTCATCTATGGAGTGAGTTCCGAAAGCATCGACCGAAAAAACCAAACTTCTTGTCGGATGTTGGAGCAGGCTATCTGCCCAAAGAGGCAAGCTGTTGGCGACTGAGTCTAGGTTGAGGGAATTCATAGAGGAATGCATTGATAGCCTAAGCTACTCAAAAGCATCTTACCAAAAGAGAGGTATTTTGTGAAATCTTAAGGAGGGAAAACCCATTTATTTTTTCAGGGCGAATCATGTATGTGGTTGTGGGACTTCCTTCTATACGTTGTCGGTGGCAGAAGCTTCAGTGGCAGCATCGCTGAGGAAACATGCACTGTCAACCTTGTAATGGTCGTTCCTTCGTAGGCTTATTGCGTGTTCCCCCTCCGATCTCAGCGGGGGTCGCATTCACCAGTCCTGTCGCCGCGTATCATGTGCAAATGAAGCTATCAAGCCAGGGCGCGAACCATCTGTCTCTATTTAGTTAGTTCCTTCCCAACCTCAGATTCATTCCGAGTCGAAGCTCTGGCGTTTGATAAAAGGAAACGGCTCTGGAGGTGGAGGTATTTTCGAGAAACAAGGAGGTAAACATCCACCCCTGACAGAAGAATCCGATCTGATCGCTCAGCATCGCCGTGAACCCTACGTAGGGATTGACCACCAGACCCATGTTGCGTTCCTGCACGCGTTCGATGATGGGGGCATCGTTGAGATTGCCTTCTTCAAAAATGAAGGTCGTTTTGTGTCCCCATTGGTACCCAGCACCTGCTTCACAGCCTGCATACAGGGCAAAATCTTTGCTTCTATAGGTTCGCGCCTCGATCCCATAGGTGAGATTGATTTGTTGGAATAGCCCTGAGTCCTGCCTGAGTTCCAATTCGGTTGAGTTCCGGTAATAAGATCCCGGATAAAAAAATGTGTTGGCAAAGTCCAGACTGACCCTTCGCCAGCGATATTCTTTTTTGCCGGGGGTTAGCATTCCGACGTGAAACCGAGCATATCCCGGAGATTCAAACGTTTTGGAGACCCCAACTTCAAACTCCCGATTCCAGGTTTGCGCTACCTGAGAAAAAGCAACGGGGCAAAAGCTCAAAAAAAGCAGGCTGACAACCATCTGATTTGGTTTCATAGCGCGAGTGACGATTAGTTGGAATGAAAGTAAGGCAATATCTTCCTCTGAAAAAGGTAATTATAAATCTCGACCAAGTGATCGGACAACTTCAAGTGGCAGGTGGGAGAGATTGGATGATTTCATTGAAGCGGGCTTCGCCGATTTGTTGCATTACAAGCCCAAGCCATTGTGCAGTATTTTCCGCTTTAGGAGATCCAATCTGCT
>DAITMB010000266.1:0-1976 GCA_036835375.1 Bacteroidota bacterium
CTGCCCATCAAGCTCGACCTGCGTCACCTGCCCTCCGGCAGCTACTTTCTGCGGCTCCACGCGCAAGGCGAGGTGTATGCGCAGCGGCTCGAGAAGCGGGACTGAGGGGTTTGATGGCTTACACACAGTGACCGCAGTTCCAGCGCGGTGTCGCCTTCAGCGGGACAGATTTTTGTTCGCTACTGTGCATTGAAAAATTCTCCCGCCAGCCCTTGCACCTCTGAGCTGAGTTTCGGAATTTAACAGCACGTACTTTGACAGGGAATCGTCGCGCTCAAAGGAGTCCACACCGACCTCGGCAGCCAAGGCTACAACCGCTATGCCTACGCCGGCAACAACCCGATGCGGTATGTAGATCCGAGTGGGGAGGTGCCTGTGGTGGTGCCGATAATGGCGGTGGCTTTCTTACTTCTGACAGAGCCAGGATACGAAATTCAAAAATACGTTTCTCCTGTAGCCATTAGTATCAGGCCCAAGTTTGGAGCTCATCAGACGGGAGTTGGAGCAGACGTTTCGGTGGGAGTACCCAAACTATCGCCAGTTAGCTACCGCCGTCATTGGGGTGCTTCCTACTACACCAAGACTTATGGCGGGCGCTCAGGCTGGGAAACCCGTTCGGGAGGCGAATGGACGCTGTTTGGGAATATCAGTATTTCGGGAACTACTTTTGGAGGCAACCTTTACCCGAGAAGCCAAACCACCAACTCTATCACTCTCGGTAATCCAATCATGAGCATTTCCTATGAAAACGACACAGATGGATTAAGCCTCCTTACTAATTTCACCTTACCCGGAGTTCCAGTCAATGATGGTGGTGATGCTTATCGGACTGCTGCGGTTAGAGTCAAATGGGCTGGGTTCTTCTCTGCTGGGATGATTTTGCATACTGGGGAATGGACGTCTGCACCCCGTCGAGATGGTCCAGATAGATTCAATCGAGATTTCGACGGTGATGGCGTCAACGATACCAGAGCGTTTGAAGGCGGCAGCATTGAGAACCCAGGCGAGAGCTATGGAGTTTTATATCTCGGATTTGGTGGCATCCGATTGGGACTCGATACTGAAAGCATCAGGCATTTGTTCCAAAATCGGGTGGCACATGACTGGATCGCCGGCGTCGTTTCATACGGTGGAATCCAGTCGAACGGCAGTGGTTATCCGTGGATGATGCCGCTTCAAAGACGCCCTCGGCCATATCTCCAATATGACTGGGGGAGCAACATTACTCAGTATTGATTTAACGAAAATCTAACGATGAATCAAATGCTCAAAATAATCGCAATTTCTGCTCTAAGTTTTTTGATGCTTCAATGCCAGAGCATCAATCCTTGCCTTAATTTCCCGGATTTGGGGGTGGATCCCAATCAGCCAACGGATGACTTGTTGCGGAAGGATGGCTACTACTATGAGGTCGTTGCAGATACGCAGGCAAGTGGTGTTGCTCTCACTGAAATTGTTATTTTGTATCGAAATGGAGTCGCTTTGGCTGGAAGTTCGTCTGGGGTACGTGATTTAAACGAGCTAGATGATCTGGTCCAATCATATGGGGCAGACAACCTTTATAAAGAGGCAAGAGATTTTTGGGGTTTATTTGACGCTGACAGTCAAACCATAGAATTAGCACATTGGTTCCCGAAGCCTTGTGGAAAGACGGGTATTCGAAGGACAGGCGAGGTGTTGAGTGATACTTCATTCATTCTGACAAATAAAGTGGGCACTGGTAAGAATCCACCCACTTACTTTTCACCAGATATACAGCAAACCTTCCGCTTCCGCCCCTTCCACCCCAAGCCCGACAGCACCAATGATTTTGTGCCCTAAACAACTGTTCATTCCTTTTCTCATGAATAAGCTCAAGGTTACCTTGTTTTGCGTGGTTCTGTTGTTGCTCACCACAAGCTGCACGATTTGCTCGACCTGTCGCTGCGAAAAAGACGGCGAGACCTTCACCGAAGAAGAATGCGCCACAGGCATCA
>DAITMB010000267.1:0-1967 GCA_036835375.1 Bacteroidota bacterium
GGGTGTTCCCTTGGAAGAATTCTACTTTCGTCACGCTGCCGTCTGGATCTGAGGCTGTCGCAGTGAGGTTGATATTTGAAAATGGTACGAAGGTGGTACCATTGGCAGGAGAAGTGAGGTTGACCACAGGAGCTTGACCAACAGGAGCCTTCCCGTTTCTGTAATAAGCGCTCATATTGTGATACCACAAGCCGTTAGCGGTTGTTCCATTGTCAAGATAGTATCCCTTGCCATTTCCTCCATTGTACTGCCCGATTCCCAAGTTAGCCAACTGCATAGCTACATTACCCGTGAAATCGCGGTTGTCGAGAGTTGCGGCTAGAAACCATTGTCCATTGTTGATCGAAGGCACTTTGATCCACCAACGAAAGTATCCATCGCTATTTGATACGCCGTTCGTCACGGTATTTAATCCAATCAAAAATCGGTTCTGGATCAATTCTCCTGCGGGAAATGTCAGCCTGATGTTTGTCCCTGGATAACAAGGATAGATCTGTGACTGATAGCTATAGTCAGTCACGTCGTGAGAATAGACGCCCACAGCGAATACCGTGCGATCTTTGGTATAGGTGGTCGATTTGGTATTGAAATTCTCGTAAGTCCCTGTGACGTCGAAAGTTGTGAATCCCTGAGGCAGCGATTGACCGTACACGTCTCCCTTGTTGCCTTTGGGGAAATTATTGTCAAAAGTCCCGGGGCCATATTGGGAGAGCAACACAAACTCGCAGCCTTTCCCATCGGGCACGGGATTCGTCCCTGCTCCCGGACGGTTTTGGAAAGTCGAAAGGCCATTTCTTTTGACGTGCGGTTCGGGATAGTAAGTCCTGATGTCCGTTTCTACGTTCTTGGACTTCGAAGCCCCTGGATGGATCAGAAAGTAATCCATTCTGACCGCTACTTCTCGTGCGGGCTCGTAGTCTTTGTCTTTGGTCCTGGGAACTGCTACACGCTCTTGGTAGTTGGCGCTATTGGCCCCTGTAGGCGTAAAATTCAGCAACCCCGGCAATCCGATCTCCGGGACGTTTGACTCAAATTTGAAGCGGGTGTTTTTGTACTTCAACCCTTGGTGAATGTCGCCAGCTTTGAAAGCATTCTTGATGTCATTTTCACCAACGAATCCATTGGGTATGGTCGTGTTGGAAGCATCAAACTCGTACCAGCTACCATCCGAATTTGCCACAAAATTGTCCCAATCAGAAATGGGTGCCTGACCCAAGGCAGTCAATTGCCAGAAGAATAAGAAAGAAAGCGTTAATCTAATTAGCAAGGAGCGTTCGAAGCGAGGAGATGAAATGCAACAGTTTAGGTTGTTCATATTACCAACATCTGGAAATATTGTCTCATTTGCCAAGCTTGCGCAAGGCGAGACGTAGATGAAAACAAAAAAAGAATGGAATAGAGAACGGATTGATTTTCAAGAGTAAGCAAGTGAATTGGGGCAACTTCCAGACCATTCCAGCAGCAGCGCTTGTTAGAAAGTACCTGGCGCTAACATCAAATACACCTTCATAGTGTTATCAAAATTTACTTATAAACAATTGATAAACAGTATTTTATGAATATTTTTTCGCATAAAGTCCAACACCTTCTTCTGAGGCCTTACGGCGAGCATCAAAAAAAATCGAAAGAGCCTGTGTTAGGTATGCTCGATTTATACCGTAACCCCTCTACATTTCTGACGAAAATCCAGCTCTTTTTTTATATCAAATTCTCATTTTGGAAAAAAATCTACCATTTGGAAAATCGTTTCTAAATTAAGCAAAAAGATGACGATTCATGAGCCAGTTTAATTGCTAGTTCACCTTCGACAGCATATCCTAAAAAAAAGAGCAGGCCCAGCCTTCATAGACTGAACCTGCATTGAATCTATTTCTCCGAACTATGCTATCTCGTTTAATAACCAGTTCCTCTTCTTTCTTCCTCCCTACGGGATCTTGATGAAGATTTTGGTGTCGAGAATCTGACCC
>DAITMB010000268.1:0-1967 GCA_036835375.1 Bacteroidota bacterium
TCATGACTATCTCATTTTAAATTAAAATTCTTTACTCGTTGCTGACAACGGGAGTGGAGACGCCGTCCCGATGTAATCGGGATGGGCGTCTCCACTTTGTTATCAGCTTTTAAATTGAAAATTCCCTACGGAATACAACGATTCTTATCCTCAGTTGGTCAGTGTAATGAGAGTGCCAGCTGCCGTGTTGGCAAATACCGTTAGCAGTTTATCTTCATCACCATACGTTTCTTGAAAATAGTTTCCCCTGATAAGGGTAACATCCACATTGCTACCCGTAGCAAACTGTGACAACACACTACTTGCGATCTCTGCTTCCCCGGTGTCTTCGAACACCTCAAAGTAAAACAGAGGTCCCCCTTCTTGATTCCCTGATCGCTTCAACATGATGATCACTCCTTTCAAGTTTTGATCATCCTTATTCCAGCGTAGTTGTAGATTCTGGGATATGGGGACTGGAATCCCTCGCGTTTCCTTTAATCCGTCGGGCGCAGGCGCAAGACAGTAAATAGGCTCAGGAATGTAGAAAGTCTTACTTACCCCTAATCCTTGAAATTGGACTTGGCTCCCAAATATTGCAGATTTGAATTCGCTCTCCCCAGACTGACGAAAAACTTCTGGATTTTGATCACCTGTAGGAATGACGAAATTGAATGAAAAAGCGCCAATTGAGAAGCTTTCGCTAGTTTCATTGCCAATTGCATACACACTGGTTCCACCCTCAGTGTGCCAAGCCGTAAAGTCGCTACCTCCGCCTTGTGCATCCATAAAGGTATTGACTCCGAAAGAAAATTTAACTAACGCATCTTCTTCGCTTTTCAGGTTATAGTAGTCCGCCAAACCCCAAGCTCCAGTAGAAAACCCTGAATGAGGGTCAGTGTTGGAGCTGTTGGCTTCTGCCAACTTGAGATCTTCGCTTGGCTGGCAAGCTACTAGAAGTAAAAGCAGAGGAAGCGTGAATAGAAACAGATGTTTTTTCATTTTTTTTTGTTTTTCAATGTACAAGTTTTGCTTAGAAGCAAGGATAATTCTGAATACCTGTATACTTTAGAGACACATTTGCAAAAGCGTTGTTGGATTGAGCAAGTTGTTGAGGAATAAACGCGCTTGCAAACTGAACGTCCGTTGCCCACGTAACCCTTCTCCCATTCCCAAGATTTGGACAACACAGATCAAACCAAGTAACAGATATTTCAGAGTCCTGATCGGTAGGAACCTGGACGATTACTGGGCAATTCGCCGGCCCTCCTTGAGGAGAGGCATTTGTAACATTCACCACAGCATAATACCCATTTACACCGACCACCGAAATTTCGATGACGTGTTCATTAGAAGGGCAGAAGGAACCCTGATTAGGATCACAAGCGGTGATAAAATTTCCCTCTAAGTCGCAAAGTGGACTTGCAGCCGTTTGAATGTAAGATTGTGCGCATCCAAAACTTGTCCATGGACCGGGATAATTTATATCGAACGGTCGTTCAAAAACGAAAGAGACTTCACAACCTGCGGTGGGCCCCGGAGTTGCAGGAGGTAGGGCGGGGGCGCACCCTGAGCAGATTACGAGAACTAATGCAGCCAGTGAGGCAAAAAGAATTTTCCAGATCATGTTCATTTTGTTTGAATTGTGATAGATTGAAAAAACATACAAAATGAAAGGAAAACTCATTTTGTTTCACCAAAACTATGAATCAAACAGATATTTATAAAGCGAAAAATCGGTCATTTTGGGTCATTTCCGGACACTGACGGATTTCCAAGCCTGGCATATATGTAGGATTGGCTGCTTGGGCTAACTAGGCCACGAGGTATTACTATCCCTTCTCGCTTTAGCCATCTGCGAAACGTCTTCGTAGTCACGCCGTATTCATGGGCTATTTGAGATCTTGTCTTGGCTTTTTTGCTCATCATGGTTGATACTTTTGTTTGCTGATAACGCCCAAGTCTTTGCGCTGTTGCGATAGCAATAT
>DAITMB010000269.1:0-1902 GCA_036835375.1 Bacteroidota bacterium
GCAGATAGCGATTATCTGCATTCCACTCCATTTCACCGTGATAGATAAGGTTGACTTGAGATTTGGGTTCCGTTCCTTTGAAAAAAGTCTTAGATAGTTCCCCCTTGACGGCGCGCGCCTCGGTATCGGCGAAGTTTTCTTTGCGGCCCTCGCTGGGCAGCGAACCGAGGTAGGTGGCGAGCAGCGGTTCGATTTCGGAAGGGTCAAAATTCCCTACAAACACGAAAGTAAAGTCACCTGCGTCCCCGAATCGGTCGCGATAGATTTCTTCTGCTTTCGCAAAATCCACTTTGTCCATATCAGTGAAAATCTTCGACACGTCCTTGCGCGGGTGCTGGTTGTACAGCTCCTTCGGAATAGACACCTGGAAGAAGATATCGGGGTTGTTGAGTAGATTGGCGTAAAAAGCTTGAATGCGAGCGATCAATGAGTTAAACGCAGCCTCGTCAGGGCGTGGTTGCACGAAGTAAAGGTGGACGAGTTGGAGAAAAGTCTCAAAGTCTTGCGGAGCGCAGGATCCACTCATTCCTTCTTGCAGCTCTGCGATATTGGGAGAGAGTTCAATGACTTTGTCGCTGAGAAATTTCTGGAGCTGAATGTTGTCATAGGCACCGACGCCCCCGGCAGTGATGGCCTGAACGGTCATGTTTCCGGTGATAAAGTCTTTTTCCTCCACGAGAGACAACCCACCAGGACTGAATGACTGCATCGAGATCTCGTCATTTTTGAAGGTCGTCGGCTTCAGGATGACCCTGACGCCATTGTCAAACGTCAGTTCGGTGATTCCCACGCTGTCGATCGATTGCCGACTCACTACATCCCCCGGTTCTGGCTGACTGCTCATAAGGGGAGCTGTCGAAAGGTTGTCAGCGTAAGGCTCCAGTTCTTCGGGAACAATGGAAGAAAGCGTTTGCAAAACGGCTTCTTCTGTAGGAAACGGATGTTGCTCATTGGGTGAGCCGGTGATCGATATGACTCGCGACGCTGGAGACATGAAATGACGAATGGCCTCGTTGACATCTTTGCTAGTGATGCCGGGCAACATTTCCCTGGCCATTTCTACCTGTAATTCGATCCCTGGCTCGGCATTCTGGGTGAGAAAATGCCTCACATAGCGCATAGCAATGCGGTTTGACTCGGTTTTGTCGCGCTCGCGGTACTGGCTCTCCAAGGTGGTAAGGAGCGAGGATTTAGCCCTGGCCAATTCTGTCTCCGTGAATCCGAATCTTGATGCGCGGAGTCCTTCGCGATACAAAGCCGCCAAGCCAGTGCTCCTGGCGCTATCAGCCACAATGGCCGACATCGAAAACTGATGCTTGCTCCGCACCATCTGGGCATAGTAGGCCGAAGCGTTGCTGAAAGGAGGATTTTCTTGCTGCACGAGCTCGCTGAGCCGTGTGTCTAGCATATTGTTGACCAAGTCGTAGGTCAAATCCAGTCGATAATCTTCCTCCGTTTCGATGGTAAGAGGAGGATGCTTGTAGGTGATTTCCACCACATTGAAATTGGCTTCCGGATCAGAAGCAATGGCCACAAGCGTCTCTTCGTGGTCAGGCACTTCGTAGGTGATTCTCTCAGGACCTTTTCGAGAAGGAATCGCTCCAAACACTGCCTGGATGCGTTTTTCCATTTCTTCCACATCAAAGTCTCCCACTGCAACCACACTCATGAGGTCTGGGCGGTACCAATCGCGGTAATACTGGATCAAGCGATCATGAGGGAAACTCTGAAGATTCTCTACAGTGCCAATGGGCAGACGCGTGGCGTAGCGACTTTGGTAAAATTGAGAAGGATACACCTGCTGGGCGATGCGCCAATTTCCGCCCAGGCGTGTGCGCCACTCCGAGATCACGACTCCGCGCTCTTTCTCGATTTCTTCTGGCTCAAAAGAGACGTCTGTAG
>DAITMB010000270.1:0-1862 GCA_036835375.1 Bacteroidota bacterium
GGTAGCCCGCCCTTTTTTTATTTGCGCCCAAACCAACTCCTTTGTGAAAGGGAGTCTGTTCTAAGAAATGACTCAGCGCTCATATTTCATTCGCAAGTTTGGGCGGTAGCCTCTACATTTGAACCCGGCATGGTGCTGGCCACAAGCACAGCCATCCCGCACACAACCTATTTTCTCCACCCCAGAATCTTCCTTCGTATGTCTTCATTCCAATATGAACTCACTGTCATCGGTTCAGGTCCCGGCGGATACGTCGCCGCGATTCGTGCCGCCCAGCTAGGCATGAAAGTCGCCATCATTGAGCGCTATCCCTCGCTAGGAGGTACTTGTCTCAATGTCGGTTGCATTCCCTCCAAAGCCTTGCTTGACTCCTCCGAGCATTTTTTTCAGGCAAAACATCAATTCGCTGAGCATGGGATTCATGTCGGCGATCTCAAGGTAGATCTCGCTCAGATGATCAAACGCAAGCGCGAAGTAGTGGATCAGACCACAGCGGGGATCACGTTTTTAATGAAAAAAAATAAGATTACCGTCTTCGAAGGATTTGGCAGTTTCGTGGACCCACACAAGATCAACATCACCAAAGCGGACGGAACAGAAGAAGTCATCACGACGGACAAAGTCATCATCGCGACGGGCTCCAAGCCGATTCATTTGCCGGGCATCGAAGTGGACAAAAAGCACATCCTTACTTCGACCGAGGCACTTGATCTCACAGAACTCCCTGCCTCCATGGTCGTGATCGGCGGTGGAGTGATCGCTTCTGAAATGGCCTCCGTGTTTGGACGGCTTGGCACCAAGATCACCGTGATCGAATTTGCCGATAAGCTCATCCCTTCCATGGATGCTTCCCTGGGAAAGGAACTGTTCAAGGTCTTGAAAAAAGAGTTGGACTACGAGGCTTTTTTCCAACACAAAGCCGTGTCAGCTTCCGTGAAAGACGGGAAAGTGACCGTGCAGGCTGAAAACATCAAGACTGGAGAACTTGTTGCCTTTGAGGCAGATATGTGTCTTGTGGCAGTGGGCCGCAAACCCTTCACAGATCGCCTCGGTCTGGAAAATATCGGCATAGAGACCGTTCGTGGACAGATTCCGGTGAATGGGCAGATGGAAACAAGCGTTCCCGGCATCTACGCTTTGGGTGATGTGGTGCGCGGAGCTATGCTGGCACACAAAGCCTCCGAGGAGGGCACCTTTGTGGCGGAAGTCATCGCGGGGCAGCATCCTCATATCAATTATCATGCGATTCCGAACGTCGTTTACACGTGGCCAGAAGTAGCTGGCGTTGGATACACCGAAGAAGAACTCAAGGCCGAGAAAATTCCCTACAAGACAGGCCAATTTCCCTTTAAAGCTTCGGGACGTGCACGGGCAAGCATGGACAACCAGTTTGGCTTTGTCAAAGTTCTGGCCCACAAAGAGACCGATGAGCTGTTGGGCATGCACATC
The DNA here is from genome assembly GCA_036835375.1 of Bacteroidota bacterium. Classification (GTDB taxonomy): domain Bacteria; phylum Bacteroidota; class Bacteroidia; order J057; family J057; genus JANQTF01. The sequence continues at coordinate 1,450 of DAITMB010000270.1, forward strand.
ATCGGGCCACGAGCAGCTGACATGATCATGGAAGGCGTGATGGGCTTGGAGTTTCGCGCCTCTGCGGAAGATTTGGCCATCTTCTCCCATGCGCACCCTACCTTTTCGGAATCCATCAAGGAAGCTGCCATGGGAGCTACTGGCAATCGGATTATTCACTTGTAATTCGACAGTTGCTTCTTCACAGTCCACAGTTGAAAGCCTCGCAAGCAGCTCCAGTTCTGCTGGAATAGCTTGCGAGGCTCCACTTTTTCAATACATTTTCAATACACACACGCATCAGAATCAGTCGCGCCACGAAATCCGCTAGCGTGCAAAAACCCACTCGGTATCGGTAGATAGAGCTTCCTGAAATGCGTAGCCCATGCCTTGGAAGTCGCGGAGCGCCATTGGTTCGGTGATCTTTTCTTTGA
>DAITMB010000271.1:0-1709 GCA_036835375.1 Bacteroidota bacterium
CAACTCATCAACAGGGCTAAAAGTGAACAGTGGTACATCAATTTTCCTTCTGCTGTTGCTCAGGCTATGGAATTTGAACGAGGTGAGGTCGTCGAATGGTTAATCGATGATCACCAAAGATTGGTGCTTACCAGAAACAAGGAGTCAGTGGCCGCGTTGAAAAAAAAACTAAAGAAGTGAACGATTCCCTAATGGGAGAATTTGACAAGCTGTTCTCGAATGCTTCTGATGCTTTCAATCATTCAAAAATTGCAAACAAAGCCAGAAAGATCGCCTACGGTAACCTGACTTGTATGGGACGTCACACTATATCTGGCATGATCACATCAGGGGGTCATCAATTCGTTGATTGGTCTTCTTTCTACCGTTTGTTCAGTAAGCAGCGAGTAGATATTTCAAGGCTTAATGAAGTCTGCATTGAAGGAGCAATCCAAGAGTTGGATAACAAAAGGATGATCATTGCACACATGGACGATACCATTATTAAGAAAACAGGGAGAAAGATACCGGGTACTTCATGGCGCAGAGATCCTTTGGGGCCGCCATTTCACACCAATTTTATTTGGGGGCAGCGGTTCATACAAATGTCATTGGCCGTACCTGAAAGCCAGGGTGCATGCCAATCCCGTGCCATCCCAATAGGTTTTCATCATTGCCCCACACCCAAAAAACCAGTTAGAAATGCTACTGAGAAAGAGATATCAGTCTATAAGGAAATAAAGAAACAATCAAAGCTCAGCCTTCAGGGTGCGCTGTACATACAGGGATTAAGAGAAACGCTTGATCAACAAGGTCATGCTAACCGCACATTGTGTATGGGCGTTGACGGTAGCTACACGAATTCAACAGTATTAAAAAGTTTGCCGGAAAGGACCGTATTGATCGGCCGCATCCGAAAAGACACAAAGCTACATCGCCTCCCGGAACACTCCAATAAGTGCAAAGGAGCAGGCCGAAGAAAAGTATATGGAGAAGCTATACCAACGCCGGAGCAGGTGAGACAGTCGCCCGACTATAGTTGGCATGAGGTAGAAGCCTGGGCAGCGGGTAAAAAGCACCAGTTCAATGTTAAAATTGTGAAGGGATTAAAATGGAGAGCTGCGGGCAAAAATCACACTATGCAACTTATGGTCATCCGGCCTCTGGCTTACAGACTCAATGCCCACTCCAGGCTGCTCTATCGAAAACCGGCTTATCTGATATGTACTGATAATGACATGAGCCCGGAAGATATGCTGCAAAACTACATTTGGCGGTGGGAAATAGAAGTGAATATACGAGATGAAAAAACACTTATCGGGTGTGGGCAGGCACAAGTCAGAAATGAGTATTCAGCTGCTGATGTCCCCGCCTTTGTATCTGCAATGTATGCATTCCTGATATTGGCCAGTATAAAAGTTTTTAAGAAAAACGGTGACAAAAAAAACAGGAAAATCCTGCTGCCGAGACCAAAATGGTACCCGGCAAAAAAAGAACAACGATTTACCAGTGGAGACCTTGTTAATCACCTCAGAACAGAAATGTGGGCCAAGGCCCTCGGGTGTGGCAATTTCTCCGGCTTCGTGGCCGATCAACATCGAACTAAAAGCCGAAGTATTAGTACAAACCCACTCCAAAGCGCTGTCCTCTACAGTAGAAAATAGGGGAAATAGCCAAAGTCCAGTGGTCTGTCAGGGGACAGACCAGGGAGTTGGAGGGATGTGGTTTGT
>DAITMB010000272.1:0-1560 GCA_036835375.1 Bacteroidota bacterium
CGTAGAGGGGCTAGCGTTACAGCACAGGATCGGACGGAGAAAATAGGAAAACCAAAGTTGAGACTTTGTTTTTCTACCCTCACCAATCTTTCGAAGATTGGATGACCTTTAACCCTTTGATATGGAAAAAGTGTGCATCAAAAGTAAAAATGGCCATTCCTAGCTGCTTGGCCATCGCCGCAATCCACATGTCATTGGTAGGAATGGGCGTACCTTTTTGCTTAAGCATCTGGTAAATCTTGGCGTACTCTTCCGCGGTCTGAGCATTTACAGTGAAGAATGAAACTTTTGGCTCCTCCAGAAACTCCTGTAGCTCCTGCTTATTGGCTTGCTCACGTTTCCCTCCAAGAAAGCCTGCGAGTAATTCTCCTAACATGGTGGACGAGATCACAATGGTCCCGGCAGTAGTGATGACCTCCTGCGCATCCTTTTTGCCCTGTTTGTAAGCGGAGTAGGCATTCGTATCTATGACAATCGATTTCGTCATGTCCAGATATCTGGATCAATTTGTCTGGTCCAATCAGTGTTTTGCTCAAACTCCTCGGCGTCTTCTTGCGTCCAGGTACCCGCCAATCGGTGCAGACTAGACGGATCAGGAGGAATGGTAGATGGCTGTTTGATACCCAAGTAGAAGTGAATGGCCTCGGTTAGGAGGGTGGATACATTCGTTCCCCGATGCCTCGCTTCAATGTGGAGGCGAAGCCATAAGGTAGGGTCTATTTCGGGGATGTCTATTCTCATAATCAAGGTTACGATGAAAACGAATTTCAGATAAGCCCGAATACCAGCTTCTTCTGACACGACTTCAAGATAGCGATCGGCTTCGAGGATTCCAAGGCGCGAAGAGCCGTAGAGGTGCTGCTCGCCGAGACCCTTTCACGTCGCATGGCTAGACCCAAAATGTGTATCTTCGCCACATGAAGCGCTTCTTCAACACCACGGGTCTTTGCCTACCCGACAAACACTACATGGTTCCACCCTTCCGGGACATGGACCATGAAATTATGCGGCTGATTGAGACCAAGCAATATTTCCTTATCCACGCTCCGCGCCAGACTGGCAAGACCACCTTCCTGCACGCTTTCGCCAAAAAACTCAATCAGGAAGGCAAGTACATTTGCCTGGTGGTGTCGCTGGAGCGGGCCGGGGTGCGCAGCATGCCCGAAGAAGTGGCCAACGAGCGCATGCTCAAAGCGCTCTACCGAATGTGTCCTGACTTTTTGCCTGAAATGGAATGGCCTGAGCCTCCGAAACCAGGTATGGACATGTCTGACTATCTCACTGAATGGTGCCGCGCGCAGGCCAAACCCATTGTGTTGCTGATGGATGAGGTGGATTCCCTCTGGGACGATGTGCTGGTGTCCCTGCTTCGACAGTTGCGCGACGGGTTCCAGACCCGGCCACAGAGTTTTCCACAGTCAATTGCCCTGGTGGGGCTGCGCGACATTCGCGAATATAAAATGAAAGCCCGCGCCGATAATCCCTCTCTCGGTTCTGGCTCGCCATTCAATGTCAAGGCCGAATCCTTTTTCCTGCCCTTCTTTTCGCGCGAAGAAGTCC